>CAXQKF010000278.1:0-20518 GCA_964224285.1 Donghicola sp. | reverse complement strand
CTGCGCATCCCCACCGCCATGCCCTTCATCTTTAACGGCCTGAAAATCGCGACCACGCTGTCGCTGATCGGGGCGATTGTGGCGGAATTCTTCGGCTCCCCCATCAAAGGGATGGGCTTTCGCATCTCGACCGAGGTGGGCCGCCTGAACCTTGACATGGTCTGGGCCGAGATCACCGTCGCCGCCATCGCGGGCTCTGCGCTCTATGGCCTTGTGTCTTTTGTCGAACAACGGGTGACCTTCTGGCACCCGTCCCAACGCGGCTAGATCCGCACCTATAAAACCGGAAAATCCGGCACCACAACTCGGAGGTTGTACCCATGAAGACTTTACTGACCAGTGCTGTTTCTCTGGCCGCTTTGGCCACCGGCGCGTTTGCCGCGGATGACGTGACCCTCCAGCTAAAATGGGTCACACAGGCCCAGTTCGCCGGCTACTATGTGGCGCTGGAAAAGGGCTATTACGAAGAGGCCGATCTGGATGTCGAGATCAAGGCCGGCGGTCCCGACATTGCCCCCGTTCAGGTGCTGCTGGGTGGCGGCGCGGATGTGATGGTCGACTGGATGCCATCGGCGCTGGCGGCCCGTGAAAACGGCGCGCCCATCGTGAACATCGCGCAGCCCTTCAAATCGTCGGGCATGATGCTGACCTGTCTGAAGGAAAGCGGCGTCACCAGCCCCGCGGATTTCGCGGGCAAAACGCTGGGTGTCTGGTTCTTTGGCAACGAATATCCCTTCCTGTCGTGGATGTCGAAACTGAACATCCCCACCAGCGGCGGCGCGGACGGTGTCGAGGTGCTGAAACAGGGCTTCAACGTCGATCCGCTGCTGCAAAAGCAGGCAGCCTGTATTTCGACCATGACCTATAACGAATACTGGCAGGTCATCGACGCGGGTATTTCGGCGGACGATCTGATCACCTTCAAATACGAGGACGAGGGCGTCGCCACACTGGAAGACGGCCTGTATGTGATGGAAGAGAAGCTGGCCGATCCCGCGTTCGAGGACAAGATGGTGCGTTTTGTCGCCGCCTCGATGAAGGGTTGGAAGTGGGCTGAGGAAAACCCTGAGGAAGCCGCTGAAATCGTTCTGGAATACGACGAGACCGGCGCCCAGACCATCGAGCATCAGGTCCGCATGATGGGCGAAGTGGCCAAGCTGACCGCCGGTTCGAACGGCGCCCTGGACGAGGGGGATTACCAGCGCACCGTAGACACTCTGATGGGTGGCGGCTCGGACCCCGTGATCACCAAAACCCCCGAAGGGGCCTGGACCCACGCGATCACCGACAAGGCGCTGAACTAACACACGCCGCCGGCGCATTTGCGCAAATGCGCCGGCATACCTTACCTTCCCTTCGGTCGAAAACTAAGGGCATAGGGAACCAGACCGACCTACTATAGGTTGAACCGGACACCCCCCCTCGCCCCGAGTTTGAGACATGCAAATCTTTCACTGCCCTGCTTGCTCCCGTCGTGTGTACTTTGACAACCTGTCGTGCACCTGCGGCCAAAAGCTGGTGTTCGATCCCGCCACCCAGACCATGACATCCGGTGCACCAGATTGCGCCAACCGCGACAAGATCGGCTGCAACTGGGCCGCGACCAAAGGCCATTTCTGCCGCTCTTGTGCCATGACCGAAACGGTTCCGGACATCGAACTGGCAAAAAACGTGGACCTCTGGGCCCAGACCGAAGCCGCCAAACGCTGGATGCTGGCCAATCTGGACCGGTGGGGCTGGTTCGGTCCGTCCGATAGCGGGGCGCGGCCTGTGTTCCAGCTCTTGGCCGAGAAAACGTCAGAGGGCCGCAAACGCGTAATCATGGGCCATGCGGATGGCGAGATCACGATCAACGTCTCCGAAGCCAGCCCCGTCGTTCTGGCCCGCCGCCGCGCCGCTCTGGACGAGCTATACCGCACGATGGTCGGCCATATGCGGCACGAGATGGCCCATTTCTTGTTTCTGCGTCTGTCCGAGGACCAGCAGTTCCTGAATGACTTCCGCGCTCTGTTCGGGGACGAACGTGCGGATTACGGCGTCGCGCTGGAAAAGCACTACAAGGCCCCCGCCCCGACCGCCGAGACCCATATCACCAGCTACGCGACCGCCCACCCCCACGAGGACTGGGCCGAAACCACAGCGCACCTGCTGCACCTTGTGGACCTGTTGGACAGCGCCCAAGCCTCTGGCATGCGGTTCGAGGGCGGCCCGGCCGAAGGGTTCGACGCCTATGCCTGCGACGATACAGAGACCCTGATCCGCATGGCCGTGGATGCCACGCTGGCGATCAACCATGTGAACCGGGCCTTGGACCTGCCGGACCTCTACCCGTTTATTCTGACCGATCAGGTCAAGACAAAGCTGGCGCTGGCCCATCGCTATCTGCGCCTGAACGCGCAGGCCGCGACACAGACAGAACTGGTGGCGTGACCTGCGGGCGCGCTTGGATTATACCCACCTCGTAACGATTTAGGACTTGGGAAAACCTTATGAGCGGATTGATCGCCCTTCTTGATGATGTGGCAGCCATTGCCAAAGTTGCCTCTGCCTCGGTGGACGATGTGGTGGGACAGGCGGTCAAGGCCTCGTCCAAGACCGCGGGCGCCGTGATCGACGACGCGGCCGTGACCCCGAAATACGTCCACGGGTTCGATCCGGAGAGGGAACTTCCCATCGTTTGGAAGATCACCAAAGGCTCCTTGTTCAACAAGATGGTCCTGCTGCTGCCGGCCGCGCTGCTGCTGTCGATCTTTGCGCCATGGCTGGTGTACCCGCTGCTGATGATCGGCGGCTGCTATCTGGCCTATGAGGGCACGGAAAAGGTCTGGCATGTCATCAGCCCCAAGCACCATGATCAGGCCGACGCCATCAAGGAAAAGGTCGCGGGCAAGACCATGGAGGACGAAAAGGTCAAAGGCGCGATCCAGACCGACTTTATCCTCTCTGCCGAGATCATGACCATCGTCCTCTCCGGTGTCCCTGCCGAAGAGAGCCTGATCATGAAGGCCGCCGTTCTGGCCGTTGCGGCCATTCTGATCACGGTCGCCGTCTACGGGGTGGTTGCCCTGATCGTCAAAGCGGACGACGTCGGATTGGCAATGGCCCAGAACGGGCGGTTCGGCGCGACGCGCTGGCTTGGCCGTTTTGTGGTGCGGGCAATGCCGATCCTGATGGACGTGCTGATCGTCATCGGCACAGCGGCGATGATCTGGGTCGGGGGCTCGATCCTGATCCACGGGCTGCACGAAATGGGTGTCCACGCCCCCTATGACTTCATCCACAACATCGCGGTCTCTCTGGCGCACATGGTCGTCCAGTTCCAAGGTGCGGTGGAATGGTTCGTCACGGCCTTCCTCGACGGGATCGTGGGTCTGGTGGTCGGTGCGATCCTCATCCCTGTGGTGGGTGTCGTCTCTGGCCTCACTGGCAAGAAGGCCCACTGATCAGGGCCGGAACCGCACTTCGAACCCCTGGTCGCTGCCTGTGCGCGGCGACCGGACGGCCAGCCAGCTGCGGCTACGATCCGCGATTACATGGACAATCGCCAAACCCAGACCGGTGCCGTCTCCGGCGCCGTTCCCCCGACTGAAACGCTGGGTCAGACGGGCCAGATCCGCCGAGGGCACCGCAGGCCCGTCATTGGCCACCACGATCTCGCCATCCTCGGCCAAAGTCACAATGACCGGCGCTTCGGCAGAGCCGTGCCGCAAGGCATTCTCGATCAGGTTCCGCAGCAAGATCGACAGAACGTCCAGATCCAGATCCGATGGCACCGCTGTCTCTGGCATGGCCAGATCAATCCGCCCGCCTTCGCTGCGTTCGAAATCCTGCACCGTCAACCGGACCACGGGACGGATATCAACCGCCGCATCCCCACGAAGCCGCGCCCCCTCGGCCCGCGCCAGCTGCATCAGCTTTTCGGTATAGCGGTTCAGCCGTTTCAGGGTGGTCTCGATCTCGGTCGCTCTGGCGGTGGTATTGGGGTCCGAGCTCTCGGATTTCAGGCGCTGCGCCTGCGCGATGGCCCCTGCCACCGGTGTGCGTAACTCGTGGGCGGCATTGGCGGCAAAGCTGCGCTCGGCCTCGAAGGCTTCGGCCAGACGGGCGATCAGCTTGTTCGTGCTGCTGACCAAGGGCACCAGTTCCTGCACCATCCCGTCCGCGGACACCGGCGACAGATCATGGGGCCCGCGGCGGGCCATTTCACGCCGCAGCCCGATGACAGGCCGCAAACCGCGGCGCACTACAATCACAATAGCGATCAGAGACAGCGGGATCACCACCACCAAAGGCAGTGACATCCCCAGCACCGCAGCCCAAGCCAGCTCGTCCCGTTCGCTCAGGGGTTGGGCCACGGCGACTGTGATATCCCCGCGCCGGATACGGTCCACATAGACGCGGTAGCCTTTGACATTCGCAAAGCCATCTCGCGCAGGAAATGCGATCTTGTCCGCGTCCTCGGACCGCAACAGAACTCCGCGCGTGTCCGAGATCACCAGAAATTCCAGTTGGTCCCTGTGCCCCTGAATACGCCGGACGCTGTGTGCCCCTTCGTCTTCGCGGTGCCTTTCGCGCAGGACGATCTGGACGATCCGTTCGGCAGAGCCGCGCAGCTCGCGGTCGAACTGTTCGGCGAACTCGTGCAGAAAGAGGCGGCTGGTCACGATGGCCGCCCCCAGCCACATCAAGGTGATCACCGCCCCCAACACCAGCGCGATCCGCCCCTGCAAGGACGTGGGCCGTGGGATCAGCCCCTTCATGGTTGCCCCAACCGGTATCCCAGCCCGCGCTCTGTCACGATCACCGTGCGGCCCAGTTTCTTGCGCAGGTGGCTGACGTGAACCTCGATGGTGTTGGACCCGATCACGTCGTCAAAGGAGTACAGCGCTTCTTCGAGCTGCGCCTTGGTGAACAGCTGGTTCGGCCGCTGGAGCAGCGCCTCGAAGATCGCCCATTCGCGGGCCGTCAGCGCCACCATCTGACCGGCGCGGGTGACAACGCGGGCGGCCACGTTCACCTCGATCTCGCCCAAGGGGATCAGCGGGTTGGGGTTGCCGGCATAGCGGCGCGACACCGATCCGATCCGCGCGGATAGTTCTGCCAGATCAAAGGGTTTGACCAGATAGTCGTCAGCCCCCGCGTCCAGCCCCGCGATCCGGTCGCTGATCTGGTCCAGTGCGGTCAGAATGATCACCGGGGTCACATTGCCCGCCCCGCGCCAGTCCCGCAGCATGGGCACCCCGCGCCCGTCGGGCAACATTAGATCCAATAGCACCAGATCAAAGGCCGACGCCCGCAGCGCCGCATCCGCATCCTCCAGCCGCGTGACATGATCCACACTGTGCCCGTCCGCCCGCACCTGATCGGCCACGGCAGAGCCCAGCACCATATCATCTTCGACCAACAGGACGCGCATCGCAATTCTCCGCCGCTTTTCGGGCACTTCAACACAGTTCCCCCCAAACCTGAAGCCAAGCTGAAGCCATAGGCAAACGCCCTTCAGCTTCGCTTCAGGTTGCGCGCAGAGAAACAGGCTCGCGGGGCTGCTCTTCTGGCCTCGATGACGGAGACATTTGATGAAAGTTCTTGGACCTTTGCTCACGGCCAGTACTGCGCTGACAGCGCCGTCGCTGGTGAACGCTGCTGAGATCACGCTGGAAACCACCCTGCGGCCTTATGGCGGCGAAGAAGCCTATCTGGCCTACTACCTCACTGATGCCAGCGGCAAATACCAGCGCACCCTGCACATCGCCAGCGGCAAGTCCCGTTGGTGGGACAGCCTGACCGGCTGGTACGCAGCCACGGGCGGGAACCCTGCCGAAGTGAACGGCCTGACAGGGGCCAGCGTCGGCTCGGGCGAGACGATGGCCTTTACCGTCGAAGTCGCGGACGCCCTGATCGACGCAGGCTACCAGATCCGCGTGGATGCGGCGGTCGAACACATGCCGAACAGTCCCGCCGAGATCATCCTGCCCCTGACCAAGGAAAATGCCGGGCAGACCGTCGCGGGCCGCGGCTATATCACAAGTTTCACCTTCGATATGTGAGGGTGGACGATGTTCCGTGTCCTCCACCGTTATGCTGGCCTGATCAGTGCGCTGATCGTGATTTCAGTCGCACTCACCGGTGCGATTCTGGCTGTCTTTCCTGCCATTGAGGCAACAAGCAGGGCAGACACGCTGGACGCCGGTCATCTGGTCTCTGCTGTCAGCGCCTCTGTTCCCGGCGCCGAGCAGATCACCGTCGATGACAACGGCCGCATGGTCGCGGTCAGGTTCGGCGCAAACGGTTTTGAACAGATCCGCGTTGATGGCACAACCGGCGAGGCCATAGGTCCGGTTGAAACCAACGCGACAGAGTTGTGGCTTGAGGATCTCCACCGCTCGCTGTTTCTGGGGGACACGGGACACCTGATTGTCATCGGCGTGACCACGGCGATGATCTTGCTTTGCCTGTCGGGCTATGCGCTGGCGGCGCGGCGGATGGGCGGATGGCAGCGCCTGTTTACCCCTGACCGGTCCGGCGGGGCGCACGGCTGGCACCTGAAAGTCGCGCGGATCGCCGGTGTCGGTATCCTGATTTCGTCCCTGACAGGGCTCTGGATGGCAGGCGCGACCCTTGGCCTTGTCCCCCAGACCGCACCGAACCCCGCCTACCCGACCAGTGTCAGCTCAGGCCCCGCTGCCGATCCCGCAGACCTGCCAGAGCTCACGATGATCGAAGGCCGCACAATCCGCGCGATCTCCCTGCCCCGCGCGGACGTTCCGGGGACGGCCTATCTGATCGAGACCGATGCAGGCGCGGGCTATGTAGATCCGGTGACCGGTGATCTGCTGTCCTGGGAGGACCGCAGCGGATGGTCGCGGGCGATGGATGTCGTGCACCTGCTGCACACCGGTCAGGGGTTGGCGTGGCTGGGGCTGGTGCTCGGGCTGGCGTCTTTGGTAGTGCCGGCGCTGTCTGGAACCGGCGTTCTGATCTGGCTTGGTGGCCGTATTGCCGGACGCCGCAGCTTTGGCACCGCAAACAAGGCCAACGTCGTGGTGCTGGTCGGCTCCGAGGGCGGGACCACATGGGGCTATGCCAATGCCTTGGGCTCGGCGCTAGAGGCTTCGGGGACGCCCGTTCATGTCGCCGCGATGTCGGATTTCGCGCCCCAACGCTATGGCAAAGCCGCGCAGATCGTCGTTCTGGCGGCCACTTATGGCGAAGGCGACGCGCCCGAAGGCGCACACGGGTTTCTGGACCGGCTGAATGCTGCGCACCCCTTGCAAGCTCCGCTATCCGTTCTGGGCTTTGGCGACAGCAGCTACCCAAGCTACTGCGCCTATGCAGATGTGGTCCGGCAGACCGCCGCCACCCAAGGCTGGACCATGGGCGCGGCCCAAGGCGCAGTGGACCGCCAGTCAGAGCGGGACTTTACCAACTGGGCCATCGTCTTCGGCCAGAGCATCGGGGTGGACCTGTCTGCGATCGCCGCGCACCTTCCCGACCGCCGGACGGCTGCGCTGACGCTCCTGTCGTCGCGCATGTATGGCGAGGACGCCCAAGCGCCCACGGCCATCCTACGCTTTGCCCTGCCCGATGTACCCTTGATAGACCGGCTGCTGAGCCGCGGCTTCGCGGGGCTACGGGCCGGTGATCTGCTGCATATCCTGCCCGAAGGCAGCACCGTCCCCCGCGCCTATTCGCTGGCCTCGGGAACGCGGGACGGGTTTCTGGAAATCTGTGTCCGCAAGCAACCCGGCGGTCTGTGCTCCACGCAGCTGTGCACGTTGAACATTGGCGAAACCGTCGCGGCCTATGCCACGCGCAATGCCGCCTTCCACCCCGACACGGGCAAAGCGCCTCTCGTTCTGGTGGGTGCAGGCGCAGGGATCGGCGCGCTTGCCGGATTTGCGCGGGAAAACGCCCCCAAGCGTCCGCTGCACCTGTACTTCGGCATCCGCTCGGACCGGAACGGATACCCCTATGACCAAGAGCTGACAGACTGGCTGGACGACGGTCGCTTGACCGCGCGGACATTGGCAGTGTCCCGCGGCACCCCTGCCCGCTATGTACAGGACGCTCTGGAGGCCGACGCAGAGCGTGTGGCCACCCTGATCACCGGCGGTGCCCGAGTGATGGTCTGCGGCGGGCGCGAAATGGCCGATGGCGTGCGCAAGGCCCTGAACCACATTCTGGAGCGCCGCGGACTGGCCGTGGAACTGCTGAAATCCGAGGGGCGCTATGTCGAAGATGTCTTCTAGCGGCCTCACCCGCCACGCCCTGAACGGCGCAACCATGGGAACCCGCTGGAGCGCCTTGTTCTGGGCCGCGGATATGGACCCGTCCCTGCCGGACGCGCTTCAGCAGGCGGTGGATCGCGTGGACGCGCAGATGTCCCTGTGGAAACCGGACAGCGCCCTGTGCCGCCTGAACGAGGCCCCCACAGGGGTCTGGATCGACCTGCCCCCAGAGATCACAACGGTTCTGGACAGCGCCCTGCTCATCGGGCGGGCCAGTGGCGGGGCCTTTGACATCGCTGTCGGAGAGGCCGTGGCCGCTTGGGGCTTTGGGCCGTGTCCTGCGGACCCGGCTGCCATCCGCCGTTTGCTGACCACGCCGGATCACCCGAAGGCCACGGATGTGCTGGAACTCGACACCATGAACCGGCGGGCGATGAAACACGCGCCGGTCCGGTTTGACCTGAACGGGATCGCCAAGGGCCATGGCACCGACCGGCTGGTCGAAACCGCCGCCGCATACGGGGTTCTGTCGGTTCTTGCGGGGCTCGACGGCGACCTTTGGGCGGCGGGAACCCGCCCTGATGGCAGCCCTTGGCCCATCGCGATCGAAGCCCCCGACTATGACCGCCGCGCCGCCCACACCATGCTAGAGCTCGAAAATCTGGCCGTCGCGACCTCGGGCGACTATCGCCACTGGGTCGCGGTCGGGGATCGGCGCCTATCGCACACCATCCATCCCCGAACGGGCGGACCATTGCAGCGCAGCCCTGCTTCGGTGACGGTGGTCGCCACTGATGGTATGACGGCGGACGCATGGGCCACGGCGCTGATGGTTCTGGGTCAGACAGAGGGCACCCTTCTGGCCAAGGCGAACAACATTCAGGCGATGTTCATCGAACGCACCGCGCCTGTCCCTGCCTAAACCCAAAGCCCCCCCTGTTAGAACGGGCCGACCCGTGTCACCCGCGGTTTTGTCCGCCGCAGGGTATAGAGGCCCGAGGCCACGATAATCGCCGCACCGGTGATGGTGTAGACATCCGGAATATTCCCGAAAATCAGATAGCCGTACCCCGTGGTCCAGAAAATCATGGTGTACTGAAGGGGGGCGACGACAACCGCTTGAGAAATCTCGAGCGCTTTGATCACCAGAAACTCGCCGAACCCGCTACAAGCCGCATAGATCGCGAACAACAGAATGTCCTCTCGTGCCACGGGCTGCCAGACAAAGGGCTGCACCAGAGCCAGCAGAAAAACGCTCGTCATTGCGGTAAACGCCACGGTGGTCACCGTGTTATCCACCCCCGCCAGAGACCGCGAGACGACTTGGCGCGTGGCGAACAAGAAGGCCGAGAGCATGACGATCAGATAGGCCGGATGAAAGCTGTCAAACCCGGGCCGGATGATGACCAGCGTCCCGACAAAACCCAAGGTGATCGCCACGATCCGGCGGATGCCCACATATTCCCCCAGAAACACCGCCCCCAGAATCGTCACAAAGAACGGCGCGACAAAGGCGATAGAGCTGGCATCCGTCAGCGGAATATACCGCAGGCCGAAAACAAACAGGACGCCCGACAATGTCGCACACAGCCCGCGGAACATCTGCATCTTGGGCTTCTTGGTGCGCAGCGGGTTGGTGCGGGTCAAAAGGACAAACAGCATCACGCCGATCAGCAACCCTGACTGCCGGATGCCTGCGATCTGCATCGGATGATAGCCGTCGGTCATGAACTTGGCGATTGTGTCGGCAGAGCCAAAGCTGAACATCCCGAGCGTCATAAGGGCGATCCCTTTGACGTTCGAGGGCGCGGAAATCTGTGTCATCGAGACCTGCTTGGGAATGGTGGATGGCGCGGCCCGCAGGCCGCACCCGATGGGTTTACTTCCGCAGGGCGGGCAGACCGACGCCGGTGCTGTCAAAGCCCCCGTCAGAGGCCACAACTTGCCCCGTCACATAGCTGGCGCGATCAGAACAAAGGAACACGATCACTTCGGCGATCTCGCGCTCTGACCCGTAACGGTTCAGAGGGATGGCATCGTGATAGGCGTCAATGATCTCTTGGGAATGGACGGCCATCGCCAGCTTGGTCCGCACAGGGCCGGGACACACACAGTTGGCGCGGATGCCGTATTCCCCCAGTTCGGCGGCCTGCTGTTTTGTCAGTTGGATCACCGCCGCCTTGGAGGTGCCATAAGCCACCCTCAGTGTCGACGCCCGCAGACCAGAGATCGAGGCGATGTTCAGGAACGCGCCCTTGGTCTCTTTCAGCGCCGGAATGCAGGCCTGCGACACAAGGAAAACCCCGTCGAGGTTCGTCTCCATCACCCGCCGCCACATGGCAAAGTCGGTCTCTTCGATCGGGCCGAATTCAGCAACGCCTGCGTTATTCACCACCGCATCGATCCGGCCGTAGGCGGCCAGACCTGCGGCCACCATGGCATCAACCTGATCGGGCTGTGAGACGTCGTAGACAAAGGGCGCTGCCCCTGTGATCCCTGCGGCCACCGAGGCCAGCTCATCCCCGTCGCGATCAATCATCGCGACCTGCCATCCCTGTTCAATAAAGAGATGTGTCGTGGCCAGCCCGATCCCACGGGCCGCCCCAGTCACCAAAGCGACTTTTGCTGTCATATCTAATCCTTGCTCGGAAATCTTGTCAGTACTTGGTCCTGTATCAGAGGAGGCACGGTCATCTTGGTACCGGTAACGGATTTCGGAAATATCTCTCCGGGACAGGGCAAGCGGCGCGCCCCATCTGCGCCATCCGGTCGGTGTCATTGATCCTCTCCTCCTTGGGTGCAGGCACGGTGTGCGGGCACCTGACCGCCGCAGCGGGTGCGGCAATCGTGCAAAGGGTATCCTGCGGGGATCGGGTCTGTAAATGGAAACCTGTCTGACAGCTCAGCGCAAAGGCCGCGCCGGAACCGCATATTCGCGCCAGAACACCGGCGTGAACAGCACCAGTACCGTCAGCATCTCGAGACGCCCCAGATACATGCCGATGGCCAGTACCGTCTTCACGCTGTCACTCAGGCTGGAAAAGTTGCCTGCTGGCCCGATGATGGTCCCCACACCCGGCCCCACATTCGCCAGAGCGGTCAACGCGCCGCTGGTGGCTGTCTCCAGATCCAGACCCAGCATCGCCAGAACAATCGTGAGAACCACGAAGGTCGCAAAGTAGAACACCAAAAAGACCACAACGCCGTTTAACACATCTTCTTCAACGGCTTGCCCGCGGAACCTGATGCGGGTGACACGGCTCTTGGACTGGAGGTTCGCGATCCCTGATACCACAGCCCGCCATGCCAGCAGCCAACGCATTGCCTTGGCCCCGCCCGCAGTCGATCCGGTACACCCACCCACCGCCGTCAGAAAGAAGAACGCCATCACAAAGAACGGCCCCCAGAGCGTATAGTCCGTCGTCGCATAGCCCGTGGTGGTCACAACCGACACCACGTTGAATGCCACCAGCCGCAGCGCCTCGAGCGGGGGAATGCGCGATGTGGCCACCAGCCAGGCCGACAGGACCAGGATCACCACAGCCAGACACCAGAGCATCGCCGCCACCTGTTCGCTGTAGTATTCGCCGCGGTTGATAATGCGGATGTACCACGCAAACGGCAGCGCCCCCAGCACCATAAAGAACGTGCCCGCCCACTGTAGGAACGGGCTCTGGAAATGGCCGAAAGAGGCGTCATAGCCGGAGTAGCCGCCCGTCGACAGGGTGGTCATCGCATGGGTGACGGCATCGAACAGGTTCATACCGCCCACCAGATAGACCAGCGCACAGGCCGCGATCAGACCGATGTAGATTTGCAGGGTCGCAGACGCAAAGAGCGCGGCACTGCGCAACTCCTTGTCGCCTTTGTCAGAGCTTTCGGTCCGGAACAGCTGCATCCCCCCGACCTTGAGCTCGGGCAGAACGGCCAGCGCCGTCACCACAAAGCCGACCCCGCCGACCCCTTGCAACAAGGCACGCCAGAAGATGATGCCGCGCGGGGTGGTGTCCAGCCCCGCCATGACGGTCGATCCGGTCGTGGTGATCCCCGACATCGCCTCGAAGAAGGCATCAACCGGCGTCATCCCCCACAGGACCAGCGGCACCGCGCCAGCGATCGCGGCGGTCATCCACACGGTCGAGGTCATCACAAAGGCATCCAGCCGCTCGAGCCGCATATGCGGGCGGTGGGACACGATGGTCAGCAGGCTACCCCCGAAGGCCGTCAGCAAACCGCCAAGCAGGAAGATCCGGTTGGTTGACTGGAAAAGCACCGCGTCCAGCGCCATCGCTCCGCCAAAGAAGATCAGCACAGCGCCGTTGATAAAAATGACAAAGTGCATCCATTGCACCCCAACAAAGTGGGCCAAGCGGGGCCCACCACGATGTGCTTACGCCTCTGGTGCCGCAGGTGCGAGACAACGCACGGATTTACACGGGGATGTGATCATTACCGGTCCGGTGCGGGCCGTGTTTGCGCAAATTCTCTGACCAAAGCGACCCGTTTCGGGCGAAAACTCTGCTCACCCCGCACCAGATCCTCGATCTGCGAGATATGGAACATGCGAAAATCCAACCGTTTGCGACAATGCCCGAGCAACATCAGATTCCCGTCCCCGTAGGACATGGCCAGTGGCCAGACCTCGCGCGTTGTGATCCGGCCCTTGAGATCGGTGTAGCGGAAACGGACGCTCTGCTCGTCCCAGATTGCTTGGCGTAGGGCGTCCATGTCGATCTTCACCGGCGGGCGTTCGTTGGGACGGCGAAAGCTGCGCAGGGCGGTGTTCATGGCCTGCCGTGCCTGCCGGTCGGGCAAGGTTGCGATGATCCGCGCCATTGCGTCCTGCCCTGCCCGCGTCAGCGCGGGGTCCGCCAGTTGGTCCAGCCCCGAGAGCGCCAGCACCAGCGCCTCGATCTCCAGTTGGCTGAAGCTCTGGGGTGGCAGGGCCGTGTCCTCGGTCAGGGTGTAGCCCAACCCCGCCTCTCCGTCGATCAAGGCCCCGCCCGCACGAAGAGTCGCGATATCCCGATAGAGTTGGCGCAGGGAAACGCCGGTTTCGGTCGCCAGAGCCTGCGCGGTCACAGGACCAGCGGTGCGGCGCAGGGCATCCATCAGGCGCATCAGACGGTCGGTTCGGGCCATGGAATCCTCCTGACAGGAATTGTCAGCAGGGGCAGACTAGAACAGTCCCATCACAACCGAAAGGACACAAACCCATGACCACGCTCTACCACGCCCCGATGTCGCGCTCTTCGTCTGTTCTGGCCCTGATCGAGGAGCTCGGCGCAGATATCAACGTCCACACCGTTTCGATCCGCCGCGCGGATGGGTCGGGCGCTCCGGACCCCGCGAACCCCCACCCCGAAGGCCGCGTGCCCTATCTGGTGGATGGCGACGAACACTTGCGCGAACGCGGTGCCATCATGCTCTACCTGACCGACAAGTTCCCCGAGGCAGGTCTGGCGCCCAAGGTCGGCGAACCCGGTCGCGGCGCCTATCTGACGTGGATGTCCTATTACCAAGGCATCATGGAGCCGGTGTTCATCATGACCATGCTGGATCAGGTCACACCGGAATCGGCCAAGGCCTATGGCACCTTTGACGACATGATCGCGGCACTGGACACTGCCCTGCAAAAAGGCCCCTACCTCTTGGGAGACACGTATTCGGCGGCGGACTTGCTGTGCTCTAGCCCGTTCCACTGGATGTCGCACATGATCCCGAACAACCCGCGCATTCAGGATTGGGTCAAGCGCTGCGGCGAACGTCCCTCGGTGTCCAAGGTTGCCGCAGCCGAGATGGCAGGAAAGGCCGAGGCTTAACCCAGAACCTCAACCGACTGGATGGTGGGCAGGTGGCGCGCGATCTCGTGCCACGTGTCCCCTTCGTCGAAACTGGCAAAGACTGATCCGCTGTTGGTGCCGAAGTAGACCCCCGCAGGATCGGCGCGATCCACCGCCATGGCTTGCCGTAAAACCGTGAAGTAACAAGAGGTTTGCGGCAGACCTTCACGCAGGGCCTGCCAGTTGCGTCCCCCATCGCGGGTGCGCCAGACGGCGGCAGCCGCATCGGGGGGAAAGCGCCCCTCCATGTCGCCATTCAGGGGCAAGGTCCACGCGATATCGGGATCGCGGGGATGCGCCCCGATGGGAAAGCCAAAGGTCGAGGGCAGCCCCTCGGTCAGGTCGTCCCAACTGCGGCCCCCATCCACCGAGCGCCAGACCCCGTGGTGGTTCTGTTGGTACAGCAGATCACCCTGCCCCGCGCCGTGGGCGATATTGTGGACGCAGTGACCGGTTTCGCCATCACGGGGGGCGGCAGGATGATGGTAGTGTTCACAAGCCGCCGCATTGGCCAGCCGGTTCCGGCGCTCCCAAGTGGTGCCGCCATCCTCGGTCGCGAAAACGCCTGCGGCGGAAATCCCGACCCACATCTTCTTGGGGTCATCGGGGCTGGTGACGATGCTGTGCAGGATCAGCCCCGCCGCGCCGCCGTTCCAGTCAGGACGCGACGGATGATCGGTCAGGCCCGAAACCTTTTCCCACGTGACACCGCCATCATGACTGGCCAGCAGCCCCGCCGGCTTGGTGCCCGCATAGACCACACCGTGCGCCACGGCCATGGACCAGACCTGTGAGAATTCCTCGCCAAAGGGCAGCGGCTCTGGCGTCCAGCCCATCATCTGCGCGAAATCGGGATCGTTGGCGGCCCATTCGTCCATGGTGCCCTTGGTCAATCGGGCCAGTGTCCATGTCTCGCCCCCGTCGGTGGACCGCCAGACGCCTGCGCCAAACCACTCGCCGCCGCCGCCCGCCCACAGGTGCCCAGTTTCAGGATCGCCCACCACGTGGTTGATGCCCCAGCCCCCGCAATGGGGCCCCGTCACCGTCCACCCCGTCCGGTCCGCCCGACCGTTCAAGAGAAAAGCCCCTTTGGTCGTACCGACCAGCACTTGCATCCCGTCCATCGCGCATCCCCTTCGGCAATGATCAACCTTCAGGGTAGCACGGGTCGCGCCAAACCCTCAGCGCATTTTGCGCCGGTGATTGACGTTTCCACAGGGGCGCTGTTACCTCGGACCCATGCGCGAAGCCGACCTATACGACCCCGTCAAAGCCTATCTCGAAGGCCAGGGCTACACCGTCAAAGCCGAGATCGGCGCCTGCGATGTCATGGCCGTCCGCGGCGACGAACCGCCCGTCATTATCGAGCTGAAAACAACGTTTTCCCTGTCGCTGGTCTTTCAGGGGGTCGAGCGTCAGACCCTGAGCGATACGGTCTATCTGGCGGTGCCTGTGTCCTCGGATCGCGGGTGGAAACTGCGGTACAAGGACATCACCCGTCTGTGCCGCAGGTTGGGTCTGGGGCTGCTGGCTGTGAATGTGAAAAAGGGTCAGGTCACGGCCCATCTGGACCCCGAGGACTACAGCCCTCGCAAAAACACCAAACGTCTGGGACGTCTGCTGCGCGAGTTCGAGCGCCGCGTGGGCGACCCGAACAAGGGCGGGACCACTGGAACCAAACGCATGACCGCTTACCGGCAGGACGCCCTGCGCTGTCTGGCCTACATGGCGGGCAAAGACCCCTGCCCACCTGCCGAAATCGCCCGCGCCACCGGCGTCAAAACCGCAGGCAACATCCTGCGCGCCGATCACTACGGCTGGTTCGAGAAACCGCAAAGGGGCCGCTATATCGTCACCCCCAAGGGCATCGAGGCGCTGGACCTTCACGCCAAAGACATCGCCGCGCTAGAGGTCTGAGCCCTAGTCGACGAGCAAATGCTCATAGCGCTGGTCGGTCAGGGTTTTCAGAAAGGCCACGATGGCGTCGATCTCGCGGTCCTTCAGGGCGGGACCGTGGGTCAGTTCGACCTCGGCCAGTGTCTGGGGCACGGGGGGCGGTCCAAAGGGCGCGCCCGTCTCAGGGTTGATCTGACGTGCCTCGGAGACCGAGTTGTATTTGTTGTAGAACAGCACGACGGTCCGCAAATCCTCGAACACACCGTTGTGCATGTAGGGGGCGGTCACGGCCACATTGCGCAGGGTCGGCACTTTGAACTTGCCGCGATGGCCGTCCTCTTTGCCTTTGACATGGGGATGGGCACCGAGCCCTTCGTCCAGCACATCCGGCTTGATCCCGTTCAAGGCTCGCAGCTCGGGGTTCGCAGGCACCCCGATGTTAAAGAACTGGTAGTTGGTAAAGGTCTCGCCCTCTGCCGCCGGTCGCGGCTGCAACTGGTGGCACATATTGCAGTTGGTGAACTGCTGGGAAAAGAACAGGGTCTCCCCCAGCAATTCCTGCGAGGTCAGCTTTTCCTCTCCGCGCAGGAACCGGTCATATTTGCTGTCGAATGTCTGGAATTGCCCCGTGCGTTCGAACGCGGCCAGTGCGGCTGTCATGGCCGCGTATCCGGCCTTTGGATCATCCAGAACGCCCTCGGAAAATAGCGTCCCGAAAGCCGCTACATAGCTGTCGTTCTCTCTCAGACGGGCGACCACGGCGGCTTCGTCCTTCATGCCCATTTCGATGGGGTTCAGGGGCGGTCCGCCTGCCTGATCCTCCAGCCGAGCAGCGCGGCCCTCCCAGAACTGGCCGCCATGCCAGCGCCCGTCCTTGTCCCGCCCGAATTCCGGCGTCAGCGCGGCATAGGTCAGGGTCGGCGCGTTGCGGTCCCCCAAAGACCTGCCGTCATCCCCGATCGACGCCATCCCGCGCGGGTCGGCAAACCCGCTTTCTGGGTCATGGCAGGTCGCGCAGGACTGCGTCCGGTTGGCCGAGAGGTTGGTGTCGAAAAACAGCGCCTCTCCGAGATCCTCCAGCGTTTCAAAAGGTTCTGCCAAAGCAGGCTGCGCAAATGCTCCACACAGGAGGACTGCGCCTAGACCATTGCGAAATTGAACCATTGGGTAGGCTCCTGAACTGCGCCAGCAGAGTTGCCGAGTTATTCGATAAGCTACATGAGCCGAGACATGTACTCCCATGCGACAAAACGCAAGAGGCCCCCGAAGGGGCCCCTTTTCAAATCGCTGTGCGGTGAAAGGCAGGATCAGCTGAAGTCAAAGCTGTCGGCTGTCAGCAGCGCCGCATCCACGTCGGTCAGCGTGATGGTACCGCCCGAATAGGTCACGAGCGCGTCGCCCGCGCTGTCTGTCACGGTCACATCCCCGAAGGCAGACTCGGCATTGGTTTTGATCATCAACAGATCCACGCCGATCTCGAAATCGGTGATGGTGTCCGCCCCGTCCGACCCCTTGAAGATAAAGCGGTCCTCGCCTGCGCCGCCGGTCATGGTGTCGTCCCCTCTGCCGCCCCACAGGCGGTCGTTGCCGACACCGCCGTCCAGAACGTCATTGCCTGCGCCGCCCTTCAGGCGGTCTCTGCCACCCTCGCCCTCCAGAGTGTCGTTGCCCCCGTTCCCGAACAGACGGTCATTGCCCGCGCCGCCGGACAAGCTGTCGTCGCCCGCGCCGCCCTTGATCATGTCGCGGCCTTCACCGCCCGAAATGGTGTCGTCGCCCGATCCGCCAAAGAGTTTGTCCTTGCCGCGGCCGCCATCCATCTTGTCATGGCCGCCATTGCCCCTGAGCCGGTCATTGCCGCCATTCCCCAGCAGAAGGTTGTCGTCATCATTGCCGTTGTGGTGGTCACGGGCGTTCGACCCGTCATAGCTGTCGTCGTCATGGTACCGGCTGTAGGAACCGGGCACGTAGGCCGCCACCAGCGCATCGATATCCGTCAGGTCGGGGGTGCCATGGCCTTCGGCGACTTCGACGTAGTATCCCGTCGTCGCATCCAGCTGGTAGACGCTCCATTCGGTGCCAAAGGAATAGGTCTCGACCTCGACGATGTAATCGCCGGAAACGGTGTAGCTCTCGTTTGCGTCAATGCTCTCCTGATCCAGCGATCCGTCGTCTTCGATTTCGTAGACCGCAGTCACCGTGGTCCCTGTCGCATCCAGCTCGAAGCTGTAGAGGTCACCCGAACGCCCGCGATCGTCGTCAGAGTCATCATCGGAGTCATCGTCTGAATCGTCATCCGAAGAACTGGTCGTCGCACCCGCCAGAATCTGCGCCAAGGTGGTGCTGTCGACGGTGCCATACCCCTCTGCGATCTCGCGCCAGTAGCCGGTGGTGCTGTCTTCCTGGTAAATTTCGTATTCGATCTGACCGTGCTCGGTCTCGGTCTTTACCACATAGCCGTCGAGCAACGTGTAGGTCTCGTTGCTGTCGATCCCTTCGAGTTCAAGCGTGCCGTTTCTGGACACTTCGTACACTGAGGTGATCGCGTTGTTGTTATCGAAAACGAATGAATACAAGTCGTTCGAGGACATGGTCGTGCTCCTTCAGGTCGTCTGGAATTGAAACAAGCATGACCCAGAAAGAGTGATTTTGATAATAACCGGAATGTTAGAAATTCCGTCAAATACGGACATAAACCTGAGGTTTATGCCGCGATTTCGTGAATTTTTCGTATGACTTTTGGACTATTGAGGCGTCTCGCAGCGGCCATGGGCGCCCGCCGCGCCGGATCACCACAGGCCGCCCCCTAACGCACAAGCGCCCGACAGAATCGACGGCACCGGATCAGGAGATCGCCCTGTTTCGCATCCTTTGGCGGCGTGGAAGCCCCGAAACCAGAGATGCCATATCGCTCATGACGACCATGGGCGACAGATCGGGCGGAAGCGCCACATAGCGCGGCTGCCAATCCGGATCGAACCCCTGCTTGAAGGTCCGCAGGGCCTCGAAACTGTCAAACGCTCCGCCGTGGCGATAGATCAGACGCCCGAACTGGTTCCATGTGCGGCCCACCGACTTGTCCGAGAGCCCGGCCAGCGGCGCGATCCCCAGACTGAAGTGCTGTGCACCGATGCGGTGCGCGTGGTCCATCGCATAGAACAAGAGCGCCCCAATGATCTGAGGGCCTTCTTCGGGGGCATAGCGCAGCAGATCGACCCCCAGCGTCCGCCCACCCTCTGCGGGCAGCAGGTTGGCAAAGGCAACGATCCGCCCGCCCCGACGCGCAACGGAAATGTCGAAATGCGAGAGGTATTCCGGCGCGAAACGGCCAACCGAGAATTTCTTGTTCTGGCCAGAGGCCCCATCGAGCCACGCATCAGACACCTGCTTCAACGCGCCGAAGATATGGTCGTGGGGCGGGCGCAGGACGTCGAAGGTCAGGCCTTGGTCATCCCGTACCGCATCGCTGCGTCGGGGCAGTGCGACGATAGCCTCGTCACCGATCCGGTTCATGCCAAAGCCCAGGTCGGCCCAGATCGGCAGGTACCCGTCGCTGACCCCATAGAGCACGGGACGCGCATTGGCCCGCGCCGCCAGATCGCAGAACTGCGCCCCAAGCTCGGCAAACCGTTCGGGGTTCCCGATCGGATCGCCAAAGGCCACCCAGCGCCCGCGATAGACCGCATACATCAGGAACGCGTCATTGCGGTCGGCGAACAGGAACTGCTTGTCTCCGGTCAGAGCCAGCCAACCCGCCGGATCCTGTGTGTGCCGCAGGATGTCCGCCACACGCTGCATCGGGTCGGGCGCATCGCCCCCTTTGGACCGTGTGGGCCGCAGGGCCAGAAACAGGCAAAAGAACAGCAGCATCGCAGAGGCCGCAAGGCCAGAGCGCAGCGCCCGCGGCGTGTCCGAGTTTGGCGCGAATTCGACCCACAGATCGGTGGTATAGGGCACCGTCCGGTTCACGTAGTAGGCAAAAGCCGCAGTCGCACAGACCACCGCGCTGATCATCAGGAACCAGCGGGGGCCAAACACGCCTTGGGTCAGAGGGCCATGCCGGTCAAAGGACTTGTGCAGCGGCAGCAGCATCAACACACCAAAGGTCAGCACAACCGCACTGGGCCAGTTGCCCCCGTCCAGCAGCGCCCCGGCCGCGCCCGCCAGCAAGGTCACAATCGACAGCCAGTAGGCCGAGGACACCCGCCGCGCCAACCCGTGGGCGATGATCAACAGCGTGACCCCCGCCACAGCCGATGCCAGCGTCCCCCCTTCGCGCAGGAGCGTGCCGATCAGATCGTCTTCGGCCAGAGCCTCGCTGCGGACAGATGGGATCATGGTGATCGCCAGCAGATAGACGCCATAGCCGAACGCGACCAGCCCCGTCAGGGACGGGATCAACCCGTGCAAGGTGGACAGCGCTGGTTGCAAGGGCGCGGGCAGCCGCGACAGCAAACGGCCCAGCCACCCTCCGGCCACGCGGGCTTCGTTCAGGGCGACGATCAGGAACCCGATGGCAAAGGGCACAAGATAGTAGATCAGGCGGAACAG
>CAXQKF010000277.1:0-7098 GCA_964224285.1 Donghicola sp. | reverse complement strand
CCGCCACCTGTTGGGAGTGATCTGATGCGCAATATTTTCGCACTGGTTTCCGGCGCCCTGTTCGGCGCGGGCCTGATGGTTTCCGGCATGGTCGATACGGCCAAAGTGCAGGGCTGGCTGGATGTCTTTGGCAACTGGGATCCGACTCTGGCCTTTGTGATGGGCGGCGCGATCGTGCCCATGGCCATCGCGTGGCAGCTGACCCGCGGCCGCAAACCCCTTGTGGGCGGAGACTTCCCCGCCAAACCCGAAGCGCGCCTTGGCCGCAATCTGGTTCTGGGGTCGGTACTGTTCGGAATGGGTTGGGGTCTGGCCGGTCTGTGCCCGGGTCCGTCCATGGCATCGCTGACCTTTAACGGGATCGGTGGGCTGGTCTTTGTGGGTGCGATGGCGCTTGGCATGTTTGCTGCGCCCGGACTGCGCGCAAGACTAGACCGCGCCGTTCCGGCAGAGTAAGAAATGCGGATGGATATCCGCGTTATTACACCCACTTATTCGGTCACCCCGCAGATCACCCCTGACGACATCCCCGCGATCGTGGATGCAGGCTACAAGGTGCTGATCTGCAACCGACCGGATGCCGAGAACCCGCCCCAGCTCTGGGCCGAGGAAATCGGCAAAGCGGCAGAAGCGGCCGGTCTGGAATTCCATGTCCATCCCGTCACGCACAGCACCATGACCCTCGAGGTCATTGCCCGCCACCATGACACGCTCGCGGCCGCTTCCGGCCCCGTGCTGGCCTACTGTGCCTCTGGCACCCGCTGCTCGGTTCTCTGGAGCTTTGCAATGGCCAAAGAGATGCCCGCAGACGAAATTCTGATGGCAACCGAAAAGGCAGGCTATGCCTTGGGACAACTGCGCCCCCAGCTAGAACAGCTGGCGCAATCCTGACAGGGGCAACCCGCCGCAAAAATCAGATGGGGGAGATGGCGACATCTTCCCCTTCGTCGTTTTCAGGCAGGATCGTCGGCAAGGCAGGCTCGGCGGGCATGTCCATGTCCGGCAGCTCTTCGGCCTCGGTTTCGACCTCGAACCGGATCGCCCGCAATCCGCCCAAACGCCCGACACGCGCACGGCCCAAACCTTCGGCGCCGTTGACCTGAACCTCGGCGGCCTCAAGCGCCTCGGCCCCCAAGGACAGGACTGTCCCGACCTGCCATTCCGACATCTCGGCCAAAGACACCTGCAAGGGGCCTAACTTGACCTCGACCCGCACGGTCGATCCGGTCACATTCTCGGTCATGCCATCGCGCCAACGGGCCTCTCCGTCGGGGTCAGGCTCGGGCTCTTTGGGCACCGGTACAGTCGACAGCAACCACAGCCGCCCTGCCCGTTCTGGCGACAACGTCACCTCGGCGCTAAAGGCGTCCAGCGAGCCTTCGGGCATCACCCGCGCGAAATGCTGGGCCGACAGCAGCGCACCGAAACGCATGGGTTCGGAGGGCTCTTCGCCCCGCGCGGCCACTTCGGCCAAGAGCGCACGGACCACAGGTTCGATCACCGCAGCATCGGTGGCGGTCGCCACCCGCCCCGGAACCGGATGCACCGACAGCGCGCCAAAGGTCAGCAATTCGATCATCCCCGCCGCCAGTTCCGGTGGAA
Organism: Donghicola sp.; assembly: GCA_964224285.1. Taxonomy (GTDB): domain Bacteria; phylum Pseudomonadota; class Alphaproteobacteria; order Rhodobacterales; family Rhodobacteraceae; genus Donghicola. The sequence goes on along the minus strand of CAXQKF010000277.1, from coordinate 5,496 downwards.
TGATCAGCGCTCCGAGGCCCCCGTCAGGCCCATCCAGTAGCAGAACCATCCCGCCGTCGGCCATTTCATGCACCGCATCTCTGGCCGTCATCTGACACGTGCCAGAGCCAACCACCTGCACCGGATAATTCAGCGCCGCCCCGATCCCGACCTCGCAGGCACGCGCAAAGGCGTCCAGAATCTCTGCGGGTTTCGGACCGGACCGCAGTTTTCGTTCGAGGGCTGACTCGGGCATAACCATCCGCGTGCGTCAAAAGGGGTCTGCCCCGACCCTAGCGCCAACACGGTTACCGAAGGGTTACGATCAACGCTGCGAGCGCAAAACACTGATGGGCAGAACGACCCTGAACGCGCCGCCGCCCTGACCGGGCAGATAAGAGATCGTCCCCCCGAGGCGGTGCATGATCTCGCGACAAATCGCGAGCCCCAGCCCCGCGCCGCCTGCAGCCTGATCGCTGCCAACCCGAGAGAATTTCTCGAAAATCACGTCCTGTGATGCCGTGGGGATACCATTGCCGTTGTCGATAAAATCAATCGCCAGCGTGTCCCCCAGATCGCGCACGGACACCTCAAGGCGCGGGCGTTTCGCATCGCAGTATTTCAGCGCGTTCGAGATCAGGTTGATAAAGACCTGCGAGAGGCGATCAAGGTCCGTGTAGATCACCAAATCCTCGCGGACGCGGGACCGGACCACGTGCAAGCGGCTGGTCTCGATCCCCGTTGCTGCGACGGCCTGGTTCAGGACATCCTCGATCTTGCCCATCCGTTCGTTCAGGCTGACTTGCCCGTTCTCGAGCACACTCAGGTCCAGCAGATCATCCAGCAGTCGGGTCAGGCGAATGGCCTCGTCATGGATAATGCCCGCGTATTTCGCCAAGGCAGCGTCATCCAGACCGCCATCGCGCAAAATCTCGGAAAACGCGCGGATCGAGGTCATGGGCGTGCGCAGTTCATGGCTGATCTGCGAGAGGAACGCATCCTTTTGGACCGACATCTGCGTCAGCTTTTCGTTCGCGGCGCGAAGTTGCCGCGCGGTGCGGGTCAACTCGGCGGATTTGGCCTCAAGCTGGTTCGAATACTCCATGATCTGCGCGGTCTCGTCCGCCACGGCCATCAGGTCTTCGACCGTCACCGACGCCCGCCCGAGGATCTGACCGATCATGGCGTGGGCCGTCGCCGCCCCCACGCTACCGGCCATTTCCCGTTCGAGCCGCTGCAAAAATTCCGGCGTGGTTTCAGGCAGATACCCTGTGATCCCTTGACTGACTGCTTCGGACCGGAACAGCGATTGGGCTTCGGCCGGACCAAGGATTCGCTGCGCCATGACCAGCAGGTCTTCGGCCTCGGCCAAGCCGCGAGACCAGCTGCCCGGCCGCGCGGAATGATCGAACACATTCACAAACTGCGCCCCCTGCAACCGCTCTAGCGGTGTCGGGAAACTGATCAGCGAAAATACAAAGAAGGTGAAGGTGTTCAGAGACATGCTCCAGACCACCGAATGCACCACCGCATCGGTCGAGGCGATCCCGAACAGCGCCTGCGGCCGCAACCAATCCAGCCCAAATGGCCCCTCGCGCAGGAAGGTTTCGGACATGAAGACCTCTGGCCCGAAACTGGGCATGAACAGGGTGTAGGCCCACAGGACAAACCCGACGACCATCCCCATCAGCGCCCCGACCCGCGTGGCCCCGCGCCAGAAAATCCCGCCAAGGAGCGCAGGCAAGGTTTGCGCCACCCCCGCGAAACTGATCAGACCGATAGAGGCCAGCGCCTCTCCGCCGCCGGTGCTGTGGTGATACAGATAGCCAAGCGTCAGAACCCCCATGATCGACAGCCGCCGCGACAGCAGAACCACATGGCGCACGTCACCCGCAACCACGGCGGTTGACCCTTGGGCCGACAGCCAAATGGGCATGACTATGTGGTTCGACACCATCGTCGACAGGGCAATCGCAGCCACAATCACCATAGATGTCGCCGAGGAAAACCCACCCAGAAAACTGAGCATTGCCAGTGTGTTGCGGCCCTCTGCTAAAGGAAGGGTCAGGACAAAGAGGTCAGGGTTCGCCCCCTCGGGCATATACTCTTTCCCCAGCACGGCGATGGGCACCACAAACAGGCTCATGAGCAGCAGGTAGGCGGGAAAAGCCCAACTGGCGGTGGCCAGATGACGCTCGTCCTCGTTCTCGACCACCATGACCTGAAACATCCGCGGCAGGGTCAGCAGCGCCGCCGCCGACAGGAACATCAGCCCCATCCAGCGTCCTGCGGACACGTCCCAGCGGGCAATGTCGGACTGGGAAATCCGCTCCATCGTCGGGCCGATCCCGCCGCCAATCCCCCAGATCACGAAGAGACCCACGGCGACCAGAGCGACCAGCTTGACCACAGCCTCGACGGCGATGGCCATGACCACACCGTCATGACGTTCATTCGCATCCAGATTCCGCGTCCCGAACAGAACGGTGAACAGCGCAAGCCCCACCGCCAGCCACAAAGCCGTCCGCGATGGGCCCACCGAAGGCGTCACGGCCTCGCCGGCAAAGGCATCAAGGGCCAGCGTCACCGACTGCAATTGCAGCGCAATATAAGGCGTCGTCCCCACCACAGCGATCACGGTCACAACCACCGCAAGGCTGTTCGATTTGCCAAAGCGCGAGGAAATCAGGTCAGCAATAGAGGTGACGCGCTGGCTGCGCCCGATGCGTACCAGTTTGCGCAGGATCAGCCACCAGCCAATCATCACAATGGACGGCCCCAGATAGATCGTCAGGAACTCGACCCCCGACCGCGCCGCATAGCCAACCGCCCCGTAGAACGTCCACGCGGTACAATAGATCGACAGGGACAGGGTGTAGATCAGCGGACTTTGCAGCCATTTCGACCGGCCGCGCGCCGCCGCCCGATCCGCAAAGAACGCCACCATGAATAGAAACACCACATAGGCCAGCGAAACCGTGACCAGAACGTTCAGGATTCCCATCAGGGACGCTCCTGCCACTTATCACGGGGAATCTTGTGCAGTTTGCGTGACAAATAAGCCGTCAGCCCCGTCAACAAGGCCCAAGCCAGAAACAGGTAGATCAGCACGCTGGCGGTCCGAACCTCTTCGCTGGCTGCCCACATGAGTGGCAACAGGAACAGAAACGCCGCCAGAACGGGCGCCAGACGCGCCGCATCCATGATACGGCGCATCCGATAGCGTTCACGCTCCAGAAATATCGGGTTTTCGACTTTCCGAACCATTACGGACGCGCTTCGACACCGTTTGCCAGACTCCGAACGCTCTCTAACACTTCTGCGTTAGAGAACGGCTTGGTCATGAAACGGGACACACCAAGGGCCTTGGCTGTCTCGCGATCCTTGGTCTGGCCGCGGGCGGTCAGCATCAGGACGGGCAGCCCTGCGGTCCCGTCATGGGCCCGCAAGTCCCGTAATATGTCAAACCCGCTGCGCCCCGGCAGCATGACATCCAATATGACCAAGTCGGGCGCACGGGCGATCACCTTGTCAACGGCGTCGATGCCATTGGCGTGGGTGTCCACATCCCATCCGTCACGCGACAAGATAAAACTGATCGCTTCGATGATGTTGGGCTCATCCTCGATCAGCAAAACTCGCTTCCCCATGCCTCACCCCCTCCCCTGGATATGGCACTGATATCCAGAGAGTATCGCGCATTGCGCAATTAAATGTCAAAACCCCTCTGCCAAAATCGATGGCTCCCGTCGTGCACCACAGGTGTTACTGGGGCAGATCCGACAACTCACACCAACCAATTCCTGATCCTTTTCTACCCCAGCTTCTTCGGGGATGACCAGCATACTTGCTTCGAATCGAATACTTTTGCCAAAGGTTACATCTCCAACCGATTGCGCGATCGAATAACTGCGGAATTGTCCGGCACTGCGGCCTGCTTGGGCCAGATCCATCATAATCGGCATCATCGGCTGGCTCAGCGCACGGAAGAGCGGCCACAAGGGACAGGCCGCACCAAAGCGCGGCAACGGGAATCCCTCGATCTGCTTACGGAAAATCAGCGTGCCAGAGGCATCGCAGACCACCAATCCGATGGGACCGTACTCCATTTCTTTGGGCAGGGCCGCGAGTCGCCGGAACAAGAGCGGCAAATCCACCCCTGTACTCATGGCCAACGCCGAAGGATCCAGACCATATGTCCCCAGCACCGACCGCAACCGGCTGAGCGGCAGGCGCTGTGCATCCAGCAGATACTGTGTCAGGTGCGACACCGCCAAAGCCCGCGCCGAAGACGACCGCAACTGGTCCGCCCCGCTCACCAACCCTTCGATGATACCTTCGTCCGGCGCCTCTTCGAGTTCGGGGAAATGAAAGTCAAAGGCCGTCAGAAAGGCCTCGAGCTCTTCTTGAGGCGAGGTCGAGCTGGCATCAATGTCGTCCACCCCCTCTAGATAGTGCACCAAAGAGCGCGAGGCTTCGGACAGGCGCTGGCTGTCCTCGTTGATGTTGCGCTGGAAGCGGCCCCGCCATTCGGGTTCCAGTTCCGGAGTCTCGACCAGAATGGAAGAGGTCGAGCGGATCGAGGCCACCGCCGTAAGAATGTCGTGCAAGGCTGCCGAGAGGAAAGGGTCATGGGTCAGACGGTCGGTCAGAACCTCGACCGTGCGTTCCAGCGCGGCGATCCGGCGCTGTTTGTCCACCACCAGTTCGGCCCATCCCGGAAAGCGTCCGGCGAACTCGTCCACCCGCTCGATCTCGGTGCGTTTGCCCCCGTCTGCGGCGGCTTCGCGCAGGCGGGCGACCAGATGGGCCTCGGCGCCTTCGCTCAGAGCGGCGGGTTCGATCTGCAAAGCTGACGCAATGTCCATCAACAATTTGCCACCGATTCTACGCCTGTTGTGCTCAATCAGATTGAGATAACTGGCCGAAATACCCACATGGCGGGCAAGATCGGCTTGGCGCATCTCCATCATGCTGCGACGCTCGCGGATACGGCTTCCTGTCAACGCACTTCGCGACATTAAATTCCCCTTACTTTTCAGTCCCATTCTGCGGGCGCGAGAAAAATAGTTTACAAAGTATGCAATCGCATTGTGTATAGCTTTACAAAATAATTATTACAAGCAACGCGCTTGTTGCGAAATTTTACAACTCCGGCTGATACTGGATTTGCACTCAGTGTGCCGCTCGCCGGGGAAGAGGAGCCCTGCCGAGCACTTGCAAAAATTGGGAGGAAATCCATGTCGAAGATGGATGTGACACGCCGCGGCGTGCTCAAGACCGGTGCGGTTGCCGGTGGTGGTCTGCTTTTGCCCACCTACCTGCGTGCCGCCAGTCACGAAGGTTTCACTAACGCACCCACAGGCGATACTGTAACGCTGGGCTTCAACGTCCCCCAGACCGGCCCCTACGCCGACGAGGGTCTGGACGAACTGCGCGCGTTCGAACTGGCTGTTCAGCACCTGAACGGCGAAGGCGACGGCGGCATGCTGCAGACCTTCAGCTCCAAGGCGCTGG
>CAXQKF010000276.1:0-6044 GCA_964224285.1 Donghicola sp. | reverse complement strand
GACCTGGATTTCGCTCGTCGGGATCACCTTGGCGGTGTTTGCGTTGATCGCCACATTGGCCGTGCGCTCTGGTTTCCGCGAGGAGTTCGTGGACACCATTCTGGGAGCCAACGCGCACATCACCGTCTATCAGGATATGCGCATTTCCGAGGCTGGCGCCGCAAGCCGCAAGATCACCGACTACACCGAGATGGCCGAGCGGATCGCTGCGGTTCCGGGCGTGACCCACGCGGCGCCCTTGGTCAAAGGGCAGGTGATGGCATCGGCCCGTGGCCGCAACGCGGGTGTCGAGGTGTTCGGCATCAGCGCCGAGGATCTGCAAGGCATCCCGCGGATCGCGAACCCGCAGGAGTTTCAGGGCAGCCTCGATAACTTTGAGAGCGGTATCGCCATCGGGTCGGGTGTCGCGCGGGAACTCGGGCTCTTGGTCGGAGACAAGGTGCAGTTGATCTCGCCCAACGGCGTCAAAACCGCGTTCGGGACCAGCCCTCGGGTCAAGGCGTATGACGTGGTCTATATCTTTACGGCGGGGCGCTATGACGTGGACCGCACGCGCGCCTATCTGCCCTTTGCCGAAGCGCAGGCCTACTTCAATTCCGCAGGCTCGGCGGACGAGATCGAGGTCATGCTCCAGAGCCCGAATGACGTGGATGACATGGTGCTTCCGATCTTTGAGGTGGCCGGAGATCGGGCGATGGTCTGGACATGGAAAGACGCCAGCGGTGCGTTCCTGCGGGCACTCGAGGTCGAGGATAACGTGATGTTCGTGATCCTCTCGATCCTTGTGCTGATTGCGGCCATGAACATCACGAGTGGCTTGATTATGCTGGTGAAAAACAAGGGGCGCGACATCGGCATTCTGCGCACGATGGGGCTGACCGAAGGCGCGGTCCTGCGGGTTTTCTTTCTGTGCGGCGCGTTCACCGGTGTGCTGGGAACCATCGCCGGCGTGGTGCTGGGGTGCCTCTTTGCGATCTACATCGATCCGATTTTCTCGGTTGTGAATTACGTAGCGGGCGGTGGGGTATGGGATCCTCAAATCCGTGGTCTTTATGACCTGCCTGCCAAGCTGGAGCTGGGAGACGTGCTGAGTGCCGTGTTCCTGTCTTTGGGCTTGAGTTTTGTGGTGACGATTTTCCCTGCCCGTCGTGCGGCGCGGATGAACCCTGTGGAGGCGCTGCGCTATGAGTAAGGCACTGGAATTGAACGCAATCGAGAAGGTCTATAAGCGCGGCGAGACGGGCGAAGTGGCCGTTTTGCGCGGTGCGGATCTGACGCTGAACGCGGGCGAAGTGGTGGCGCTGGTGGCGCCGTCTGGCGCGGGGAAATCGACGCTTTTGCACATTGCGGGGCTGCTGGATACGCCTGATGCCGGACAGGTTGTCGTGGGCGGTCAGGACGTATCCGGCGCGAGCGATCGGCAGCGGACGCGGGTGCGGCGGGGGGATCTGGGGTTTGTGTATCAGTTCCACCATTTGTTGCCGGAGTTTACTGCTATCGAGAATGTGGTGCTGCCGCAGTTGGCTAATGGGGTGAGTGCGCGGGACGCGAAGATGCAGGCCGAGAAGCTTTTGGACTACATGGGGCTGAGCGGGCGGATGACGCACCGTCCGGCGGCGCTTTCGGGGGGGGAGCAGCAGAGGGTTGCGATTGCCCGCGCCTTGGCGAACGGGCCGAAGGTTCTGCTGGCGGACGAGCCTACCGGGAACCTTGACCCAGGGACCAGTGATCGGGTGTTTTCCGCGCTGATGGATCTGGTTCGCGAGACCGGATTGGCGGCGCTGATCGCCACGCATAACCCTGATTTGGCAGGGAAAATGGACCGGACGGTGACTTTGGTGGACGGGGTTCTGCGCTGAGCTGTTAGATATCCGAGCGGGTAGGTGCACCGTCCAAAGAGACCGCTGATTGGCCCTTCGGGCATGTGGCGGGAGGCGGGGCGGGTTGCTATCAATAACCCTAGGTAAAGCGCTGTTCGACCACTTAAAATATCCCGGTAGTGGTTTGGGCGTTCGACTCGCGAAACTTTCACAGTTTCGCCTCCAGAACTCGACCTTATACCCAGGGCTTTTGCTCTGGGTTTTTTTTGGCCGTTTGCAAATTCCGGATTCGTTAACGGGGCAGGGGGCAGAAATGTCTGGTCTGGACTGCGTCTGGTTTACGTATGGCTTGCGTCATGACGTTGGGCCTGACGTGGAAGCTGGGCGCGGGGATTTGCGGAAGGTTAAGGGCTTGGGTCGGGCGCGCCTTTGGGCTGCGGTCGTCGGCTGCGATCCGGTGCCGGTGGGCTGAATGGCTGGCGGCGGGATTTGAGTATTTTTGGCAAAAAGAAGCCTTGGGCCTTGGGCGCTGGGGATGGGGCGCTTGGGTGTGGGCGGCCGGGCTGGAGAGGTGCCTTGGGTGCTGGGCGGCTTTGGGCTGGGGGCCGCTTGAGTATTTTTACAAAGCAGAAAGGGTGGGGCCTTAGGTCTTGGTCGACTGTCTTGCGGTGATGATGCCACGGAGTTGGGCTTTGACTATTTTTGCTTCTGCTTCGGTGAGCTGGGCGAAGAGGTCGGAGAGTTCGCTTGCTTCGTCAGGTTCTGTGCTGGCCATGAAAGCGTTCAGGGATTTGCCGAAGTAGTTTGCGATGCTGATCCCGTTTTCGACTGTGGTTGAAGTGTTTTGCCGAGACTTTAGCTTGTTGATGACATCGCGAGAAACGCCAGTAGTCCGCGAGAGATCGCTGACTTGGCACTGTGTCTTTTCGAGGTGTGAAATCAGCGCGTCTCGAAATGTTTTGGGCATTTGAAATGAGCCTTTGGTTGGCGGAGGTCTGCAAGGTCTGCACCTGCGTTCGGGCTTGCCCGAACGCTGCGCCCGACCCGCCCCCCAGGGCGGGCGCATTTGCGCCCTCCCTCGGGTACGGGCGCAAATGCTGAATGGAAGTGGACGCGACACTCTGCCTCTTTCAGGCTCTCCGTCTTGCGCACTGAATTCCTTCAGCGTGCGTTGTCATCAACTTCCCGTATCTGACAAGACAAAGAGCAAACGCTCTGACGAGTATCTCAAAACTTATCCACGTGGTTGCTAACCCAGAGGTAGGAAACGCATCGCGTGCCGCTCTTTAGCTGTTCTGTGGTCCTTACGATACCGCGCAAGGAACTTTTTGTTTCTATGTCCGATCCCTTTAAGAGCGTTTCAGCAAGCGCGGTATCGCCCCTGCTTCAAGATTGGGGAATAAAAAACAGCCTCTAATTTTAGGCTCCTTTCTCCCCGTCTTATCGGGATGATTTGAGTTTCGGTTTGATATCGCGATTCGTCAATAGAATTTCGCGTTTTGTTTTTCTTATGTTCTCGTTTTGGATCATACATCCACATCCTCGACGAACTTCGCGTTCTCTTGGATGTATTCAAAGCGCAGTTCGGGCTTTTTGCCCATGAGGCGCTCGACGAGGTCTCCGGTTTCGCCGGGCAGGTCTTCGTCGATGGACACGCGGATGAGCTGCCGTGTGGCGGGGTTCATGGTGGTGTCCTTGAGGTCTTTGGCGTCCATTTCACCCAGACCCTTGAAGCGGCTGACGTCGATCTTGCCGCGACCGCCGAGGCCTTTCTTCAGCCACATGTCGCGCTCTGCCTCGTCCTGACAGTAGACGCGTTTTGCGCCTTGGGTCAGGCGGTAGAGGGGCGGGCAGGCCAGATAGAGGTGGCCGTGGTCAATCATCTGGCGCATCTGGGTGAAGAAAAAGGTCATCAGGAGGGCGGCGATGTGCGCGCCGTCCACGTCCGCATCGGTCATGATGATGATCTTGTCGTAGCGCAGGTCGTCCACGTTGAAGCGGGTGCCGAGGCCGACGCCGAGGGCTTGGGCCAGATCGTTGATTTCTTGGTTGGAGCCGAGTTTGGAGCTGGCCGCGCCAAGGACGTTCAGGATTTTACCGCGCAGGGGCAGGAGGGCTTGGGTCTTGCGGTCGCGGGCCATTTTGGCCGAGCCGCCCGCCGAGTCGCCCTCGACCAGAAAGAGTTCGGTGCCTTCGCGGTTGGAGGCGGAGCAGTCCACCAGTTTGCCCGGGAGGCGGAGTTTCTTGGTCGCGGTTTTGCGGGCGGTTTCCTTTTCCTGACGGCGGCGGAGGCGTTCTTCGGCGCGCAGGACGAGGTAGTCGAGGATGGCGCCCGCGGATTTGGTGTCGGCGGCGAGCCAGTTGTCAAAGTGGTCGCGGACCGAGTTTTCCACCCATTTGGCGGCTTCTTCGGTGGAGAGGCGGTCCTTGGTCGGGCCGACGAACGAGGGTTCGCGGATGAAGATCGACAGGAGGGCGCAGCCGCCTGTGGTCAGGTCTTCGCGGGTGATTTGGGCGGCTTTTTTGTTGTTCACCAGTTCGCCGTAGGCGCGGATGCCCTTGAGGATCGCGGCCCAGAAGCCGGATTCGTGGGTGCCGCCCTCGGGGGTGGGGACGGTGTTGGTGTAGGACTGGATGAAGCCGTCGCGGCTGGGGGTCCAGTTGATCGCCCATTCGACCGAGCCGGGGACGTTGAATTTGTCCTCGAAGCTGACTTTGCCCGCGAAGGGGCGGTCGGCGTAGGTGGAGGCGTCTTTCAGCGTTTCGTTCAGGAAGTCCGAGAGGCCGTTGGGGAAGTGGAATGTTGCCTCGGTCGGGGTTTGGCCGTCGTCGATGGCGGATTTCCAGCGGATTTCCACGCCCGAGAAGAGGTAGGCCTTGGACTGGACCATCTTGTAGAGGCGGGCGGGTTTGAGGCGCAGGGAGCCGAAGATTTCGGGGTCCGCGTGGAAGGTCACGGTGGTGCCGCGGCGGTTCGGGGCGGCGCCGATTTTTTCCACGGGGCCTTGGGGGATGCCGCGGGAGAATCGCTGTTCGAAGAGCTCTTTGTTTTTGGCGACCTGCACGACCATCAGGTCCGAGAGGGCGTTCACGACGGATGAGCCGACGCCGTTCAGACCGCCGGAGGTCGAGTAGGCCTTGTTCGAGAATTTGCCGCCCGCGTGGAGGGTGCAGAGGATGACCTCTAGCGCGGATTTGCCCGGGAATTTGGGGTGGGGGTCGATCGGGATGCCGCGGCCGTTGTCGCGGACTGAGATCGAGTAATCCTCGTGCAGGTCCACTTCGATGCGGTTGGCGTGGCCGGCCACCGCTTCGTCCATGGAGTTGTCGAGGATTTCTGCCACCATGTGGTGCAGGGCGCGTTCGTCCGTGCCGCCGATATACATGCCGGGGCGTTTGCGCACGGGCTCCAGACCTTCGAGAACCTCGATGGAGGAGGCGTCATAGGTTTCCGCTTCGGTCCCTTTGAGAAGATCGTCGGCCATGCTGCTCGCTTTCTTTGGTAGCTTTGGGCGCTAGAGATACAGCACCTTGTGGGGGTGCTGCAAGCGGAGGGGTTACGGGGAAATGGATAGCGCCCGCGGGTGGGGGCGTCGTGCTGTGAGTATTTAGGCAAAGCAGAAAGGATAAGGCGCGGCGCGGGGGCGCGGCGTGGACAGATGCGGGAAACAGGCGCAGGATGCAACTATAGGTTGCGCATGGGTTCGGAGGGCTCCTGATGAAATTCCTGATCGCGTTTTCTTTGGCTCTGTTCTGGGGTGGCCTTGCCTCTGCGCAGGGGTGTCACGAGATCAAGTTTGCCCGCGGGGCGTCGTCGGGGGAGGTGAGCGGGCAGGTCAGTGATGCCCAGTCTTTGTGTTTCACCTTTGGCTCGGGTGCGGGGCAGACCGCACGGATCGAGTTGTTTGGGAGTGAGAACACCTGCTTCGGCGTTCTCGGGATAATTGATTGCCAAGATGATTTCACCTTCACCACGGAGCGACGCACCTATCAGGTGCAGGTGTCGCAGCTGTTCCGGACCCTTGGCTATGAGCAGTTTCGCCTGCGGCTGACGATCTACTGATTGGTGAGGCTTTGGCGCTGACGGCGCGGAAAAAGCGTGGAAATGCGGGGTCTATTTGACTCAACGCAAGGTCGGGGCGGGCGGCTTTTGTCATATTTCTGTCGTGTTGTAAAAAGGAGCGCAGGATGGAAGAGGCAATGGGGTCCCTGAACGAAGAAATT
>CAXQKF010000275.1:0-4493 GCA_964224285.1 Donghicola sp. | reverse complement strand
ACGGCACCTACGTTAACCTTGGCATCGGCATCCCGACGCTGGTTCCGAACTTCATCCCCGAGGGCGTGCAGGTCGTGTTGCAATCGGAAAACGGGATGCTGGGCATGGGCCCCTTCCCGTATGAGGGTGATGAAGACCCCGATCTTATCAACGCAGGCAAGCAGACCATCACCGAACTGCCCGAGACTAGCTATTTCGATTCTGCCACCAGCTTTGGCATGATCCGCGGCGGCAAGATCGCAGCGGCGATCCTTGGCGCGATGGAGGTCGCTGAAAACGGCGATCTGGCGAACTGGATGATCCCCGGCAAGCTGGTCAAAGGCATGGGCGGCGCGATGGATCTGGTGGCCGGCGTGGGCCGCGTGGTCGTGGTCATGGACCACACCAACAAGCACGGCGAGTCGAAGGTTCTGAAGGCCTGCACCCTGCCCCTGACCGGCAAATCGGTTGTGGACCGGATCATCACCAACCTCGGTGTTCTGGACGTGGTCGAGGGCGGTCTGAAGCTGGTCGAACTGGCGGACGGCGTCACCGAAGAGGAACTCCGCGCCGCGACCGAAGCGACGATTGTGGATTAAGTCCACGGCTCTTGCGCAATAAAAAAGGCCCGCGAGATGCGGGCCTTTTTTGTTTTGGGGTCGGTCGACCTTATTCAGCGTCGATGTCCGCGAAGATCGCAGCAGCGCGGTCGTTCACAACAGCCGAGCTGTAGACGGTGGTGGTGTCAACTTCGTGTGCCACGTCCAGAGCGGGGTTCTGCTCCAGGTCCAGCGACACAAAGATCGCTTCAGCGGCGGGGTTCAGGGTCGACTTCGACGAGACAGTCGCAGCGGTTTCACCACCGAAGTAAACGTTCTGCTCGCCGATGGATTTGTCCTGATTGAAGTGCAGCTGTGCCAGTTGCGCAGTGGTGTACTCGTTCGCGGGTACGTTCAGGTCAGCAGCCAGTTGGTTGCCTGCAAATGCAGGTGCGGCCAGACCAAGTACAAGTGCGGTGGTTGCGATAAAGCTTTTCATTTTCAACGTCCTTCTAACATCCGTTTGTTTGACTACCGGGCTTTTCGGCCTCGTGATGAGTTTGATATGCACCTCTACCAGACGAACTTCAATGCACGATAACGCGATTATTTTGTTATATTGGTGCGAATTTGCACATACAAATGTGACGTTCACATGACAGTGATTAATATGGAATCTGCTTACCAATGCGCAGGTTCTTGGAGCGGAGATCGCACCCGGAAAACAAAAAAGCCCGCCGGAATACCGGCGGGCTCTTGCCCCGAGGGGGGATACTAACGGATGTCAGATTATTCAGCGTCGATATCTGCGAAAATCGCTGCAGCACGGTCATTCACTGCCGCCGAGCTGTAGACAGTGGTGGTGTCAATTTCATTCGCCACGTCCAGAGCGGTGTTCTGCTCGAGATCCAGCGAGACAAAGATCGCTTCGGCGGTGGGGTTCAGGGTAGACTTCGACGAGACAGTCGCAGCGGTTTCGCCGCCAAAGTAGGTGTTCTGCTCACCGATCGACTGATCCTGGTTAAAATGCATCTGGACCAGTTGCGCAGTGGTGTACTGATCCGCGGGAACACCAAGGTCGGCAGCGAGTTGATCATTTGCGAAAGCAGGCGCAGCAAGACCCAGAACAACGGCGGTCGCGGTTACAAAGCGTTTCATTTGAAAGTTCCTTTCGGTTTCTATCGTCATCTCGGACGCGGTGTTGCGCCCCTTATGAAACCAAAATTGGATCGACCCCGCTCACGTTCAATGCACATGTCGGTGACGTTTTTGTGAGTTATGTGCGATCACGCAGATCGTCAAAATTCCAGTTTGTGAAACACGCATCCGTCGCTGACATAAACTGGCGGGGTCTTGCACAGGCCCTTTGCAATAGAGAAGGCCGCCAGCACCTTGGGCACATAGTCTCTAGTCTCTGCATAGTCGGGGATGCCTTGGGCGCGCAGCACCGCGTTTTCCCCCGCGTTGTACCCCGCAAGCGCAAGTAGCGGATCGCCGGAGAAGGTGTTCAGCAAGAAGTCCAAGTATTTCACCCCGCCTCTGATGTTCTGCGCGGGGTCAAAGCTGTCTGTGACGCCAAAGCGCTCTGCCGTGGCGGGAATCAACTGCATGAGGCCTTGGGCGCCTGCTTTGCTCTCTGCTTCGGCGCGGCCCGACGATTCCACCCAGATGACCGCCAGAGCCAATGCAGGCGAAACCTGTGTGCCGATGGTTTCGACCATCAATGTCGGCGCGAACTTGGCCGCAACCGCTTGCAGGGCCGCCAAACGAGGAGTCGGGACATTCCGGCCGTCCGGCCCGCTCAGGGCAACCAAAGCGTCCTCGATCCGGCCAGCACTGGCCTCGGCAATCGCCGGAGATACCAAAGTCCAGTACCAGTCATAGATCGAAGCAACCGGCGCTTGGGGTGTTTCGTCCTGAGGCGCCATAGGTTCTTTGGGGGCTGTCTGCGAGACGATGGGAATCTGCACGTCGATCTTCGGTGCCTCGCCGGGTTTGGGGGGCTTTACCGACTTGAAGGTGAACTTCGGGAAGGGCTTGGGACTTGTAATCTTAACCGACGATTCTGAATCACCCTCAGCAACCGCATATCCACCAACAAAATTTACACAAATTCCGACCAGAACGCCCGCCAAGAGAGGTAACTTCAGGAATTTTGCTGTCTGCCGGACCATCTCAGCACCTCGAACTTTGGCATTTTCACGTTAACTATCATTAGTTTGTGTCAATTGCGCCAGATTCCTTGGGAACCGGACGCCCGAACGCAGAAAAACAGCGCAAAACACACAAAAGAAGCCAATTGAAATAAAGACTTACACAAAAACCAGCCCATTCGGATGTAAAAAACGAAAATGGAACTAAACAGGCCGCATTCTCGCCCGATTCAGGGGGCTATATGTACTCATCCGCAGCGACGAACTGACCAACACTGAGGCCGGTCAGCAAGAAGAGGCGGAAGTAAAAATTTCAACACGAGTATCCTCTGGAGGGAACACCATGAAACTGAACAAATTCTTCGCCGCTTTCCTGAACGACGAGTCGGGCGCTGTGACCGTAGACTGGGTTGTTCTGGCAGCCGCAACTGTTGGCCTTGGCGCCCTGATCGGCACCACCATCATCGGCAACGCCGAAACCCTGGCAACCGGCACCGGTACCTTCATCGGCACCCTGTCCGCACCCAGCTAATCTAGCGGCATAGCTTAGATAGCGCGAGGCGCTCTCGCCAGTCGAGAGCGCCTTTTTTCGTCCGGAGAGGCCTCCGGACCCCAGGAAACCCCTGAAACCCAGGAAGACCGCAGCGTGCAACAGCACACAGCATACAACTACGTCAGACACTTCGCGGACCGCGAAGAAGGGGCAAGTTCGGTCGAGTGGGTTGTAATCGTCACCATGCTGGCAGGATTTGCTTACGGTACCGGCATGTTGATGAGCGACAATACAACGGTGCTCACAGAGGGAATTGCGACCTACGTCGGGTCGATCAATCCCCCCAGCTAAGCGAGACAAGCTCGCCCTGAGAAGCAGAGGATCATCTGCCTTGACTGTCCCGATCTGCCTCGGGGCGGCTCACCGGTTTATATAGAAAGGGAACGCTATGCGTTTGGTCTTCGGACTCGTCCTCGTCGTTGGCGTCGCGCTGGCCGGTTTTGCCGTCTTTATGGCAAAGGACCGTATTCAGGCGTACCGCAACGAAATTGCAGCACGCGATGCGGCTTTGTCGCAGATCGTGCCGACAACACCCGTCTATGTCCTGACCCAAGAGGTCGACTACGGCGACAAAATCACCAAAGAACACGTCCGCATCGTGAATTGGCCGCAAAGCGCCCTGCCCGAGGCCGCGTTCACCGAAGAAGCCGCTCTTTTCCCCGAAGGCGAAAGCGCCCTGCGCGTTGCGATCCGCAAAATGGAAAAGGACGAGGTCGTCATGGCCAGCAAGGTCACCGAGCCCGGCGAAGACGTGGGCCTGACCTCGCTGCTTGATCCGGGAATGCGTGCCTTTGCCATCAAGGTTGACGTCACCAGCGGCGTTTCGGGCTTCTTGCGCCCCGGCGACCGTGTGGATGTCTACTGGACCGGCGCCGTGCGCTCGGGCGATGCCCTCGGGATCGCGAGCGGTGACTTTACCAAAATGATCGAGCCCGGTGTGCAAATCATCGCGATCGACCAGGCCACCAGCTTTAGCTCTTCGGACGCGACAATCGCTCGGACGGTCACAGTTGCGGCGACTCCGCGGCAGGTTGCTACCCTTGCCCAAGCGCAATCGACCGGCGGCCTGAGCCTGTCACTGCTGGGTGCGCGGGACGAGAGCGTCGCGCAGACCATCGAGGTCGACCAGAACCGCCTTCTGGGCATCGAAACCCGCGAAGTTGCTGAAGTTCAAAAGGAAAAAGAAGTCTGCACCATTCGTCAACGCAAGGGCGCAGAGGTCATCGTGACCGAAATCCCCTGCACGAACTGACGCAAATCCGCAGAAAT
>CAXQKF010000274.1:0-9603 GCA_964224285.1 Donghicola sp. | reverse complement strand
CCGGTGGTGGTCGCGATGATGATGCGCGGGTTCACAGCGCGCATCTCGGCCTCGGACAAGCCAAGTTTATCCAGCGTGCCGGGGCGGAAATTCTCCATCACCACGTCAGCGGTTTCGATCAGTTTCTTGACCGCAGCGATGCCCTCGGGCGACTTCAGATCGACCGCAATCGAGCGTTTGTTCCGCCCTGTGGTGATATGGTTGACCGAGGTGTCGTCCACGAACCGGTTCGCCACGGCCCAGTTGCGCTGGAACGCGCCAGTCAGGGGTTCGACTGTGATCACATCCGCGCCGATATCACCCAAATGCTGCGCCGCAGCAGGGCCGGACAGGAAGTGGTTAAAGCTGAGTACCCGTATTCCGTCGAGTGCGCCCATGATGATCCCTTTGTGTTGTCTGAGATCAGGCTAGAGCAATCAAAAGCGGCTGTTAATATAGCCTGCGATAATCAATCATGGGCCTGATATTTGATTTTCAAATAGTTTAAGCCGAGGAGGTTGTCGTTTTACTTCAATACCTTCTGTGTATTTTCTCGGTGTGTCTCTTGGCGCGTCAGGCGTCGGACTGTGTCTCTGCCCATTCCGCGGCGCAGGCCTTGCGGCGGATCTTGCCGAACCCGTCGCGGGGCAGCGCGTCCAGCACGGAAATGTCTTTTGGCACCTCTTGGGGGCTCAGCTTCTCTGCGCAGAATTTCCGCAGTGCAGCATGGTTGATTTCTGCACCTGCTTTCGGCTCCAGACAGGCCACAATGCGCTGTCCCCACTCGCGATCTTCAACCCCGAAAACCACAGCATCTGTGACATCAGGGAACTGGAGTAGCACGCCTTCGATAGTTTCGGGGTGCACCTTGACGCCACCGGTGTTGATCACGTCATCTCGCCGGCCACCGAGATAGAGGTAGCCCTCTTCGTCCAGCCAGCCGACATCACCAATGCTTTGGTACCCGTCAGCGTCCCGCTCGGGCTGCGGCGCGTTCGGACCCGCATAGTGGCTACGTCCGCCAAGGTCATCAGGACGCATGAAAATCTCTCCGGCCTCGCCCGCGGGCAGCAGGGCGCCATCGGGGCCATAGATGCGGATATCGGTCTCGAACCCACGCCCGACCGACCCCCGATGGGCCAGCCATTCGGCGCCGGTGATCGTGGTCTGGCCGGTGTTCTCGCCAGAGCCATACATCTCGGTCACGCGCTCGGGGCCGAGGACGTTGATCCACGCCTCTTTCAGCCACGCGGCACAGGGCGCACCGGTGTGGTACATGGCATGAAGGCTGCTCAGGGTCGCACCGCTTTCGGCCAGCCGATCGTACATCCGCACCATCATGGTGGGGACGACCATCGCAAAGCCGACCTGATATTCGTCAATAACTTGCAGGGCACGGACGGCGTCGAACCGCTCCATCAGGACCAGCGTGTTGCCCTCGAAAAGGCCGTTCTGCGCCCAAGTGAAGGGCGCGTTGTGGGACATCGCCCCGCAAACCAGTTGCACCTGATCACACCGGAACCCCAAGCGCGGAGCCACGCGGCCCCAGCTAGCACCCGGCACGCGGGTGAATGGGCGCTCGTCGCACATCATCTTGGGCAGACCCGTCGAACCACCGGACAGAACAATCTTGCCGGGGGTCGAGATATGGTCCGCGACCTCGGTCTCTGGCAGGCTGTTTGCCAAATTCTCGAAATCGCACTGGCTCATGTCGCCGACGCCCATGCACTGGGACACGACCAAGACCGCGCCGCTGCGCTCTTTCATGGCGGCGGCGGTTTCGGGCTTGATGCCGGGGTCCAGCACCATCGTCGTCGCGCCAACGCGCCAGACCGCAACGGCCAGTGCGATGTGGGCAGGCACGTTGCCAAGGGCAAAGCCCACCACATCCCCCTGCCCCACGTCGCGCGCCATCAGCGCACGGGCAAAGCGGTCGGCCAGCGCGTTCAGATCACGCCACGAAAAGGTCTGCGCCTCCCCCACGCCCGGCAGGAACACCAAGGCGTTCTGCTCGCCGCGCTCGTCGGCCAACTGGCGCAGACGGGCGCCAAAGCTGATGGAGGAGGCTGCCATGGCGTGCCTTTCTGTGGCTTAAACTTCTTCGAACAAGATGTCCTGCGCGCCTTCCCACAGAACCTTGGGGCCGATCTCTTTCAGCTTGTCGAGGTTCGAGGTCAGGGTGATGAAGTGGTTGCCCGCCAGCTGACCCATCTTGGAGGCAAAGTTCACGCCGCCATAGGCCAGCAGGATTTCGGTTTCCGAGATACCGCCGGGGTACAGGACGAACTGACCGGGCGCGGGATAGGTGGTGTGGTTCTCGTAATCGACGCCGAAATCGGTTTCGCCGAGGGGGATCCAAACACCCTCGCCCGACCAGCGCACGTGGACGACCTGGCTTTTGTAGGGCAGCTGCGCGCGGAAGGCGGCGACGGTTTTGGGGGCGGCATCTTCGAACTTGGCGTCGAATTCGATGCCCGCGATGGTGACTTTGAGTTTGGTCATGAGTGGTGGTCTTTCTGGTTAATCAATCAGGCCGAACAGACGCGGCAGTGCGAGCGAGAGTTCGGGAATAAAAGTGATAGCGATCAGCATCGCGAAGAGCCCCGCCAGCGGCCAACCAAGGCGGCGGGACACCTGCATCACGGACCGTCCGGCGACGGACGAAGCCACGAACAGGGACACTCCGTAGGGCGGGGTCACGGTGCCAATCGCGCAGTTCAGGATCACGAGCAGCGAGAAGTGCAGCGGGTCCACGCCCATGGTCACGGCGATCGGGGCCAGCACGGGCACCATGATCAGGATCGCTGCGATGGTTTCGAGGAACATGCCCACGAACAGGAACAACAGGTTCGCGATGATCAGGAACACGACTTGGCTGGACGAAACGCTCTTGATCCATTCGCCAAGGATTTGCGGGACGTTCGCATTGGCGATCAGCCAAGAGAAGACGCTCGCAGTGCCGATGATCAGCATGACGGCAGCGGACAGGGACGCGGTTTTCAGGATCAGGCCGGGCAGCGCCGAGAGCTTCAGATCACGGTAAACAAACGCGCCAACCAACAGACCATAGAAGCCAGAGACAGCCGCCGCTTCGGTCGGGGTGAAGACCCCGCCTAGGATACCGCCGAGGATGAGGAAGGGCATACCAGCGGCGGGCAGCGCAGCCCACGCGGCGCGACCAAGGCGCGGCAGGGTGAAGGGCTCGCTGTCACGGTAGGCGTCGCCACCGTTCTTGGCCTTGAAGTACGAGATGACCATCAGCATCAGGATGCACATCACGCCCGGCAGGATGCCCGAGATGAAGAGCGCGCCAATGGACACGTTGGACACAACGGCAAGGATCACCATAGTCAGGCTTGGCGGAATGACCTGCGCGATGGAGCCTGCGCAGGCGATCAGGGCCGCCCCGAAGTCGACGTCATAGCCTTTGCGCCGCAGTTGGGGCTGCATGATCGCCGAAATCGCTGCAGTGTCCGCCGAGCCGGAGCCCGAGATCGCCGCCAGACCTGCTGCCGCAACGCAGCTGACTTGGTAAAGGCTGCCGACGACCCAGCCGATCAGGGCCGAGGCGAACTGCACGATCCGGCGCGAGATGCCGCCTGCGTCCATGATCACGCCAGCGAAGACAAAGAACGGGATCGCCATCAGGGTAAACGAGTTCAGTCCGGCAAAAACGCGCTGACTGACGATGGCGACGGGGACGTCGGTCGTGGTGACCAGCGCCAGAACCGCCGAGGCTCCAAGAACGAAGACAACAGGGACACCAAGCGCAAGGAGGAACAGGAAGGCGACTGCGATTACCAGCATCAGATGGCCTCCTCGGGGTCTGGGTCAGCTTCGGGCGGGGGGAAAGGGTTGTCCCAGCGCTGGATCACGGCGAGCAGCAGCTCGAGCGACATGTAGGCAGCGCCGATGGGCAGGCAGAGGTAGATGTACTTCATCGGGACGCGCAAGGCGGACGACAGCTGGAACGCACCCATCTTGATCAGGGGCTGGGTGCCATAGGCCAGAACCCACAGGAAACCGGCCACAACTAAGGCAATCAGCACCAACGCGGCGCGGGCATAGGGCAAGGGCAGCTTGGCAGGCAGCATGTCGATCGCCACGTGCTGGCCACGGGCCAAGGCGACACCGGACCCCAACAAAACCAGCCAGATCTGACTAAAGGTCGCGATCTCGGACGCCGCGGCGATGGAGTAGTTAAAGACGTATCGCCCACCGATCTGCACCAGCACCGCCACCATCATCACGGTGAACAAAATGACCACCGCAGCAGAGGCGATCGCACGCAAAAACAGACAGAAGCGTTCGAGGAGGACGAACATGGGCGAAACTTTCCGAAGGGAATGTCCCCGGCCGACCTTGAGGCGGAACGGCCGGGGAAGGTAGGTCGAGTCAGGAAGGGTTACTCGACCGATTTCAGGAGTTCGAAGATCTTTTTCTGGCCATCGGTTTCCAGATACTTCTGCTGAACGGGGGCGGCGGCTTCGCGGAACTCGGCGGTGTCGGGACGGGTCATTTTCACGCCAACCGCCTCAAGATCCGCGAACCGCGCGTTATCGCTGGCCAGATAGGTGGCACGCTCGAACTTGCCAGCCTCGAGGCCCGCTTCGTCCAGAGCTGCCTGAACATCCGCAGGCAGGGCGTCATAGGCGGCTTTGCCCATGATCACAGGCGCGACCAGCTCCAGCCAGCCCACAACGGCCCAGTCGGGGGCCACTTCGTAGAACTTCTGCGAGTAGAAGTTGGTGTTCGCCGCCTCTGCGCCATCAACCACGCCGGTTTCCAGCGCGCCATAGAGTTCGGTGTAGGCAATCGGGGTCGCGTTCGCGCCGAATGCGTTGAAGGTATCCACGTGGGCAGGGTTCTGCATGGTGCGGATTTTCAGGCCTTCCATATCGGCCAGCGATTCAATCGGCTTTTTGGTCATGATGTGACGGGTGCCCGCCGAGAAGACCGACAACAGGTGAAAGCCCTGCTTTTCCAGCTCTGCCTGAATGGCGTCGCGGACGGCGGGATCGCTCAGGGCGCGATCCATCTGTTCGGCGCTATCAAACATGAAGGGCAGCGAGAAGACCGACAGATCAGGGACAAAGTTCGACAGGGTCGAGTTTGCAGTGACAGCAATGTCCACGGTGCCCATCTGGGTGCCCTGAATACTCTCCATCTCGTCGCCGAGGGTGGCGTTATCGAACACCTGAATGGTGGCCGCACCGTCGGTTTTCGCCGCTAGAACTTCGGCCATTTTGCGCAGGCCCACGCCATAGGGTTCTTCGGCATTGGCGTTGTGGCTGGCCTTCAGAGTGATGTCCTGAGCAAAGGCAGGCGCGGCGACAGCGGTGATCGCCATGGCGGCGCAAAGTGCAATGTTGGTCAGTTTCATCATGCGTTTCCTTGTTAAACTCACTGTTGGGAGGGGGCTTTATTATTGCGGCGCAGGGCGCCCATCCTCAGGCGACGAACCCGAGTGTTCTTAAAGTTGCTTCAAGCTCCGCGCGTTTGGCCTCGGGCAAGGGCAGACGCGGCGGGCGGGGATCACCCATCGGGCGCCCGATCATCTTCATCGCCGCCTTGGTGGCTGAGACATACAGGTCACCGGCCAGCGCGTTGATCAGCGGCAGGCTACGGACATAGAGGTCACGCCCCTGCCCCGAGCCATCGACTGTCTTGTCGAACATCTCGGCCGACAGTTTCGGCGCGATGTTGGACATGACCGAGCTGTAGCCCTCGGCCCCCGCCAGATAGCTTTCCCACGGGTAGTAGCCCGCGAAAACAGTCATCCGGCCCTGACAGGCCTCGAGCAATTCCGTAACGCGGTGTACGTTTTTCGAGGTGTCCTTGATGTAAGTGATGTTGTCCACTTCGGACAGGCGGCCTACCAGATCGGCAGACAGGTCTACGTTCGCGGTGAACGGGTTGTTGTACAGCATCACAGGGATCGAGATTGCCTCAGCCACGCGGGTGAAGTGGGCCACCAGTTCCGCGTCGGTGGGCGACGAGTAATAGGGCGGCACCAGCATCACCCCGTCCGCGCCAAGGGTCTCTGCTTCTTTGCTCAGATCGACGGCTTCGTCTGTCCATTCGGCGGCGGTGCCGATCAGGACGGGCACGCGGCCATCCGTTTGGCGGATCACAGTTTCAGCGACAGCGGTGCGCTCATCGCGGGTCAGGGACAGGAACTCTCCGGTGCTGCCAAGCGGGATCAGCCCGTGCACACCCTCTTCGATCTGCCAATCGACATAGGACTTCAGAGCCTCCAGATCGACTGCACCCTCGGCGGTGAAGGGGGTCACGCACACTGTATAGCTGCCCTTGAACGTCATCTTGGTCTTTCCTTCTGCGGCCCGAACCGGCCTCAATCGCAAATCTGTTGCACTCAGCCTTCTTCTGATCAGATAATAAGTCAACGCCCATCATTCGTATCGAATGCTGCGGGCGCGCAGCCAGCAGGAGAAGCCCCGTGCCCTTTATCGAAATCATCGACAACGACTGTTCCCAAGAAATACGGGAGGTTGCGACGGAAACCATGACCAAAGGGCTCTGTGATGCCTATGGGATCAGCGCGGATATCGTGACCTGCTATTATTTTTCGGCCCCTGAAAATTCCTACGGACATGCTGGAAAATTTGGCACATACGCTGAAATTTATCGCATTTTCATAAAGATTCATGCCTTCCCAAGACCCCAGAAGGCGAAAGAAGAGGCTGCGCGCGCAATCACAGCGGCAGTAGCTTCGGCCTATAACACCGATCCAAAGCACGTGATCGTCTACTTCTTTGACAGAGAGCCCTCTGATGCCTTTCACGCTGGCGTTGCCTCGGCTTGACCGAAGCGGGTCGCAGAGATAGCCCTTGATCAAATCGTATCAGTTTTTGGAATTTGGAGATCATATTGGATCAATTCTACAGCGAAGAGCAGCGCATGGTGCGGGACACCGCGCGCAAGCTTTCGGACAACGTGGTCGCCCCTGCGGCCGCTACCATCGACCGCGAGGATGAATTCCCCCGCGACATCTACAACGCACTGGCTGAACAGGGTCTGTTCGGCGTTGCACTGAACGAAGAGGCGGGCGGCGTGGGCCTTGATGCCATGGCCGCCTGCATAGTGATGGAAGAGATCGCGCGCGGCTCCGGCGCCGTCGGCAATGCGTTCGCCATTCCCGTCGAGGCCGCGATTTTCCTAGATCACCACGGGTCAGAGATCACCAAGAGCTGGATCCCCGGCATCCTTGATGGCTCCGTCCTTCCGGCCACTGCGGTCACTGAACCCGACACCGGATCGGACGTCGCGGCCATGAAAACAACGGCGATCCGCGACGGCGACGAATATGTGATCAAGGGCACCAAAGCTTGGGTGACCTTTGGCCAGATCGCCGACGTGATCATGGTTTTCGCCAACACCGACCCCGAGGCAGGGCACAAAGGCATCTCTTGCATTCTCGTTGAAACCGACCGCGCGGGCGTGATCAAAGGCAAGTCCGAAGACCTGCTGGGGATGCACGGTCTGGCCGAATGCATGGTCACCTTTGACGAGGTTCGCGTGCCCGTCACCAACCTGATCGGCCCCGAAGGCGGCGCGTTCAAGATGGCCATGGGGAACTTCAACTTTGCCCGATTGATGATGTCCTCCATGGCGTTGGGTATGGCGCAAGCCGCGATGGAAGACGCCATCACATACGCCAACGACCGCAAGCAGTTCGGCAAGCCGATCTTTGAACACCAGGCGATCCAGTTCATGATCGCCGATATGGCCAAGGATATCTCGGCAGCACGCCTGCTGATCCACAACGCGGCCAAGCTCTATGACGCAGGTCATTCCATCGCCATGGAGGCCGCGCAGGCCAAGCTGTTCACCACCGATATGGCGCAGGTTCACATCTCGAACGCGCTGCAAATCCACGGGGGCAACGGCTATTCCCGCGAGTTCCGCATTGAGCGCCTGTTCCGCGATGTGCGACTCAGCCAGATCTACGAAGGCACCAACCAGATCCAGCGCATGATCATCGCGCGTCAGGTGCAGAAGGCCTACGCATGAACCTGTTTTACGAAGACGTGGTGGTCGGCACGACTTACACGACCGGAACGCACAAAATTTCAGCACAGGACATTGCGGATTTCTGTCGTTTGACGCGGGATCACCACCCCCTGCACACGGATGAGGACTACGCCAAGAAGGCCGGCTTCCCCGGGATCATCGCCCATGGCCTGTATGGCTTGTCACTGATGGAGGGGCTAAAGACCGGATTGAAGCTGTACGAGGACACCTCGATTGCCTCGCTCGGCTGGAACGATGTGCGGTTCAGAACGCCCATTCAGGCAGGGGACGAGGTCTATGTGGAAATGGACTTTACCGGCAAACGCGAGAGCAGCTCGCGCCCCGCAGGCGTCATCACCGAAGCGGTGCGCCTGTGCCGCAAGGACGGGACCATCCTGATCGACGCCGAACATATCTCCTTGATCCGCAAGGCGGGTTGATCAACATTCAGCGCATGGAAGACGAAGCAGATTTGCCAACCGATAGTGCCGTAAATTCAGTGGATCAGGTGACCAACCTGATCCGGGAAGACATCCTTGCCGGTCGGGTCACCCCCGGAGAGCGCCTGAAAACCAGCGAACTGGCCAAGCGGCTAGGGTTCTCGACCATGCCTCTCCGCGAGGCCCTGCGAAAGCTGGAAGGCGAAGGGCTGGTCAGCATCGAGCCTAACCGCGGCGCAACCGTGCGGCAGTTGGATCGCAGCTATGTCACCGACCTGTTCGAACTGAACACGGAACTGCGCATCTTTGCCGTGCGCAGCGGGATGCGGAAACTGACGCTGGAACGCATACGGACGCTGGAGACGCTCGCCGCGGACTACCGCGCGCAACTCGAGAAGGGCAATGATGTCGAAGCGATCGAGAGCAATCGCCGCTTTAACGCCAAACTGATGGAATTCGGCGGCAACAAAGAGGCCCTGCGTGTGTTCCTGCGCGGCTGGGATACGATCTTTGCCTTCCGCCGGAACTACGGCTACGGCGCGGGTCGCCGCAGCGTGATGGCCGAAGAGATGACCCTGCTGATTGACGCCATGCGCAGGCAGGACATGCCCGCCGCCGAAGCGATCCTGCGGATGCAAAACGCCGCCGTCATGGATGACCTGATTTCGCGGATCGAGACCTGAACCGAAACCGCCTCAAAGCCTGTGTAGCGGCCCTGGAGTGGGCCGCCGCGCCTACCTGATCCCGAAAATCCACCTCGGATTCGATTCCCCCTCAGACATCGCAAAGCTGCAAAATACGTGGGCCTTTCCCTTAAAAGGTCAGGCATAATGCCTCAGGCAGCCGAAAATCGTCGCTTTTGCTCGACACAGAGGCGTTCCGGACGTAATCCCGACGCCAACCTCTTGCCACGTAAACCCGCTTGGTATACATCCGCATACAATTAAGCTTGCCGCCGCTCGCCAACACATATTTGCCGTCCGGCACCCAAGCTTGCCCCACCACTGAACCGCAGGGATCGCCATGAGCTTGTACACTGCCTATCTTGAAGAAATCGAAACCCGCAAAGGCGAGGGCCTGCACCCCAAGCCGATCGACGACGGCGCGCTGGTTGCTGAACTGATCGCGCAGATCGAGGACACAGCGAACG
>CAXQKF010000273.1:0-3065 GCA_964224285.1 Donghicola sp. | reverse complement strand
CATATCGTCGCCGTGGCCCGCACCACCGGCGCTCTGGAAGAGCTGGACGACCGCATCCAGGCCCGCGGCGGCAGCGCCACGCTGGCCCCGATGGACATCACCAACCGCGACGCGATGGCTCAACTGTGCCGCAGCATCTACGACCGCTGGGGCAAGATCGACCTGTGGGCGCACACAGCCGTACATGCCACCGCTCTGACCCCCGCCGACCACATCATGGCCAAGGACTGGGACAAATCGATGGCGATCAACGCCACCGCGACCGGCGTTCTGATCCCTTACATCTCGCCGCTTCTGGGGGACAAAGGAACCGCGCTGTTCTTTGACGACCCCAAGGCCGGCGAGAAACTGTATGGCGCTTATGGTGCGTCCAAATCCGCGCAGATCGCCCTTGCGCGCAGCTGGCAAAAAGAGACCGAGCGTCTGGGCCCCCGCGTCGTGATCACCCAGCCCGATCCGATGCCCACCGCAACCCGCGCCCGTTTCCACCCCGGCGAAGACCGCGCGGCGCTGAATCCGCCGATGGATGTTGCCAAAAAACTGTTGGATCAGCTTTTCGCCTGAGCCACCGCTGGACCTGCCCCTTTGCCTGAACTATTCACAAATTAAGAAGTAGTTCAGGGGCAGGTCATGCGCATTCTCATTACAAACGATGACGGCATCAACGCGCCCGGTCTGGTCGCCCTCGAAGAGATCGCCGCAACCCTTGCCGGTCCTGACGGCGAGGTCTGGGTCGTTGCCCCCGCGTTCGAGCAATCGGGCGTCTCGCACTGCATCAGCTACACCCATCCCACGATGATCGCCCAGATGGGCCCCCGCCGGTTCGCGGCAGAGGGCAGCCCCGCCGACTGCGTGCTGGCTGGTGTGCACCACGTCCTGAAAGACACTCCCCCCGATCTGATCCTGTCGGGCGTTAACCGTGGTAACAACTCGGCCGAGAACGCCCTCTATTCCGGCACCCTTGGCGGCGCTCTTGAAGGGGCGCTACAGGGCATCCCGTCGTTTGCCCTGTCCCAATACCTCGGGCCGGACAACTACGACATCGAAGACCCGTTCGAAGCCGCCCGTGCCTATGGGGCCTCGACCATCCAGAAAATTCTGGACGCAGCTCTGCCCGATGGCCCCACCTACCGCACATTCTACAACGTGAACTTCCCGCCCGTGCCTGCCGCAGGCGTCAAAGGCGTGCGCGCCGCCCCCCAAGGCCTGCGCCTTGGCACCAGCTTCGCGGTCGAGCCGCACAAAGCGCCCTCGGGCCGCATGTTCCTGTGGGCACGCGGCGGCGACCAGCGTGCCGTGACCCAAGAAGGCTGCGATGCGGATGTGAACCTGAACGGCTACGTGTCTGTCACCCCCATGCGTGCGGATTTCACTGCCCATGACATGATGGGCGCGCTTGGCGACGTCTTGAACCAGGGATGATGATGGACGAGGCAGCCCAGCAGAAAATGCAGTTCATGTTCGCCCTGCGCTCGCACGGGGTGACGGATATGCGCGTGCTCTCGGCGATGGAGGCGATCGACCGCTCCTACTTTGTCAAAGGCATCTTCTCGGCCCGCGCCTACGAGGACACGCCCCTGCCCATCGCTTGCGGCCAAACGATTTCCCAGCCTTCGGTCGTCGCGATGATGACGCAGGCACTGAAATTGTCCCCCCGCGACAAGGTTCTGGAGGTCGGCACCGGCTCTGGCTATCAGGCCGCGATCCTGTCCCAGCTGGTGCGCCGCGTCTACACCGTGGACCGCCACGCCCGTCTGGTCAAAGACGCGATGTCCCTGTTCCGCAGGCTCGACCTGAACAATATCACCGCCCTGACCGCCGATGGCAGCTTTGGTTTGCCCGAGCAGGCCCCGTTTGACCGGATTATTCTGACCGCCGCGGCCGAAGACCCCCCCGGTCCGCTCTTGGCCCAACTCAAGGTCGGCGGTATTATGGTGTTGCCTGTCGGGCAATCCGACGCAGTCCAAAGCCTGATCCGTGTCACCAAGACCGAAGATGGCCTGCATTATGATGAATTGCGCCCAGTGCGCTTTGTGCCCCTCGTCGAGGGGCTTGGAAAAGACTAAGGTAATTTTTAGTACCCAAGGGCCCTGCCATTGGCCGCAGACCACAAGAGCCCGCACGAGAGGATGATCGAGATGACCCGCTTCGCCTACATGCGCTTTCCCAAAGCCTTGACCGCCGTTCTTGGTGTGGGACTGCTGTCCGCCTGTGACCCGAACAGCATGGACTTAGACATGCGCAGCGTCGGCAAGGGGTTTGATACCTCTTCTGCCGTTGCCGGTGGCACCCTGAGCCGCCCTGCCCCCGACGCCCGTGGCGTGATTTCCTATCCCAGCTATCAGGTCGCCCTCGCCCGCAACGGTGAAACCGTTCATGAGGTCGCGGACCGCCTTGGCATCAGCGCCGTCGAGCTGGCTTCGTACAACGGTCTGAAAACCGGCGACCGCCTGCAGCGCAACGAACTTCTGGCTCTGCCCAACAAGATCGACAACAGCCTCAGCGCGCCGTCAGGCATTGAGACCACCTCGCTGGGGGCGCCCTCGGTGGACATCACCACGATGGCAGGCAACGCGATCGACAACAGCCCAACCACGATCTCGCCGCCCGTAGCTGCCGCACCTGCGCCCGCTCCGGCGATCCCCGCGGGTCAGACGCCCGTCCGCCACAAGGTCGTGCGCGGCGAAACCGCCTTTATCATCGCCCGTCAGTATGGCGTTTCGGTTCGCAGCCTAGGCGAATGGAATGGTCTGGACAGCAACTTTACCGT
The DNA here is from genome assembly GCA_964224285.1 of Donghicola sp. Taxonomy (GTDB): domain Bacteria; phylum Pseudomonadota; class Alphaproteobacteria; order Rhodobacterales; family Rhodobacteraceae; genus Donghicola. The sequence continues at coordinate 295 of CAXQKF010000273.1, read as the reverse complement.
CCGCGAAGGCCAGGTTCTGCTGATCCCCGTCAGCGAACAGACCGCTGCCGTGCGCACGTCGAACAATACAGCCGTTTCCGAAAAACCCCAGTCGCCGGGCAATGGCTCTCCGACACCGACACCGCCTTCGGCCACGACACCCCTGCCCAAAGAGCAGACCAAGCCTGCCGCAGCGCCGGTCGTGGCCCCTGCCGCCCCCGAGGTCAAGCAGACTGCCAAAGCCGGCGGCCGCCTTGGTTGGCCCGTACAGGGCAACATCCTGCGCGACTACAAGAAGGGCAGCAACGAGGGCATC
>CAXQKF010000272.1:0-5704 GCA_964224285.1 Donghicola sp. | reverse complement strand
TGTTCAACTCGCAAAGATCACTCTCAAAACGCAGTACATTCAAACTAAACCGTGACGCTGCTCTCACCGAGTGGCGTTCTTTAGTGACCTCATAGAAATGGGCGTCGAATGAAGACTGATGCTCGGGCTCGTTTGTCTGACAGCACCCAGCGCCGTGATCCGGGAATTGTAGCCCGACGGCGTGACCTCCGTGTCGGTCATATGAAGCTGATAGGCCCGCAACTCGTCCGAGGTCGCTGTGTCCGGCGAGCGCCCCAGAAACGCGGTGAAATCCTTCAGCGCCCGGATATGGGCCTTCTGCGACGTCTCCGCCATCCCGCGAATGCGCATGTCTTCGATCATCCGCGCTCGCAGCGGGCTCATCTTCTCCTGTGTCCTGGGAACCTCCTGTCCGATTGAGAAACCTCAATCGTCAGGCAGGTCAGTCACATCGCAAAATTGCGAGACATCGGCGCAGTTCGCCACCCCAGCCACAAGCGCCATTGCCGCGAGAGCGGCTTAGTCCATGAGCCCTAAGTACTTGATGCTGACTCACCTACCAATGGCTGCTTTGCGTAACCTATAGGTGCTGGGAACGTTTGTCGCTCAGGACGGCGCTCAAGACAAGTCTTCGACAAGACCGACCCCTCGAAAGCTATCTGCGAAAAGAGGCCGGCCTATTGAGATCATTGGACCTGTTCAGAGCTCGACGATCGTGCGCCCTTTGATGTCCCCTTTCAGGATGCGCGCACCGGCATCTGCGACATCTTCCAGCTTAATGCTGGTGGACAGCTCTTCCAGTTTTGCAATCGGCAGATCTGTCGCAATGCGCGCCCACGCCTTCTGCCTGTCTTCGAAAGGCTGCATAACCGAGTCGATGCCTTTGAGTGTCACACCCCGCAGCAGAAAGGGCACGACCGAGGCAGGAAGGTCCGCACCACCCGTCAGACCGATCGCGGCGACCGAACTGCCGTATTTCATCTGTCCCAGAATACGCGCCAGCATTGAGCCGCCAACCGCGTCGATGCAGCCCGCCCAGGTTTCCGTTTCCAGCGGCCGCTTGACGGTTTCAGACAATTCCTCGCGCAGCACGATGCGGCTGGCACCCAGATCGGTCAGAAAGGCCGAGTTGGCCTCACTGCCGGTCACTGCAGCGACCTGGTATCCAAGCTTGGCAAGGATCGCCACGGCGACCGATCCAACACCGCCGGAGGCACCTGTGACGAGAACCTCCCCCTGATCCGGGGTCAGGCCGTTTCTTTCCAGGGCCATGACCGCCAGCATCGACGTCAGACCGGCGGTACCCACCATCATCGCCTGCGCCGTGGACAGACCCTGAGGCAGAGGCACCAGCTTGTCAGCGGCAATACGGGTGCGCGTGGCATAGCCGCCCCAGTGGTTCTCACCCACCCGCCAGCCGGTCAGAACAACCTTGTCACCGGGCATGTAGCGGGGATCCGCAGAATGCTCGACGGTGCCAGCATAATCGATACCCGGCACATGCGGAAATTTGCGCACCAGACCGCCGGTTGCGGACAGGCACAGACCGTCCTTGTAATTGACCGAAGAATACTCGACCGCAACGGTCACATCGCCTTTGGGCAACGTATCGTTTTCCAGGGTCTGAATGGTCTGGGTGACACCATCTTCGGATTTGTCGACAACAAGCGCGGTATAGGACATTTTATTTTTCTCTTCTGTTTCCGCCGATGTGGCATCCAGGGCGGCAAAGCGGACCTCGCGCCATGCGATCGCGGCTTTGACGCCTTTGGTGGCGAGGATTTCCTTGAAGGTGCGGGATTCCTCGGTTTCTGAGGTCTCGATCTGGATATCGATGGCCAGGGCTTCGCGCAGGGCACCTTCCAGCCCCATGCGGCCATAGGATTTGTTGATCGCATCCTTGGTCATTCTGACGGCAAGCCCGTCTAGGACAGCCGCGCGCCGCGCCGTGTCGCGTGCGACATCCAGCAATTCGGACTGGGGCACGACCGAGTTGACCAGCCCCATCTGCAAGGCCCGGTCTGCGGTGACGCGATCATTGCCGAACAGTAGCATTTCCTTGGCCTGTTTCGGTCCGGTCAGCCAGGGCAAAAGCAGGGCCACGATACCCGATCCGAACTTTGGCTCGGGCTCGCCGAACATGGCATCCTCTGCCGCAATGGTCATGTCACAGGCCATCGCCAGCTCGAACCCCCCGCCCAGCACATAGCCATGCACTGCCGACAGCGTCGGCTTGGGCGAATTCCAGAAGCGCATGATGACGTCGAAATCCATCTGCAACATCGCGGTCATGTCTTCTAAAGACGGATCGGCCTCCATTGTGCCGAGATCGAAACCCGCAGAAAAGGCCCGGCCTGCGCCGCAGAGCAGGATCGACCGCACGCCCGGATCGGCCTCGGCCTGATCCATCGCGGCCTGAAGGCCAACGGCCATTTCGGCCGTAATCGAATTTAGCTTTGCCGGCAGGTTCAGCACGATTTCGGCCACCGGACCATTGCGGCGGTAGAGAACCGGGCCAAAGGCTTGGTTCTGACAGGCGAACTTGCCGAGCGTTGTATCAATGTGCATGTTTTGCCTCCTCCGAAGCAGGAACTGCGTCTGCGGGAATGATCAGGCTGTCCACGGCGACCACGCCCGAGGGGCTGACCAGAACGGGGTTGATATCGACCTCGGCCAGATGTTCGCCCAGATCTGCAACCAGATGGCCAAAGCGGATATAGGTTTCGATCAGGGCGGGCACGTCACAGGGGTCGGCCCCGCGCACGCCTTCCAGCACCTTTGCCATCTTCAGGTCGGCGATCCGGCGGCTGGCGACATCCGCGTTCACGGGCACCATCGACAATTGGCTGTCCTTGAGGATTTCAATCCAGACGCCACCAAAGGCGATCATGACAAAACTGCCGAACTGCTCATCCTGCACCAGCCCGAGCGCCATTTCGGCGTCGCCGCTGGCCATGCCGCTGAGCAATACGCGCGGTCCCAGATTGGCGGAAAGGGTTGCATAGGCTGCGATGGCCTCCTCTTCGTTTGCGATGTTCAGAATGACCCCACCCACATCGCTTTTGTGCAGGATGCCGGCTTCGGCGGTCTTGGCAACCAGCGGAAATCCGACCTTGCGGGCCGCCTCGGCAACTTCGTCCGCCGAGGTCACGATGGCAAATTCCGGCACCCGGATGCCATAGTCGCGCAGCAGGGAATACCCCTCATCCTCGGTCAGCGCATCCTGACGGCCCTGCAAGACCGAACGCCAGTAACCGGCGCGTGGGTTTTCCGGGCGATCTTCCTCGACCACATCTTTCTGCGCCACGAAGTCCCGATAGGTCATCGCGTTCTTGATGGCCCGCAAGGACGACACCGTTCCATCCAGCACAACAATGCCGGACCGAGACAAACGCACCGCGTGTTTCCTGTGGCTCCACGCGCTGTAGTTGGTCATGACGATCAGCGGCTTGTCGGTGGCGCGCGCAACCGACTGGCAGACCTCGACATAGCCCGCGTGCAGGTCCAGTTCCTCGGACAGGTCAGCGACGAACATGCCCAGGGCGGTGTCCTCGTCGGCCAAAAGCGCCAGCAGGCAGTTTTCGAATACAGCCTCGAAATCGCGGCCCGTTCCCCAGGCGTCCACCGGGTTCTCGGGTGTCAGGCCGGGGTCCAGATTGGCCTCAAGCACCTTTTTGGTGGCCTCGCTGATCTCGGCAAAGGGCACGCCCTCGTCCGAGGCCACATCCACGATCAACTCGCGCTCACCGCCGGAATCCAGCACGGCCGAGATTCCACCCGGCGCAAGCGGCTTGTCACAGCACAGCATCAGGGCAGTCGCGGCGAGTTCGTTTAGGTCGCGCACGCTGATCACGCCGAAGCGGCGGAACAATGCCTCGTACACTTCGGCATCGCCCGCAATCGCGCCGGTATGGCTGAGGGCAAAGCTGGCGCCTGCCTCGGTGCGTCCCAGCTTCAGAACCACCACCGGAATGTTGCGCGCATTGGCTTTTTTCAGCGCGGCCACGAAGCCTTCGGGATCGCGGATGGCTTCAAGCACCAGCGCGACGCATTTAGTTTCCGGCTGCTCCAGCGCATAATCCAGATAATCTGCTGCGGTTGTCACCAGCTCCTGTCCGGTCGAAACCGCCAGATTGAACCGCAGCCGTTCGTCGTTGAACAGCAACGCCTGCAGCAACGAGCCGGACTGCGCGATATAGGTCAGACCACCGGTTGCAATCGGTTCCGGGTGAAAGGCGGTAAAGGCGCGCAACCCGTGGATCGGGTTGAAAAAGCCCATGCAGTTCGCGCCGCAAACCGGCACCCCCGCGTCCCGCGCCAGCTTGGCAACCCGATCACGCAGACGGTCATCGATTTCGCCCTCTTCCTCGGCGCTGGCAAAGATCACCAGAGACCGCGCACCCGCGCTGATGGCCTCTTTCACGACCGCTTCCAATACCCGGTTGGGTACGGACAGCACTGCCATGTCCACGGTTTCCGGCAGGTCTGCAATGGATTTGTAGCAGGGCCAGCCATAGAGTTTGTTGTAGGATGGGTTGATCGGATAGACCTTGCCACTAAAGCCGCTGGGCATAAGATTGCGTATCATGTCATTGCCCACGGAATTCCGTTTACGCGACGCGCCAATCATGGCGATCGAGCGGGGTTTCAGTAGCGGATCAAGAACGTGCTCTGGTTTCTTCAGCATGATAGTGTCTTTTCCATGTTGAGTTTTAGGTCGTTGCGACGCGCTGGTGATTCCATCTGCGCTGAAAGCGAAACCTAGACAATTGACTTCAGAAGGAAACTCTGAAAAAGCGAATGACACCATACGATGAGGTTATGATGTCGGCATCCCTGCCAAGCTTTTCCAGCCTGCTGGCCTTTGACGCGGCGGCCCGTCACGGCACCTTCACCCGCGCCGCGCGCGAGCTGAATGTCTCGCAACCCGCAATCTCGCGCCGGGTGGCGATGCTTGAGGCAGATATCGGGGTCGCCCTGTTTGATCGGACGACAAAACCGATGCAACTGACCCCCGAGGGCATATCACTGTTCGATGTGCTGCGCAGCGGTCTAAGCCGTCTTGAGACGACGATCAGCGACCTGCGCGAAAGCGCGGGCAACAGGAAATTCACCATCGCCGCCGATCCCGGTTTCCTGACGTATTGGCTACTGCCCCGTTTCCAGACCCTGCGCGCGGCCTTTCCCGAGCTGAATTTCAGCTTCATGACCGGCGACTACCGGGGCGCTGCCTCAAATTTTGACGTGCTTATCCGTTTCGGAACTGGCGCATGGGACGGACTGACCAGCAGCAAGGTTCTGGGCGAAGAAGTCTACCCGGTTTGTGCGCCGGTTTTCCTGGAAGATCGCGACCCCAATCTTGATCCTCTGGATATTCAGTCATCGCGGCTGCTGCTTTTGGCGGATTCCTTCCAGCGTTGGTACGATTGGAAAGCCTGGCTAGCGGCAGCGGGCGTGCCGACAACCCGAAAACTGCAGACAATCGAGTTCGACAGCTACGCCACCGTGATCAACGCGGCCATTGCCGGACAGGGGATCGCCTTGTGCTGGGCCGGTCTGCTTGAGGATTTTCTTGAAACAGGTGCCTTGGTGCGAGTGTCCGATGTTCAGCTCGTGTCTGATCGGGGGTATTTCGTATATTACGACGAGGCTCTGACCGAGAACAGCGCAGCAGCACGGGTTGCAGCCTGGTTCAGCGAGCTGGGTTGAGATTAAGAAACACGCC
>CAXQKF010000271.1:0-8444 GCA_964224285.1 Donghicola sp. | reverse complement strand
CAGCATTTCCCGAAGTCCCCCATGCAAATGTCGTCATGTTCCGGCCCAAGGTCGAAACGCCTTTGCCTTGGTTGCGTCTGGCCGACAATATTCTGAACCACCGTCACGAGGCTGAAACCACCGAATGGTTTCACGAGATCGTTTATTTCCTGATGTCCGCGCATCGCTGCGAGGTCGAATTTCACCAGGACCTTCTGCAGAAATTCAAACCTCTTTACAGCCAGCTGACGGAAATCCTGCAATTCCGCACCGAGGAATACCCGCGCCTATTGCATATCGCGCTGGAGTTGGAGCGTCAGGGCATGCGCGGTGATGTTGCTGCGCGCATTATCCATTGGGTGCGTTCACGGGAATTGCTGGCGGCCGAGCAATCGGACGACCGCCGCCTCTATTCCAGCTGGTTGATGTGGCAGCGCAATGTGACCGGTTTGGGCGATGCCGAAGATCAGGCTTTGATTGGCCGGATGATGCGCCGTTTCTCGCGCGCGGATGTGTTTGCGCAATTGCCGATGGGCGTAGAGCTGGCGCGGGGAATCACGATCATGACCGCGATGGGGGGCGTGCTGCAGCACACCACGCCGCAGATCGAGAAAAGCGTGCAGAATGCCATGTTCCACGCCTTTCTCGGGGATGCGCCGATCGCTTTGGGCCGGTTGATTTCGGTCTGTCACATGCTGGGGATGCCCGTTCCCCAACCGATGGAGAACTATCTGTTCCGGCAGGTGTCCCGCTTGCGTTTCGAAAAGCCGCTGGAGGACGGGCAGAGCGACCAGCTGATGTTGCTGTTCGCAGCGCAGCCCGCGTCGTTCGAGGCTGGCTTGGGCGTGATGCAACTGGATGTGCCCGAGGGGGCGTTTTCCGTCCGTCTGCCTGCCTCCAGAGTCTCGCCCCTGCGCGAGGTCACGGATGTCCTGCGGGGTCTGGCCAAGCAGCGATCAGGGGACTGGCACACCATGCAGGGCCAGATCGAACCGCACCTGAGCTTTCCGGCATTCAACCGTTTGCGCACCGCATCGTCGTGCCCGGGGTTCGAGGCATTTTTCGAAGTCTTTTCGCGCCCTTACGAGCGCCTTTGATCGAAAGCCTCAGATCGAGAAGCTGGTGCCGCAACCGCAAGAGCTGGTGGCATTCGGGTTCTCGATCACAAAGCGGGCGCCGATCAGTTCTTCGGTGAAATCGATCACCGCATTCGCGAGGAAGGGCAGCGAGGTGCTGTCCACGACGACGCTTTCGCCAGCACCTTCGAGAACCAGATCATCGGCTGTGGGTTCGTCCAGTTTGATTTCGTACTGGAATCCGGAACAGCCGCCGCCTTCGACGGCGACGCGCAGGGCCTTGCCAGAGGCCGCAGCACCGATTTCGTGCAAACGGTCAAAGGCGCGGGGCGTAACCTTGGGGGGCAGATTCATCAATGATCTCCGAAGTTTTTGCATTGGCGGACTTCTCGAATATATGTGGTGCAGCACCTAGCGACAAGGAGGGGGCATGCAAGCACCCTACGCATGTGATCCGGCACGCAGTCGCGGCCGGCTTTTTGAGGAAGAAGGCAGCACCGTCCGATCCTGTTTTCAGCGGGACAGGGACCGTATCCTGCATTCCAGCGCATTTCGACGGTTGAAACATAAAACTCAGGTCTTTGTGGAACACGAGGGTGATTATTACCGCACCCGACTGACCCATTCACTGGAGGTCGCCCAAGTCGCGCGCACGATCGCGGGCGCGCTTGGACTCAATCAGGAATTGACCGAGGCTGTGGCGCTGGCGCACGATCTGGGGCACACCCCCTTTGGCCACACGGGCGAGGATGCCTTGGCCGAGTTGATGGCTCCCTACGGCGGGTTCGACCACAACGCACAGGCGATCCGCATCGTCACGCGTCTGGAAACTCATTACGCGGATTTCGACGGCCTGAACCTGACGTGGGAAACGCTGGAAGGGATCGCCAAGCATAACGGTCCGGTGCCCGCGCCGTACCCCTATGCCCTGTCCGAATACAACGCCCGCCATAATCTGGAGCTGACCACCCACGCCAGCGCCGAGGCGCAGGTCGCGGCCATTGCAGACGATGTTGCCTACAATAACCACGACTTGCAGGACGGTCTTCGTGCAGGGCTTTTCACCGAAGAAGAGGTCGCGGCCCTGCCCATCGTTTGTGATGCCTACGCCGAGGTGGACGCGAAATACCCTGTTCTGGATCCGCGCCGCCGCCGGTACGAGGCCCTGCGCCGCGTGTTCGGCGTGATGGTCGGTGACGTGATTGACACCGCCGAGGCCAAGTTGGCCACAACCGGTGCACAATCTGTAGAAGAGTTGCGCCTTGCCGGTCACAGCGTCGTGACTTTTTCTGATGACCTGCGGGAACAGATCAACGTGATCCGCCGTTTCTTGTTCACGCGCATGTACCGTGCGCCCTCTGTTGTAGAAGTCAGAAAACGTGTTACCCAAGTGACCAAAGATCTGTTCGAGAGTTATCTTAACGATCCTCACTTGCTGCCAGAGAACTGGCAGGCCCAGATTGCCGCTGTGCGGGATCAGGGAGAAACTGAAATCGCGCGTAGCGTGGCGGACTATGTGGCCGGAATGACCGACCGCTTTGCCCTGCTGGAGCACGCGCGTCTTTGCAATGGCGAAGGGCTAGGGGACCTGCACGGACCGGCCCAACGCTAATTAGGAACACGAGGGAACATCCATGGCTGTAGCGAGCGAAGTGGCGGGCCTTGGCCCAGTGAATGCGATTGCGCTGGTGGGGGCCCTCGGGGTGGGCAGCCAGTGGCTGGCGTGGCGTCTGCGAATGCCCGCGATTGTGCTGATGCTGCTGGCCGGTCTGATCGTCGGGCCGGGCTTGGGGATTTTCGATCCGGCGCGGGACATCGGCCCGCTGATGAAGCCCATGGTCAGCATCGCCGTGGCCATCATCCTGGTCGAGGGCGGCCTGACGCTGGATTTCCATTCCCTGCGAGAGGCCCGCTTGGGCGTCAAACGTCTGGTGATCGTGGGTGCGCCTGTGGGGTGGGCGCTGTCCTCGGCGGCGCTGCACTATGCGGCGGGGCTGGGATGGGCGGCCTCGACCGTGTTCGGGGGCATTCTGGTTGTGACCGGCCCCACGGTGATTGCGCCCTTGCTGCGTCAGGCGCGTCTGCAACAGCGCCCTGCGAAGCTGCTGCAATGGGAAGCCATTGTGAACGATCCGGTGGGCGCGCTGGCGGCGGTTCTGGCCTTTACGGTGGTTCTGGTGAACGCCGACACGCAGACCGTGGGCGAGGCTGTGCAGGAATTCACCCTCGGGATCGGGGTGGCGACGCTGCTGGGCCTGCTGGCGGGCTGGGGCATTGCCCAAAGCTTTATCCGCGGGTTTGTGCCCGAATACATGAAGGTGCCGGTGCTATTCACTGTGCTGATCGCGGTCTTTGCGGCCTCTGACGCGGTGCTGCATGAAAGCGGTCTGCTGGCGGTGACGGTTATGGGCATCTGGTTGGCGAACGCCGAACTGCCCAGTTACGAGGAACTGCGCCGATTTAAAGAGCACGCCACCGTGCTGCTGGTGTCGGGCGTGTTCATTCTGCTGGCCGCGAATATGGACCGCGAGACGCTGTTTGCCATGGATTGGTCCACGCTGGCCTTCGTGATCGCGGTGATCCTGCTGGCGCGTCCGGTGACGGTGATGATTTCGCTGGTCGGGTCAGATGTGCCGATGAACGAACGCATTCTGATCGCCCTGACCGGCCCGCGCGGGGTGGTGCTGGTGGCGGTTGCTGGCCTGTTTGCCGAACGTCTGGTGAGCCTTGGCTATCAGGACGCGGCTGAAATTCCGGCGCTGGCCTTTGCGTTGGTGGCGGCGACTGTGGTGCTGCACGGGTTCACGCTGGCGCCCTTGGCACGCTGGCTGGGCCTGACCGCGGATGGCCCTGCGGGCGTTCTGATTATCGGCGGGTCGCGCTGGTCTGCTGAACTGTCCAAGGCGCTGGGGGATGCGGGCGTTCCTGTACTGATCGTGGATCGCAACCGTGCTCGTTTGCGTTCTGCGCGCGAAGCGGGGCTGCCGATTTACTATGGCGATATCCTGTCCGAGGATGCCCATAACGATCTGGATCTGGTGCCCTATCAAAAGGTCATCGCAGCCACCGACAACGATTCCTACAACACGCTGGTTGCCACCGATCTGGCCCCTGAATTCGGGCGCGAGAACGTCTGGCAGATCACCCGCGCCAACGAGGAATCGCGCCGCCATGCGCTGCCTGTCACCCTTGGTGGGCGCGAACTGGGCAATGGCCTGACCCATCTGGAGCTGGGGAACCTGATGATCCGCGGCTGGCGCTTTGGCCGGACCAAGCTGACCGAGGATGACCCGCTGGAACAATGGCAAGCCGAGCGTCCCGAGGGCATCCCCTTGATGGAGCTGTCCGATGGGACGATCCGTCTCTTGGGCAAGGGGCATCCGCCGAAGGGCAAGGCGGGGACAACCCTGCTGGCCATGCTGCCCCCGAAAGAGGATTCTGCCACTCGGGATTGACGCGGGGCATAGGGCTGGTACATCCCGTCCCCAATCAGACAGGATTGGACCTATGAACCTCTTTACCGATATTCACGCTGTTGTTCTTGCCGCGCTCGGGCAGATGCAGGCCGAGGGCGCACTGCCCGAGGGCCTCGATTTCGCCAACGTCACGGTGGAGCCTCCGCGTGATCCGCTGCACGGGGACATGGCGACCAATGCCGCGATGGTGCTGGCCAAGGCTGCCAAGGCCAAGCCCCGCGACATCGCCGAAAAGCTGGTCGAGAAGCTGGCCGCAGACGATCGCATCACCAGCGCCGAAGTGGCCGGCCCCGGTTTCATCAACCTGCGCCTTGCGCCTGCCGTCTGGCAGGGGCTGGTCGCGGCTGTCCTGAATGGCGGCACTGCGTTTGGTCGTTCGAGCCTGGGCGAGGGCAAGAAGGTCAACGTCGAATACGTTTCCGCGAACCCCACCGGTCCGCTGCACGTCGGTCACACCCGTGGCGCGGTCTTTGGTGACGCGCTGGCCAGCCTGCTGGACTTTGCCGGTTACAACGTAACCCGTGAATACTACATCAACGATGGCGGCGCTCAGGTCGACGTTCTGGCGCGGTCTGTCTACCTGCGCTACCTCGAGGCCCACGGTCAGGAAGTCGCGTTCGAGGATGGCACTTACCCCGGTGAGTACCTGATCGAAGTCGGCGCGAACCTGAAAGACAAGGTCGGTGATGCCTATGTCGATCAGCCCGAAGATGTCTGGCTGACCGAAGTGCGCGAGTTCGCCACCGAAGCGATGATGGATCTGATCCGCGAAGACCTGAAGATGCTCGGCGTCGAGATGGACGTGTTCTACAGCGAGAAATCGCTCTACGGCACGGGCCGGATCGAGGGTGCTATTCAGGATTTGACCGACAAGGGCCTGATCTACCGCGGCACGCTGGAGCCCCCCAAAGGCAAGCTGCCAGAGGATTGGGAACCCCGCGAACAGACCCTGTTCAAATCGACCGAATACGGCGATGACGTGGACCGCCCGATCAAGAAGTCGGACGGCGCGTGGACCTATTTCGCGCCCGATATTGCCTATCATTACGACAAGGTGCAGCGCGGCTTTGACCTGCTGATCGACGTGTTCGGCGCCGACCATGGTGGCTATGTTAAACGGATGAAGGCGGCTGTCAGCGCGCTGTCCGGTGGCAAAGTGCCCGTCGACATCAAGCTGTGCCAACTGGTGAAGCTGTTCAAGAACGGCGAGCCCTTCAAGATGTCCAAGCGGGCAGGGACGTTCATCATGCTGCGCGATGTCGTGGAGCAAGTGGGCCCCGATGTGACCCGCTTCGTGATGCTGACCCGCAAGAACGACGCACCGCTGGACTTTGATTTCGACAAGGTGCTGGAGCAGTCCAAGGACAACCCTGTCTTCTACGTTCAGTACGCCCACGCCCGTGTGGCATCGGTTCTGCGCAAGGCGGCAGAGGCGGGGATCACGGCTGATGATGCAGCCCTTCTGGCAGCGGATCACGCCAAGCTGGACCACGAGGCAGAGCTGAACCTTCTGAAGAAGATCGCGGAATGGCCCCGTCTGGTGGAAATCGCGGCTCGCACCAACGAACCGCACCGCATTGCCTTCTACCTGTATGAATTGGCATCGGATTTGCACGGCCTCTGGAACCGTGGCAACGAGAATACCAGCCTGAGATTCATTCAGGACGACGATTCTGCCACATCGCAAGCAAAAATCGCCTTGGCGCGCTCGACAGCCGTTGTGATTGCAGCCGGTCTTGGTATCTTGGGTGTCACGCCAGCTGAGGAACTGCGCTAAAGAACGCGGCCCACAGGCGAGACACGAGCAGTAGATATAACCAGCGGCAGTCCGGGATCGCTGGGACCAGAGAGGCAGTGATGGCGGATTATCAATCGTCACAGGGCGGTTACACGCCCTACAACCAGTATGGTGCAAACTATGGCTGGGATGACCCCGCAGACTACATGCAGGACTTCGTTGTCGAAGAAAGCCCGCGCCGCAAGCTGATCAATATCGTCGGCTCAGTGGCTTCTGTGGCTGTGGTTTCTGCTGTTGTTCTATGGGGTTACGGGACGATTGTCCGCGATGTCAGCGGCATTCCTGTTGTCGCCGCGATGGAGGGCCCCGTGCGCGTGGCCCCCGCCGACCCGGGCGGCGAGCAAGCCGAAAACCTTGGCCTTGCGGTCAACGAAGTGGTGGCTGCAGGCGCGAACAACGCGCCGGTCGAGCAGGTCGTCCTAGCGCCGGAACCGCTGGACGTTGCAGCCGAAGATGCGCCTCTTTCGGAAATCCTGCCTGTCGAAGCTGTCGAGCCCGTCTCGACCGAATATGCTGAAACTGATTCTGACGTCTTGGTGGACGATGCGAATATCCCCGTGCCGCTCGAGAACCTGGTGGATACCGAGGATGACTTTGCGGCTCTGGCGAATCAGCTGGCTCTCGCTGTGGTCCCGCAAGAATCCCTGAATCTGGAAGTGCCCGCAGACAATGGCGTGACCGCGCTGCGCCCCCAGATCCGTCCTTTCCCCGCCGGCGACTCGGTTCAGGTGGCCTCGGTCGGGGATGATTTCGTGACGTCTCTGGCGACCCCGTCCGAAGAGCTGGACGCAACCGCGCTGCCCGCAGGCACCCGTCTGGTGCAGTTGGGGGCCTATGAAAGCCCCGAGATCGCGCGCGTCGAATGGAACCGCATCAGCGGCCAGTTCGCCGAGTTCTTTGACGGCAAAAGCCGTGTGATCCAGAAAGCAGAAAGCGGCGGGCGGATTTTCTACCGTCTGCGCGTCCATGGCTTTGACGATGTTGCTGACTCGCGCCGCTTCTGCTCGGTACTGGTAGCGGGCAACGCGGCCTGTATCCCGATCGCACTGCGTTAATCATGAATCTAGCTGCTATCTTCGGATGCTCGGGGCCTGTTCTGACGGGTGCCGAGCGTGACTTTTTCAGGGCTGCGCAGCCTTGGGGGTTCATTCTGTTTGCGCGGAATATCGAAGATGCAGAGCAGCTGCGCACTCTGACCGCTGCCCTTCGGGACGCGGTGGGTTGGAAAGCGCCGATTTTTATCGACCAAGAGGGCGGGCGCGTGGCACGCCTGCGGCCCCCGTTGGTGCGAGACTGGACGCCGCCTCTGGATATGGCCTTGGATGCGGGCGCCGATGCGGCCCGTGCCTTCTGGCTGCGGTATCGACTGATCGCGGCAGAGCTGCTGTCCTTTGGTATCGACGGGAACTGTGCGCCGATGGCGGATGTCGCCCGTGCGGACACCCACCCGTTCCTGCGCAACCGCTGCTATGGCGAGGATGTCGCGACGGTGATCGCCAATGCCAAGGCCTGCGCCCAAGGGCATCTGGATGGCGGCGTTTTGCCCGTCCTGAAACACATGCCCGGTCATGGTTTGGCCCGCGTGGACAGCCATTTGGATCTGCCCCGCGTGGACATTGACGTAGAAACCCTGACGAATGTGGATTTCGCGGCCTTCAAGGCGCTGAACGATCTGCCGCTGGGGATGACCGCCCATCTGGTGTTCGAGGCGCTGGACGACCGGCCCGCGACCCTGTCGCCCAAGATGATGCGGCTGATCCGTCAGGAGATCGGCTTTGACGGGCTGATCATGACCGACGACATCAGCATGGGGGCGCTGTCTGGTACAGTTGCCCGCCGGTCTGAGCGCGCGATCCTTGCAGGCTGCGATGTGGTCCTGCATTGCAACGGTGATCTGGCGGAAATGGACAGCATCGCCAATGTCTGCGGCGACCTGACCGAAGCCGCCGCAACCCGTGGCGACAAGGCTCTGGCCATGCGCAAAAGGCCCTGCGATGTTGACATTTCGGCCCTAGAGGCAGAATTTACCTCGCTCTTGCACGGGTGAGCAAATGGACGATCTATTCAGCGATGATCCGCGCGGGCGGGGCGATGGCGCGACCGTCGAAGACCGGC
>CAXQKF010000270.1:0-5253 GCA_964224285.1 Donghicola sp. | reverse complement strand
GGCTTCATCGCCCTCGCCGCGCTGATCTTTGCCAAGTGGCGCCCGTGGAATGCCCTCTGGGCCTGTCTGCTGTTCGGCCTGCTGCAAGCGGTCGCGCTGCGCTACCAGAACCTCGACCTTGGCGGGATCGTCATTCCGGTACAGGTCATGGACGTTCTGCCCTACATCCTGACGGTGATCTTCCTCGCTGGCTTTGTCGGCAAGGCCATCCCGCCCCGCGCCGGCGGCGAGCCCTACGTCAAAGAGCGTTAACCAAAGAGCGGGGCCCAAGGCGGCCCCGTTTCTGCAACGCAACAGGTTTGCCACGAAGCAACTGCCGCGTTGCGATTTTCTTGTGCGCGGCACAACGCCCGCGCTACGGTGAGCCATGCAGATCTACCTCCCGATTGCCGAAGTCTCAGTCAACGCGTTCCTCCTGCTCGGGCTCGGAGGGATCGTCGGCCTTTTGTCAGGCATGTTCGGCGTAGGCGGGGGCTTTCTGATCACCCCCCTCCTGTTTTTCATCGGCGTGCCGCCTGCGGTTGCCGTGGCAACCGGCGCGAACCAGATCGTTGCTTCGTCCTTTTCCGCGTTGATGGCCCACCTGAAACGCAAAACGGTCGACTTCAAAATGGGCTCTGTTCTGCTGGCCGGTGGTCTCGTTGGATCGGCGCTCGGGGTCTATGTCTTTACGATGCTGAAACAGCTCGGTCAGGTGGACCTACTCGTAAACCTGTTCTACGTCGTCTTCCTCGGGATCGTCGGCGGCCTGATGATGATCGAGAGCCTGAATGCCCTGCGCAAATCCAGACGCCAGGGCCCGACCAAGAGCAAGAAACGCGGTCGCGGAATCGTGCAGACCATGCCGCTGAAAATGCGGTTTCGTGCTTCGGGCCTCTATATCTCGGCCATCCCGCCGTGTTTGGTCGGCCTGTCGGTAGGTGTACTCTCGGCCATCATGGGGGTCGGCGGCGGATTTATCATGGTGCCCGCGATGATCTATATCCTCGGCATGCCCACCAAGGTCGTGATAGGCACATCCCTGTTCCAGATCATCTTCGTGACGGCCTTCACCACCCTGCTGCACGCCACCACGAACTACACAGTCGACATCGTTCTCGCGCTGCTCTTGCTGGTGGGCGGCGTGATCGGCGCACAGTTCGGCACCCAGATCGGCGCGAAACTCAAGGCCGAACAACTGCGCATCGCCCTAGCCGCATTGGTCCTGATCGTCTGTGGCAAGCTCGCGCTTGACCTTCTGCTCACCCCGTCCAACCTTTATTCGATCGGAACCTCGTGATGCGGATCATAGCCTCTCTCATTGCCCTCGCCTTCTTCGCAATGCCCTTGGCCGCCGAAGAACTCGTCCTTGGCCTCAGCCAGGAAGAAGTGCGGATCACCACCCGTTTTGACGGCTCTGACATCCTGATTTATGGCGCGATCAAACGCGATCTCAGCGAGGTCGACCCCGAAGAAGACCCCCTGAACGTCATCATCACAGTCGCTGGCCCCTCTGGCCCGACCACGGTCTGGCGCAAAGAGCGTGTGGGCGGCATCTGGATGAACACAGACTCGGTCGAGATTGACCGCGCTCCCAGCTTCTACGCCGTTGCAACGACCGGCCCACTGCGTGACATCCTGTCCGAGACCGAGGATTTCAGGCACAAAATCTCGATTCCCCGCGCCATCCGTTCCGTGGGCGCACCGCGCAACATTGAAGACGCCGAGAGCTTTACCGACGCCCTGATCCGCATCCGCGAACGCAACGGCTCTTACCTCGTGAACGAGAAATCTGCGCAACTGCGCGAGGAAACCCTGTTCGACACGCGGATCACCCTGCCCGCGAACCTGACCGAAGGCGAATACAACACGCGCATCTTCGTCACTCGCGACGGCGCTGTCCTGACCCATGAACAAGCCCCAATCCTTGTGCGCAAAGTCGGCCTCGAACGTTGGCTTTTCACCCTATCCCGCCAGCAACCCCTGCTCTACGGCCTGCTCTCACTGGCCTTGGCGGTCGCAGCCGGTTGGGGCGCATCAACCTTCTTCCAGCTGATCCGCCGCTGACTTCTTTTTGCTGAAAATACTCATAGAGCAACCTGCGCCACGCGCACCCCAGCCAAAGCGATGCCTCAGTCGGTGAAATCCATCTGCAGAGGCGCAGGCGTGCCGCCCAGATCAGCCACACTCAGCGGGCCGCTCGGCTTTGACAGCCTTGGCCGGACCACCCAGTACAGCCGCTCCGACGCCCGGGTCACCGCCACATAGGCCAACCGCTTCCACAATGGTTGCCCCGCCTCGGTGCGTCCCATCCGCGCTGCGGCATAGATATCCGGCGCAAAGACCTGCACATCACTCCATTGGGAGCCCTGCGCCTTGTGGATCGTCACCGCCGCCCCATGCAGGAACGCCGCCCCCATCCGCGCGGCAAACGGGATAAAGGGCTCTTCCTCATCGGGTTTCTCGATCTTTACAATCGACGCCGCGCTGACCTGAGGCTCTTCGGCCCCCAGCACATGAAGCCGCGAGAAACCGGGCTTCCGCCCCGGCCCGAGGTACACTACCTGCGCCCCTTTGATCAGGCCCCGCGCCTCCAGATCAATCCGCTTCTTGCGGTGCTTCAAGGGCAACTCGATGCCGTCACAGATCAGCGGCTCACCTTCCAGCAATTCAGTCTCTGGTGCACCGTAAACGCTGCGGAACGCGTTGATCAGACGGATGCGCGTCGCATTGCGCCAGACCAGAACCGGACTGCGGGCCATCAAATCAACTTCGACCCTCTGCCCCCAGACAACACGATCGTCCTCGCGGGCCTTCTGTTCGATCAGTCGCTCGAAATCCTCGAACCCCAAATTTGGATCAGCCAAAGCATGGGCGATGTCCAGAATGGGGCTGTCGCCGGACTGCCGGTGAATGCGGTTCAGGTGCATGACCGCCGGTTCGGGGAGTTTGTCGAACACCATTTTTCCCGACTGGTTGACCGGAGCAAGCTGCGCCGGATCGCCGAACAGCATCAGCGTCGGAAAGATATCGCGCAAGTCGTCATACTGGCGATCGTCCAGCATCGACGCTTCGTCCACCAGTCCGATGTCCAAGGGACTCTCGCGGCGCTTCCACCCCGTGATGAAATCAGAGCCCCGCAAGCCCGCCGCAGCCAAGGCCCCCGGCACCGACTTGTGCATTTCGTAACTGGCTTTGGCCCGCTCTAGGGCTTCATCCGTCAGTTCTTCTATCTCGGGACGTTCCGCGTTTCCCGCCAGCCATTCGGCCACCCGTTCGAATTCCGGATCATAAACGGGGCTGTACAGGATACGGTGGATCGTCGTCGCCGGAACCCCTCGCATCCGCAAGACGCTAGCTGCCTTGTTGGTCGGCGCAAGAATTGCCAGCGTCCGCCGTTCCTTTTTCTTGCGGCCCTCATAATCGCCAGAGACAATCTCGACGCCCGCGTCCTCTAGCGCCTTGACCACAGAGGCCAGGAGCATAGTCTTGCCCGATCCGGCCTTGCCGGTGACAGCCAGAATGGACTGCTTTTCCTCGATCAGAGGGGTGAGGATGCCATCGTCCAGGTCCACCCCGACACCCCGCAGCATTTGCGTGATGCGGTCGTGGGCCTCGGCCTGATCTTCGGAGAAGGTAATGCTAGGAACGCTCATGGCGCGGACACTACACAGGGGCACGGGGCAACGGAACTGGCAAAACGCCCTGCGCCGCCCCTAGACCAGAATGAAGCCGTGTGAAATCGCGCGGGCCACCGCATGGGTCGTGTTCGAAGCATCGAGCTTGCGCCGCGCGGATTCGATATAAGCCCGCAAAGTATGCTCTGAAATGTCCAGCGTCGCGGCGATCTGCGCACGGCTCATGCCTCTGGCCAAAAAGGACATTGCGTCGATTTCGCGCGGAGACAGACCTTTGCGGGCATCGACTGCCTGCACACCGTCCAGTTCCAGCACACGCGCATTCAGGAAATGGCAGATCGTAATCAGGTCAACAGCCTCGCGGGCCCATTTCTGCCGCCACTCGTGCGGGCTCCCGTCACCACACAGACTCAGCGCAGCATATTGTCCGCGCGGTCCACGGATCGGCACCGTGTACCCTTGGGGGCCGAGGCCGTGAGACAGAGCATTGTGCCAGATCATCTGGGCCTGACGGGTGGACCAGTCCAGATCCTGCCAGTCCACAGGGACAAAACTATTGTAGCACCCCATAACGACGGGGTCGTGCCGATCCAGTCCATCCCCGAAATAGGCCGCCGCCCAATCCTTGGGAAAGGTGCCGAAACACCGCACGCCGCCATCAGGGGCCATCAAGAACAAGGATGCATGTGTAACGGCAAAATGGTCGCGAAGCTCGTAGATAAGCCGATCCAGACTTGCCTCGTCGGAAATACAACGGATCCGGTCCAATATGGATGCGATGGAAGAGTCCAACACAAAAGTACTCCAGATAAATAGGAGGCGAAGCCCAAAAACGCGTGCCTCGCTTAACGAAAATTAAATAAACAGGTGCAGATTGGTCCGTAAATCCCGTCACTTCAAGGGTTTAATCATGGCTAACAGGTAAAATTCCCTGTTTCGCAACAAAGAAGCCGCGCATCCCGGCAGGATACGCGGCTCTCGTTAAGCGGCTTCTTGGTTTTCGCGTTTAGCGTGCTTCGAGCGCCTCTTCAAAGGTGCGCAGACCGGTTTTCGGTGCCTGCACCAGAACGGCCATGTTGCCCGGCTTGTGCTCGTTACGCAGCATTTTGGTGTGTGCCTGCGGGATTTGCTCCCACTCGAACACTTCGGACATGCAGGGGTCCAGACGACGCTCGCACATCAGACGGTTCGCCGAAGCAGCCTGTTTCAGGTTCGCAAAGTGCGAGCCCTGAAGACGCTTCTGGTGCATCCACATGTAGCGCACGTCGAAGGTGGTGTTGAAGCCGGAGGTACCGGCGCAGATCACAACGATACCGCCCTTTTTCACGATCAGGGTCGATACAGGGAAGGTCGCCTCACCGGGGTGTTCGAAGACCATGTCAACGTTCACGCCCTTGCCAGTGATGTCCCAGATCGCCTTGCCGAACTTGCGCGCTTCTTTCAGCCACTCGTTATACTCGGGCGAGTTTACGGTGGGCAGCTGACCCCAGCAATTGAAGTCCTTGCGGTTGATGACGCCCTTGGCGCCCTGATCCATCACGAACTGACGCTTGCTCTCGTCCGAGATAACGCCGATCGCGTTCGCACCTGCAGTATTCGCCAGCTGGATCGCATAGGACCCCAGACCGCCCGAGGC
>CAXQKF010000269.1:0-2308 GCA_964224285.1 Donghicola sp. | reverse complement strand
TGGGTCGTGGCCGAGGCCGTGCGGCTGGCCACATCCAACATCGATTATCTGAACGCGGGCGCGGGTCTGACCCTGCGGGTGATGACCCAATATAGCCAGCACGAACGCGAAGTGGCCTTTGTGATCCTCTGCGCGTTGCTGCTGGTGGCGACCATCGGGGGCAGCTACTGGTTGCTACGCTCGCGCATCGGTCTGGCGCTAACGGCCATGCGCGACAACCCTGTGGCTGCGGCAAGCCAAGGGGTGAACGTGGGCCGTTTGCGCTTTGTGATCTTTATCGCTGCGGCGGTTGGGACCGGCTTTGCGGGCGCGATCTACTACATGGCGCAGCTGCGGATCACGCCGGCTGCGGGCTTTGATCCCTTCTGGGCCAGCATGTCGATCTTTATCGTCATGGTCGGCGGCATTGGCGCCATCGAAGGGGCCATCGTCGGCGCACTGATCTACTTCTTCGCGGATCGGGTGTTCGGGGAATACGGCTCGGCCTACCTGATCGTTCTGGGCCTGCTGACGCTGGTCATCGCGCTCTATGCCCGCGGCGGGGTCTGGGGACTGCTGTAGCATCTGGGGGATAACCCGTTGTTCCCCTTGCAACGGAAACTCGTGTTGGAGGAAAAATCATGAGAGCCGCGATTTTCGACGCCATGGGCCAACCTCTGCGGATCGGCGAGGTGGACACCCCAGACCCCGCCGCAGGTCAGGTCCTGCTCAAGGTCTGCCGCTGCGGGATCTGCGGGTCCGACCTGCACATGACCGAAGACCCAACCTTTGGCCTGCAAGGCGGCGAGATCATCGGCCACGAATTCTCGGGCGAGGTGGTGGACGTAGGCGCAGGTGTCTCGGGCCTGAAGGTGGGCGATCACGTGACCGCAGCGCCCTTGCGGGGATGCGGGACATGCGACGCCTGCAAGCGCGGAGAACCAGCGTGGTGCGCAAACTTCTCTTTGATCGGGGGCGGGTACGCCGAATTCGCGGCGGTCGATACATTCCAGTGTCGCAAACTGCCTTGGGGCATTTCGGCTGCGGACGGCGCTTTGGCCGAACCCTTGGGGGTCGCATTGCACGGGATCATGCGGGCGCGGATGCAGCCCGGCGCGCGGGTCGTCATCGTGGGGGCAGGCGCGATTGGGCTGGCGGTCGTGTTTTGGGCACGCAGGCTTGGTGCGGCGCGGGTGGTTGTGGTCGATGTGCACGACCACCAGCGGGAACGGGCGATGGAGCTGGGGGCGACGGACTTCTTGATCAGCGGCCCCGATCTGGATCGCCGCGTGACAGAGGCGTGCGGCGGCGCACCCGAAATCGTCTTTGAGTGCGTGGGAAAGCCAGGGTTGATTGATCACTGCATTGGCTTGGTCGCGCCCCGTGGCCGCGTCGTCGTGCTGGGGCTGTGCACCGCGCCGGATCACATGGACAGTTTTCGCGCGATTTCCAAAGAAGTCGAGATCGTGATGTCCGTCTTCTTTTCCATGCCGGAATTCGAAATGGCGATCAGGGCGCTGGATGCAGGCACCTATGCGCCCCAACATCTGATTTCTGACACCGTGTCGCTCGGGGATATGCCGACCGCGTTCGAGGCCCTGCGCCATAGGACAACGCAATGCAAAGTGTTGGTTGCGCCCTAGACGGGACGACTAGAGTTCCGGCATCTCGAGGCTGCAAGGGACGAGCTGCATCGCCGCATCTTCCTTGCCCGCCTTCATAGTCTGGAAGGTCAGCTCCAGGAGCGCCTTGACGTCTTGGCGGACCATCCCGACGTTTTGCGGCAAGAGCGCGCCGAATGGGTCGTAGTCGAAGGTTCCACAGCGGATATTCGTTGCCCTCTCGGGCGGCAGGGATTGCAGCCAGAAGACCACCCCTTCGAGCGTGATCGTCGAATTGACAAAGATGCCGTGTGGTACGGATGACATGGCCATCAGGGTCTGGCGGGCTTTTTCGGGGTCATAGCCTTGCGAGATGATCTGCGTTTTCGGGACCGTCAGCCCACGCTCGGTGTGGGCCGCTTGGAACCCGCGCAGGCGCTCTTGGGTGTTGTGATCGTCGGACCGGCCCCCGATAAACAGCAGTGGCTCTGCCACCCCGAAGTCCCGTTCACAAGCGTCCAGAATGACCTGCGTCAGGTCCCGCGCTGCGGTGAAGTTATCGGACAGGATCGAGGGTGCCTTGGTCCCCGGCAAATCGAGGTTCAGGGTTTTCACCCCCGCCGCTCGGCACAGGTCGGTGATCTGATCGGGGTCCGTCGCGCCAGTGCAGATCAGGTAATCCACCTGATAACTCAGCATAGATCGGAAGAGCACACGTCTGAACTCCA
>CAXQKF010000268.1:0-2508 GCA_964224285.1 Donghicola sp. | reverse complement strand
CGAAGATCAGACCCAAACGAACCCTATGATAAGAAAACACCTGATACGCTATCTTGCGGCACCCATTGCGACAGGCGTCTTCTTTGTCCTCGCCGCGGCTTCGATTGACGCGGTGACGCATGTCCTTGGGCCTCCGTCGCGCGGGGTGGGATACGGTATCGGCGTCCAAAGCCTTGGCCTGGCCCTTGCCATCGCCGGGGCCGCAACGCTTGCGGCATCCTATTGGGTGGGACGAGCCTTTGCCCTGACCATCGGAACCGCCCTGTGCCTGATCTGCGTTGTCGCGCTTTTCCCGCAACCCAGCTTGCTGGTTCGACTGCTCCTGGGCGTCTGGATATCGGTATTGTTGAGCATGCTGGTTCTTGTGCTGCGGAAACTTCGCCACATCGGCTGAGCCCGCAGGCCTGTCAGGATGACTTTGTGGCGCTCACGTCCGGTTCCGAAACAGCCGGGACAATCCAATCGCGCCGACGATCGCCACACAGAACAGCACCCCCCAAACCAGCCCGGCCTGTTGATGATAAACCACCCCGGCCTGCGGATCGAAACAGCGCCCCGTTGCATCAAAGCAACCGCGCCAACGGTAGTACGTGGCATGAAAGAAATAGGCGCAGATGACCGCCACACCGAAAAGGATCGGACCAATCATCCCTGAGAGCGTCTTCACCTGAACCTCCGGTTGTTCCAAAAGGACGCCAGGCCGTCAGTTGGCGGCAAGGTCTCTCCGGACGCGCTGCAATTCAAAATACTGCCGCGCCGTCTCCCTTAGCCTGCACAAGGCGGAAACCGACGACACCCGTGACCCGAAGGGTTTGGCAAGCGCCATTTCCTGAGCGCAGGTCGCGTCCCGATACGCGATCCACGCGATCTGCATCTCACGAAGAGTGTCCACAAGTGATCCCGGATCCCAGCCGTTGTCAGAGGCCTCAAGATCACGCGCCGTCGCAATCAGGCCTTTGTAGGTGGAATTGAGCCAGTCGTCCCAGACCTCGGCTTCGGCTTCATAACATGCCCCAAGCACCATGTTGGGCCCGCCCCCGTTTCGGTGAATGCAGTCATATGCCTGGTGACCGACACATTGCATCTGGTTATCCACGACCGGCAGGCATCGATCGATCAAATGCGGGTCGATTGTGAAATCCTGTGCGACGGCAAAAGAAGCCCCGCCCAGCCAAGCAAGAAGAGCAATCGTCGGACGCATCTTGTTCACCTCATCTTCTTCTGATCTAAAGATATTTTTGACACCGAAGGCCGCTCATTGGCTCAATAGGTTGCGCCAAAACTGGCAAACAAAGTTGGTCCCGGCGACACGGCAATTTGGAAATTGATCAAGTACTATAGTGAAAGTCTGACATGATATTATCGATCCTCCTTCCCTTCGCCATGCCAATTGTTGCTTTGGTTTGCCTTCTGGGTGCGCTTTCCCCTTCAAGAGTCTCGCGGTTTCTGCTGATCTCAACAGCCTGCGCTCTATTCGCGCTTACCGCCTGGTATGTGGCCACGTTTTTCTTTGGCGTGATCTGAACGATCGACCTCCGGCCGACGCATGCCGAATGCCGCATGATGGCGGGTCCGTTTCCCAAGCATGTCGGCACGAGGATCAGCCGGGATGTGACGGCCAGCCATAGCCCCGGGTCAAGTGCGTTCCAGTCACTTTGGGATCTTGTCGTTTTCGCGGATCGACCATACTCAGCCCGCGACCCCGCCTGACACGAGAGCGGACGAAAAACAAAGGAGCCGGCCCTCAAAGGCCCTATCCCGGGCCGAACCACTGATTGCTATTTGAAATAGTGGTGCCCGGGGGCGGAATCGAACCACCGACACGAGGATTTTCAATCCACTGCTCTACCCCTGAGCTACCCGGGCACGGGTCAAGACGGGCGATGCCGTCTTCGGGTTGCGGCGTTCTATGCGGGGGCGGAGGGCTTGTCCAGACCGATTTTGCGCATTTTTCGCCGCAAGCCGAAATTCTGCGGAAAAATGGCGGGGTGCCAAGGGATTGCCACGTGTTCTCAGGGGACTGGCAAGCGGACGTGGCGGTGCGGAGCGGGTTGGCCAGTCAGAGTACGCGGGCAAAGTCGGACACACTTGCTGCGCTTCGCAGGAGCGGCCCGGATTGCGTGCCCCACAGCCGGATTCTTGACCTATCAGGGCCCGTAGGTACGTCGGAATGATCTAAAGCATGAGGGGCCGCGGGCGAACAGCCGTCTGAAGCCCACGACCCAAAGGTCAAAAGTTCGAATGCCAGCCACGCCACTGCTACCAGAGAACCCAGCCCCGAACTCCATGCCCCGGCTACACCGGCATGGCACCTTCTTCGTCATCCCCCATGACAGGTCGACACGACAGAGCGACTCGGCTCTGCCCGGTCCCGCTGCCCGGGCTGCACCTTGCGCCCCACGGCGGCAGCAGGCGCAGAATCCACCGGGATCCGCGACCAAAGGCGCAAGGGGGTGCGACAAATTTCTTTGATCTGCGTCAATACCGGCCATTGCCCGCAACCCCTGA
>CAXQKF010000267.1:0-2278 GCA_964224285.1 Donghicola sp. | reverse complement strand
CAAAGAATGCGTAATCCCTCGGGTTTGCACCGGGCCAGCCGCCCTCGATAAAAACGACCCCCAGCATAACCAGTGCATCCGCGATCTGGTGCTTCTCCGGTGTCGAAAACTGCACGCCCTGGGTTTGCTGCCCGTCGCGCAAAGTGGTGTCATACAGGAACAATTTCTCTTTCATTACACCACCTGCCCTTCATCTTGGTTCAAATACCCTCGGGGGGGGGGGGGGGCCCACAGCCCCCCGTCCGTCATCTGCCACAAGCGCATCGGCTCACAAACCTTCCAATTTGGCCGGATCAAACCCGTCCTTCGCGGACAGCTCGACCCCTGCCTTGGACATGCGCACTTCGACCCCAGCCTCCAGCAGCGCGGTCTTCAACCGATCCACTTCGCTGAAATCCTTGGTCTCCATCGCCGCGGCGCGCACCGCCGCCAGCTTCTCGGCCAAGGGCGCTAGTACATCCGCGCCTGCCTCGGGCTCATCGGCCCAAGCGCCCATTTCCGGCGTCAATAGCCCCAAGAACTGGGCCGAGGCCAGCAGCCCCGACGCATCCCCTGCGCCCGCCAGACGGTGCAATTCGGCAACCGCGCCCGCGCTGTTCAGATCGCTGGCCACAGCCTCGATCACAGCGGGGGAAACCTCACCAGCCACAACGCCATCGGTCATCTTGCGCCACTTTTTCAGGGTATCCCGAGCGGTGCCGGCCTTCTCGACGGTCCAGTCCATGGGCTTGCGATAATGGGTCTGCAAGAACACCAGACGGATCACCTCGCCCGGCCAGCCCTGCTGGAACAGATCCTGCACGGTAAAGAAGTTGCCCAAGGACTTGGACATCTTCTTGCCCTCGACCTGAAGCATCTCGTTGTGCAGCCAGACCTTGGCGAAACCGCCATCGGGGTTCGCGCAGCAGCTTTGGGCGATCTCGTTCTCGTGGTGCGGGAACATCAGGTCGTTGCCGCCGCCGTGAATATCAAAGGACGCGCCCAAGAGCGCATCGCTCATGGCAGAGCATTCGATGTGCCAACCCGGACGACCGCGCCCCCAAGGGCTGTCCCAGCCGGGCAGATCATCGCTCGAGGGCTTCCATAGCACGAAATCCATAGGGTTGCGTTTATAGGGGGCCACCTCGACGCGGGCACCGGCGATCATGTCATCGACGGAGCGGCCCGACAGCTTGCCATAGCCCTCTTTCCAGCTGTCCACGGCGAAGAGCACGTGGCCTTCGGCGGCATAGGCGTGGCCGCGGGAAATCAGGCCTTCGATCATGGCGATCATCTCGCCGATGTATTCGGTCGCGCGGGGGGCCTTGTTCGGCTCCAGCGCGCCCAAAGCGCCCATGTCGTCAAGGAACCATTGGATCGTTTCGTCGGTGATCTCGCGGATATCGCGGCCGGTTTCGGCGGCGCGGGCGTTGATCTTGTCATCCACGTCGGTGAAGTTCCGCACATAGGTCACGTGATCCGCGCCATAGACGTGGCGCAGGAGACGAAACAGGAGATCGAACACCACCACAGGCCGCGCATTCCCCAGATGGGCGCGGTCATAGACGGTGGGTCCGCAGACATACATCCGCACATTTTCGGGGTCGATCGGCTGGAAAATCTCCTTTTGCCGCGACATCGTGTTGTGGAGTGTAATCTGGGTCATGCCTGGTCCTCGCCCAAAGGTGTCGTGAATGGGTCGCGGCGGGATGTAGCATTACGGGTTTTCGGAAGAAAGCGCGAAACGGCCCGCCGGACAATGTCTCAGCAGATCGAACAAATAATGAGAATGGTCGCGCTCTGTTTCATGGGAGGGAATTACCATGCGTCACACCCTCTGCCAAGCATATTGCGAGGGGCGGTTTTGGGTTCTACCACTTTGGCCATGACACTGATTTATCACACCCCTCTATCGCGCGAGGCTCTGCGCGACCAGAATGTGCCGGACGACTGGCCGATCGGGATCGCGGATCGCGTCCATTTTGGCGATCTGGACGCGTTACAGCACGTGAACAACGCGGCCTACCTGAAATGGCTCGAGAATATCCGCATCCAGTATTTCATGGATTGGGGGATCTGCCAGTATCAAGCGGGCGGTCCGCGCATGGTGCTGAAATCCCTCGGGATCGAGTACCACAAGGAAATGTCCCTGAACGAGGACTACGTGATTACTGCGCGCACAGTTTCCTTTAGAAACACGAGTTTTGCCCATGAATACGGTGTGTTCTCTGGCGATCTTCGTGTTTCGGCGCGGGCTGTGATTGTCATGATGCAGCCGGATGGATCGGGGAAAATGGCC
>CAXQKF010000266.1:0-4991 GCA_964224285.1 Donghicola sp. | reverse complement strand
CGTCGTTAACCTGTCGTCCGTATCCGCTCAACGCGGCGGCGGCATCTTTGGTGGCCCACACTACTCGGCAGCAAAAGCAGGCATTCTGGGACTGACAAAGGCGATGGCGCGTGAATTCGCACCCGACCAGATCCGCTTCAACGCGATCTGCCCCGGCTTCATCGCGACTGACATTACGGGTGGTAAACTCACCCCTGAGATGAAAGAGATGATCCTCGAAGGCATCCCCATGGGTCGCGCCGGCGAGGCATCGGATGTAGCAGGCTGCGCTCTGTTCCTGGCTTCGGATCTGTCGGCATATTGCACCGGCACCGAAGTGGACGTGAACGGCGGCTCGCTCATCCACTAAGCCCCCTCCGCAGCGCGGCCGGAGGAGCTCGCGCTGCGGCCTTCACAAATAGTTAGTAACGAGGAGAGACTAATGAAATCCGTTGTTTACGCTGCACTCGCCGCGACCACCATGGTGGCCGGTACTGCAAACGCAGCCGAAGTTATTTTCGCTCATGGTGCGAACCCGGGGAACCCCCGTTTCGTCGCAGCAGAGAAATGGGCAGAAGTATACGCAGAGTGCTCGGGCGACACTGTAAACCATGCACCTTCGGGCACCATGGGTGACGATGTCGAGATGCTGACCTCTGCAACCGCAGGTGTTATTCAGGTTTCCGCAAACAGCCAGGGCGCAATGAGCCAGATCGTCCCCGAGATCGGTCTGCTGGGTCTGCCCTTCCTGTTCAACGACCTGCCGAGCGCATGGGAAGTTCTGGACGGTGAAGTCGGCGATATGCTGGACGCACGGGCACAGAACTCGGGTCTGAAGATCCTTGGTTTCTGGGATAACGGTATTCGTAACGTTACCCACGTTTCCAAGAATGTCTCGTCGCCCGAAGATCTCAAGGGCATGAAAATCCGTACTCCCCCGGATCAGATGACCGTTGATATCTTCGAGGCGCTTGGCGCTGCACCTGCGCCGCTGGCATGGTCGGAACTGCCGACCGCGCTTCAGTCCGGCGTATTTGATGGTCAGGAAAACCCGCTGACCAACATCTACTCGGCCAAGCTGCACGAGATCACCCCCTACGTGACCATGACCGGCCACAAGTACGAGTCGACCCCCGTGGTCGCTGGTCTGGCATGGTGGGCAACTCTGGACGCGGCCAAGCAGGAATGCGCGCTGAAGGCGACTGCCGAAGCGGGCGAACTGCAGCGTAACCTGAGCCAGGAAGGTGACACCTCGCTGCCGCCGAAAATGAAGGAAGAAGGCGCGACCTTCGCCGAAGCCGACAAAGAGGCCTACAAAGCCGCAACCGCGTCGGTCTACGCCAAGTACGCTGAAACCTACCCCGAGCTTGTAAAAGCTCTGCAAGAGGCGACAGCGCAGTAATGAGCGCTGGTTTCGGCGTGAGCCCGAACCAAGGGGAAGGGGCGCAAACGCGTCCCTTCTACCGGTATGTCACGCAGATCATCCGTCTGATCGCGCTTTCGGGAAAGCTAATTGCGGTCGGCACCATCGTGTTCATGTTCTTTGCGCTGCTGGCCAACGTGGTTCTGCGCTATGCCTTCGGGTCCGGCATTTCCTGGGCCTATGAAATCCACGCACTGCTGCTGCCCTGGCTGGTGGCCTCGGGGCTGGTGATTGCCGCGTCGCGTGGCACCAATATCGCGATCAGTATTCTACCGGATTTCGTGCCCGCTGACTTGCGTCGCGGCCTTCTGGTGATGGTCGAAGTGGCTGTCATCGTGATCAGCGTCACGGTTCTGCAATCCAGCAAGCCGATCCTGATCGCGTCCAAGTTCCAGACTCTGTCGACCTTGGGGATCAAGCAATACTGGGGCTACCTGAGCCTCGTGTATGCCTTTGCTGGAATGGGGCTGATCTCGGCGCTGGAAATCCTGCGACTGCTCGGCGGTGCGTCCGTGGCGACCAGCGACATCGAACGTCGCAGTTTGAGTTAAGAGGGGGACGTCATGACCGGACCTATGATCTGGGTATTCTTTATCCTTCTGGCGTTTGCAGTGCCGATCGGGCACGCGATGCTGGGGGGCGTTGCGGCGGCCCTATGGCTGGACGGCAAGCCGATGGCGGTGATCGCGCAGCGTCTCTATTCGCCGACGCAGAGCTTTCCGATGCTGGCGATCCCGTTCTTTATTCTGGCGGGCAACCTGATGATGTCGGGTCGGTTCGGCCAGTACCTCGTTAATATCGCGCGCCTGTTCGTTGGGAACATGAAGGGCGGTCTGGGGCAGGTGTCGATCATCGGTTCTGTGATGTTCGGTGGTGTGTCCGGTTCGGCTGTGGCGGATGCCTCGGCCTTGGGGAACGCACTGATCCCTGTCCAGAAAAAGCAAGGCTATCCTTCGGGCTTTGCGGCGGCTGTGAACTCGGCGTCTTCGACCGTGTCCGTGCTGATCCCGCCCTCGATACCGCTCATTCTCTTCGGCCTCGTGTCGAACGTGTCGATCGTGGACCTGTTCGTTGCGGGCGTTCTGCCGGGTGTTCTGCTGGGTGTGGGCATGTTTGCAACCGTGTGGTGGACCGCGCGCAAGCAAGACCTGCCGCGCTCGCCTCTCGAAGGTGGCTTCCGGGAGTTCAAAGGTCAGCTCTTTGCGGCCATTCCGGCGTTGATCATGCCCATCTTTGTGATCGGCACCCTGCGTTTCGGTATCGCGACCCCGACCGAAGTTTCGGTAATGGCCGTGGCCTATGCGCTGCTGGTGTCTGGCGTGATTTACCGTGACCTCGGTGCCCGCGATATCTGGAGCGCGCTGGTGGATACGGCAGCAATGACCGGCGCGGTGATGCTGATCATCATGGCGTCCTCAACCCTCCAGTGGGTCATGACCGCCGAGCGCGTGCCGCAAGAACTGGCCGCGTGGGTTGCCGCAACCTTTGCCGAGCCTTGGATGGTGATCCTGATGCTGAACGTGGTGATGCTGGTTGTTGGGGCGTTCCTTGACCTGCCTGCTGCGGTGCTGCTGCTGGGGCCGTTGTTCGTGACCATCGGTCAGTCCATCGGTCTGGATCTGGTGCAGTTGGGCCTGATGATGGTCGTGAACCTTGCCATTGGCCTCTACACCCCGCCGGTCGGCACGACACTGTTCATTTCGATGGGGATAGCGGACTCGAAATTGGGCGAGACTGTCAAATCTTTGCTGCCGTTCTATGCGGTCGCGCTGATTGTCTTGCTGCTGATTTCCTATGTGCCGATTTTGACGATCTACTGATCAACGGAACATCGCAAATTCGGAACGCGGGTCCATTCGGGCCCGCGTTTTCGTTTGAGTGACGTAGCGTGATTTCCGCCCCGTCTGGACAGGGCAGGGGCCGCGCAGCACGATGCCCCAAAAGTGGCGCAGGGGAGCGCGCCGCGGACTGAAAAAGGGGAGAGTTTCATGTCCACATCCGATCCTATTGTCATCGTCGGGGCCTCGCGTACCGCCATGGGCGGATTTCAGGGGGCGCTGTCCGGTGCCACTGCGGCTGAACTGGGGGCCTGTGCCATTTCCGGTGCTCTGGCTGGGGCGGGCCTGTCCGCCGATGCGGTCCAAGAGGTGATCATGGGCTGCGTTCTGCCAGCGGGGCAGGGGCAGGCACCGGCACGTCAGGCGGCTTTGGGGGCGGGGTTGCCCCTGTCTGCTGGCGCGACCACCGTGAACAAGATGTGCGGATCAGGGATGAAGGCCGCGATGCTGGCCCACGATCTGCTGCTGGCGGGCAGTGCCGATGTTATGGTCGCTGGCGGGATGGAGAGCATGTCGAACGCTCCCTACCTGCTGCCCAAGGCGCGGGGCGGCTACCGGATGGGGCACGGGCAGGTAGTCGACCACATGTTCCTTGACGGGCTCGAGGATGCCTATGATCGCGGCCGCCTGATGGGTACCTTTGCCGAGGATTGCGCAGGTACCTACGGTTTCAGCAGGGAGGCGCAGGATACCTATGCGCTGACCTCCTTGGACCGTGCGCAGAAGGCCATCGAAACAGGCAAGTTCGCGTCCGAGATCACCCCGATGACCGTCCGCTCAGGCCGCAGCGAAGCCACCGTGGACACCGACGAACAGCCCGGCAACGCCCGCCCCGACAAAATTCCGACCCTGCGTCCGGCATTCCGAGAGGGCGGCACCGTGACCGCAGCCAATAGTTCCTCGATCAGTGACGGGGCGGCGGCGATGATCCTGATGCGCCTGTCCGAGGCAGAGCGCCGTGGCCTGACGCCCCGCGCCATCATCCGCGGCCACGCCACCCATGCCCACGAACCCAACCTGTTCCCAACGGCCCCCATCGGGTCCATGCGCAAGCTGTCCGAGAAGACCGGCTGGAACCTGAACGACGTGGACCTGTTCGAGGTGAACGAAGCCTTTGCCGTGGTCGCCATGGCGGCGATGCACGATCTGGGCTTGCCCCATGACAAGGTGAACGTCCACGGCGGGGCCTGTGCCCTTGGCCACCCCATCGGGGCATCCGGTGCGCGGGTTATGGTGACTTTGCTGGCTGCGCTGGAAACCTATGATCTGCGGCGCGGTATGGCGTCCCTGTGTATCGGCGGGGGCGAGGCCACAGCCATAGCGATCGAGCGCGTCAGCTAACGGCCGAGGCTGTGTGGAAACTCTGTTCCGTGTTAAACTTCCGCGAGACAGCGGGAGACTAGGATGGCGGGCTTCATCGAAGGGAGAGACCGGGAACAGGTCACGTTTTTCCCTGATCGTCTTGAGGACTGGATCGGCGAGGATCACTTGGTCCGTGTCGTCGACATCTTCGTCGAAGAGCTTGATCTTCCATCGCTCGGCTTCGAGCGTTGTGTACCCGCCCGCACCGGACGGCCGGGCTATCACCCATCTTTTTTGCTGAAGCTCTTCATCTATGGCTATCTGAACCGCATTCCCTCCAGCCGTCGCCTGGAACGGGAAGCAGGTCGCAATGTCGAGCTGATGTGGCTGACCGGTCGCCTGGTGCCAGACCACAAGACCATCGCCGATTTCAGGCGCGATAACGGGGC
>CAXQKF010000265.1:0-4916 GCA_964224285.1 Donghicola sp. | reverse complement strand
TGGCAACGATGACCTTGGAGGAGGCCGCCACACGGCGTCAGGTTACGGGCGAGCGGTTTCGCGCAGACGGCCTTGACGGATTTTCAATTTTTGAAACAGATTTTACGGAATGTTCATTCGTAGATTGCATGTTCGACGGCGGTAAAGTTGGCATGTCAAAGTTCCGAAACTGCCATTTCACGGATTGCTCGTTCCGAGACACAACGCTCCTTTCCTGCCAGTTCAACGAAGGGGGCGATGATGAGTATTGTGTTTGGAAGGCGTGTGATTTCTCGGATGCCTTTCTTTCAGAATGCGATCTTTCGAAAAATAGATTTATCAAATGCCGAGGCTTCATGCTGCTGCTGAAAGACTGCAACCTTTCAGAGACTGAAGTCGATCTAGAAGTTCACCGAAGCACCAATGCCCGCCATATCATCGGCGGTATATCGTGCTATCGGACGCGTTTTCTTGAAGCCAACTTTACGGGACAGGACCTAGAGGGTAGCACTTTCGAATTTTGTGATGTTCGTGGTGCCAATTTCAACAAATGTAATCTTACCTCCGTCAAGTTCGTTGGATCAAACTTAAACGGGGCCTCGATAAGGAATGCGTCGCTTGTCTGCACAAATTTAGCTCATTCCGAGATCGAAGAACTAGACCTTACTCAGGCCGATGCACTCTCTGACTTGATGATCAGTGCTGAACAGCGTGATTACGTGCTAAAATGTTTTCGGGTTACGGTCTTAAATCCATGACCCGAAACGGTCATAATACACGACGAACCATCGTCTTCAGACACCTCCCAAAATGGACCGTTTGTTGAAGCTATTCTTATCGGTCGATCCCATGCCCTCGGTCGCGATGCGCTTCCCGCTCAATCTCTTGCTGGCGCTCTAGCTCTTTCACCCGTTCCTGTTCTCGCGCCGCCTCCTGTGCGGTGTGCCGTTCCTCGGCCTCACGGCCCTCGCGCAACGCGGCGGCGCGATCCGCTAGAGCATCACGATCAACGCCCTCCGCTGCTTCGCGCAGACGTGCTGCAAAATCCTGCGGGGCTTCCCGTTCTTGCTCCGACGTGGCGGCTTCCTGAACCTTCTCTCGGCCCTGATAGGCTTCCCATGATGCCTTCAACCGTGCGGCAAAGTCAGGTTCTTGGTCCCGGCCGTCACGCCCTCCGGCAAGCGCCAGCTCGGACTGCCCTGATCCCAGACGATCCATGACGTGCTCTGCCGCACGGTCCAGCCAATCGCGGACCTGTCCGGTCAGCTCCTGCACCACCTGCCTGACCTCGGCGGCAAGGTCCTTGACCTCGTGCCAGACACGGACGGCGGCAACCTCGATGCCGCGCTCCTTGAGCTGCCAAGCACCAAGGGAAAGCTGGGGCAGGGGCGGGCGGTCCAGTGACATGGCCCGCACGGTCTCGTGCAGCTCCGCGCCCTCGTCGCCGCGCTCCCGCGCCGCGCTCGCCAGCTCAAGCGCCTCGTCGCGCTGCGCCACCAGCGTCCGGTGATCCACGCGGTCCTCGATGCCGGCGCGTTCAAGGGCCGCGTTGCTGTCCCGAGCCCACGCCTCGCGCCAGCCCTCCAGAACCTCGACTTTGTTCCAGTCGCGGTTCTTGGTGGTGAAGCCGTCTGCATCCACCTCACGGGTGGTCAGCAGAATGTGGGCGTGGTGGTTGCGCTCGTCGCCCTCGCGCCCCGGTGCGTGCAGGGCGATGTCGGCCACCATGCCACGGTCCACGAACTGCGCCTGTGCGTAGTCGCGGACCAGGGCGACACGCTGCGCATGGGTCAGCTCGTCGGGCAGGGCCACGCGGACCTCGCGGGCGACCTGGCTGTTCTTGCGGGTCTCGGATTCCTCGACACGGTTCCACAGCTCGGATCGGTCACGGACCCAATCCGGCGCATGGTCCGGGGCGAGGATCTCGGTGTGATCGACACCGCCCCGCGCCGCATAATCGAAGGTCAGCCCGGTGCGGCGGTCTTCGATGCGCTCTGCCACGCGGTAGGCGGAAGCCGCCGTGGCGCTGCGGCCCTGACTGCGGGAAATCATCGTTGCGCGTAAATGATAGATCGCCATGTGAGGGCTGCACTTTGCTTAGGGGTTAAGGGGAAACGCCAGTCTCCCCTACCCACACAAACGCGCAGCGTTTGTATAAGTGGGCACTTCGTGTCTTGCTCTCTACATCTTTCGTAGCCTAAAAGCAACTTAGGACGGTGGAAAAGGAGACCAGAATGGCGCGGACAATAGATCAACAGATCGCCGAAGCGCAGGCAAAACTGGCTCGCCTGAAACAGCGCCAGAAGGCTAGTGAGACCCGGCGGAAAATCATCGTCGGGGCTATCGTGACGACTGCGGCTTTGAACGATCCGAAGATTGCCCGATGGATGGCTTCAACCCTGCGCAAGAACGCCACCCGTGAAGTCGATCAGAAAGAACTGGTCGGGCTGCTGGAAGATCTCGATCAGGTCGCGGCGAAGGCGGACCCGGCATGAGCAAGGATCCGTTCCAGATACTCGCCGATGAGCTGACCCTGATCCGCAAGGACATGGACCAGCTCCAGCGCACCAGCCTCGACAAGGACGAGGCGAAAAAGCTGAACCAGATCGTGACGGCAGCAGTCCTGAAAATGGCGAAGACGGCAGAGGATGCGCCGGGAGAAATTCAGGGCGCACTGGAAACGGACCGCGACCAGATGGCCCGCAGCGCCACACAAGCCGCTACAAGGGCCGCTGAGAGCGCCATGGCCGGAATCCGGCATGATCTCGACAATGAACGCGCAAAGCTCTCACAGGCCGCCGGAGAGGCCCGTAGAGAGGCATGGCGCTGGTTTGGCGGGTTCTGGGTGTGGTTGGCCTCCATGCTCGCCACAGGAGCCGTTATCGGAGCGCTGGCGATGGCATGGATTGCCGGGCGCGGTGATGCCCGAGAGTTCGGGCAGTTTCCAAGCATCTATTGCGGCACCGCAGGCGGGCAGGTGGTCGAACAAGACAACGGGTCCAGCTATTGCGCCATCTGGATCAACAGACCGGATCAGTGAAAATCACTCCGGCCATTCTTCGGGGGACCAGTCGCGCGATGTGTGGATCACACGGACAATCGCGATTTCTTCCGCGCCGCCCGTCTGCGTGATCGCATAGGCCACAACGTAGGGCAGACCTGTCACTGATTTCTCATAGGTGCCTGTCACCCGTCCGGGGCGCCCTATCGGCATGTCGCCAAGGGCCAGAGCCGTCTTGTCGAGGGCAGCGGCCACACGGCGGGCCGCTGACGGATTGTCGGTGGCGATGTAGGCAACCTGCTCGGCAAGATCGGTCAGTGCATCTTTCGACCAGCGAACGGGTCTGCTCACGCGGTGCCGCCCGCCGCTGCATCAATCACCTGCCGCAAGGACGCCATCGCGTCTTCATGGCTGACCGTCCGTCCGGTCTCCACGTCCGCAAGCCCGCGCTCGATGCCTTCGATGATCGCCAGCTCTCGGTCCACGTAGGTTTCCACCGCTTCTGCCGCCAGAAAGGATCGGCTGCGTCGTGTTCCGTCTGCCAATCTCCCCAGCTTCGCCTTGAGCTGCGGATCAAGTCGGATCGTCATTGTGGTGCTGGCCGTCATTTCATCACCTTCTAAGCATGTGTACATCTGAACACATACACTGTCTTAATGGTTTCGCAAAGAGGGGATCAGGGGAAACCCCTAGTGTTAATAGTGTTACCTACGGAGTAAGTTACGGGCCTGAAAATCACCAGTAACCCTATAGGTCTGAAAGGTAAAACTATCCACAGGGTTCCGAAAGGTGCGAATCTCGGTTCCGAAAGGTGCGAAGCGGCGACGGTTCCCGATAGTGCGAATTTATGGTTCCTGATAGTGTGAACTGCTGCTATAGCTTGGGCATGGCCTTGCTTCCCGATCGACACCCTCAAAAAGATTTCTTTATCCTCGACATCGCCGATGTCGTGCCGAAGGATGATACGGCGTCGATGGAACATCCGATGTTCTCGCTGGCAACGAAGCCAGACATGCGCCACCTGCACTACGAGGCCGGGGATGTTCGCCTAGAGATTACGCCGTCCTATAACGGCCTGCCGACCATCTTCGACAAGGACATTCTGATCTTCTGCATCAGCCAACTGATGCACATGAAAAACCGTGGCGAGAAGATCGGCAAGCGTGTCAGGTTCACGGGGCGGGAGCTTCTAGTCTCAACGAACAGGCCCACCAACAACCTTGGCTATCAACGCCTAGAGCAAGCTTTCAAACGCCTACGAGGGACAACCTTCAAAACGGACATTCGCACGGGAGACCGCATGGAAACCCGTGTTTTTGGCCTGATTGACGAAGGTGGATTTGTCATGCGTGAGGATGGTTCATGGCGGCTGGATTATTGCGAGGTGGTCCTGTCGGACTGGCTCATGCGGGCTATCGAGTCCGACCAGGTTGTCACGATCTCGAACGACTACTTCCGCCTACGCCGCCCGCTGGAACGCCGTCTCTACGAGATCGCGCGGAAACATTGTGGCAACCAGCCAAAATGGCATATCGGCCTTGCCAACCTTCAACGGAAGACTGGCAGCAATGCTCCTCTCAAGAAGTTCCGACTCAACCTTCGCCAGATCATTTTTGACGATCACACGCCTTTCTACCGGATCGAGCTGACGGGCGATGACCTCGTGATCTTCCGTCCCCGACATACGAAAACACAGGTCGCGCCTGCAATCACACTGCCTGACTGGGCCGAAGAAAAAGCCCGCGCTCTGGCACGGGAAAAGGGTCGGGATTACCATGCCCTTCGAGCTGATTGGCTGGCCTTTGCGCAGGCAGAAACGGCCAAAGGCAACCCGCCGAAAAATGCGGGTGCTGCATTCGTAGCCTATTGCGGAAAACAAAACAGCCTAAGATAGCGGCTACGATGCCTAGATACGCCGTTTCCTCGATGGTTTGCT
>CAXQKF010000264.1:0-5084 GCA_964224285.1 Donghicola sp. | reverse complement strand
GGCCCGTGCGCTGGGTAAGGCGATCCACCACTGCCACGGCAAAGACACCCGCATCGAGCGTGGTCTTTGCGATGTGAACGGCCTTCTGGAACTGAAAGAGGTCACCGACGTGGCCAACCGTTCGTGGAACTACGTTGCCGTCGGCGCAGGCCGTGATCTGCAATGGTGGAAAGAGTTCTTCTCGGTTGTCGGTATGTGCGGCTACAACGGCTGGGTTTCGCTGGAGATGGAAGATTTCACCATGTCCACCGAGGCCGGCATCCAGTCCTCGATTGATGCGCTGAAAGCGACGATCATCCGCTAAGGGGACCGCAGGTGTACAAGTTCATTATCACGATTGATCTGCTGCCCGGCACGCGGGATCAGGTACTGGCAGCGGCGCCCGCCGCCCAAGCCGCCACCCGCGCCGAGGCAGGCTGCATCGCCTATGATTTCTACACCTGCACCGACAATCCGGACCGCCTTGTCTTTGTCGAAACATGGCAGGACGAGGCGGCCCACGCCTTTCACATGACCCAAGACCACACCAAGCGCTTCATTGCATTTCATGAGCAATTCCACCGCCGTCTGGTCTTTGAAACCGTCAATATCGCCTCCGGCGAGAAGGTCTAGATCATGACAGACTGTCCGATCACCATCACCTGTGCCCCCTGCTGTTGGGGTGTGGATGATGTCACAAACCCCAACCTGCCCCACTGGGAAAAGGTGCTGGACGAGGCCGCTGCCGCCGGTTTCGGCGGGCTGGAATTGGGGCCTTACGGCTATATGCCACTGAAGAATGATGTGGTGGCCGATGCTTTGGCCGCGCGGAACCTGTCGATTGTGGCGGGAACGATCTTTGACGATCTGGTCTCGCTCGCGAACAGGGAAACGCTGCTGCGCCAGACCCGTGAAATTTGCGGGTTTATTATGGCATTGCCCAAACCAAACGCACACGCCGGTCAGCGTTTTGACGCGCCCTATCTGACGGTGATGGATTGGGGCCATGATGAACGAGATTATGCTGCGGGCCACTCGGACCGCTCACCGAGGCTGACGGCTGAGGACTGGCGCGGGATGATGAGCAACATCCGCGCGATTTCCGAGGTCGCGCGGGACGAATTCGGCGTCCGTGCCGTCATCCACCCCCATGCGGGCGGATATATCGAATTCGAGGACGAGTTGGCGCAACTGGTTCGGGACATTGATGGAGATGTGGCGGGCTTGTGTCTGGACACCGGCCACATGGCTTACTCAGGTATGGACCCTGTTGCGGACCTGCGGGCCTACTGGGATCGCCTTGATTACATCCACTTCAAGGACATTGATCCTGCGGTTTACGCCCGTGTGATGAACGAAGAAATCCGGTTCTTCGATGCCTGCGCGGAAGGGGTCATGTGCCCCATCGGGCGCGGCAGTATCGACTACGGGGCCGTTTACGGGCTTTTGTCCGAAAAGGCCTATGGCGGCTACATCACCATCGAACAAGAGCGCGACCCGCGCAACGGCGCGTCGGTTCTGGATGATCTGACTGCCAGCCGCGCCTTTCTGTCGTCGGTCGGATTTGTGTGAGAGCGCCGGGGCTCTGCCCCGGACCCCGGGGTATTTTTGCCAAGCTGAAGTTTTGGGAGTTGGAGGGAATTTGTGATGGGTGATTTGGATGTGATAACGATCGGTCGTGCGGGCGTTGATTTGTACGGGGCTCAGGTTGGTGGGCGTTTGGAGGACATGGGGTCTTTCGAGAAGTACATCGGCGGGTCTCCGACGAACATTGCGTGCGGGACGGCGCGTTTGGGGTTGAAGACAGCTCTGATTTCCCGTGTGGGCGATGAGCATATGGGCCGGTTTATCCTTGAGCAGCTGGCCCGTGAGGGGGTTTGCACCGACGGGGTTGTGACCGATCCGGAGCGTCTGACGGCTTTGGTGATCCTTGGCATTCGGGACGAAGAGCAGTTTCCGCTGATTTTCTACCGCGAGAACTGCGCGGATATGGCCCTGTGCGAGGATGATATCGACGAGGCGTTCATCAAGCGGGCGCGGGCGGTTGTGGTGACGGGCACGCATCTGAGCCATCCTCGGACGGAAGCTGCGGTGATCAAGGCGCTGGAACTGGCCCGGAAACATGGGCTGCGGACGGCTCTGGACATCGATTACCGGCCCAATCTGTGGGGCGTGGCGGGCCATGGGGATGGCGAGAGCCGCTTTGTGGAGAGCGCCAAGGTCACCGAGAAGCTGCTGTCGAGTTTGCATTATTTTGATCTGATCGTGGGCACCGAAGAGGAGTTCCACATCGCGGGGGGCTCGACCGATACGGTGAAGGCGCTGCGGGCGGTGCGCGAGAACTCGGGCGCGACTTTGGTTTGTAAGCGCGGGGCGCTTGGCGCGGTGGCCTTTGAGGGCGATGTGCCGGACAGTCTGGATGATGGCCAGACCGGTGAGGGCTTTCCCATCGAGGTGTTCAATGTGCTTGGGGCCGGTGACGGGTTCTTCTCTGGTCTTTTGAAGGGCTGGATGGAGGATGCCGGTTGGCCGACCGCCCTGAAGTACGCCAATGCTTGCGGGGCCTTTGCGGTCAGCCGTCATGGCTGTACGCCGGCGTACCCTTCGTTGACCGAGCTGGAGTTTTTCCTGGAGCGGGGCGTGAAGCAGAAGGACCTGCGCAACGATCCGGAGCTGGAGCAGATCCACTGGTCCACGACGCGCCACACCCGCAATGCGGGCGATTGGTCGTCGATGCGGGTGTTCGCGTTCGACCACCGTTTGCAGCTGGAAGAGATGGACGGGTATTGGCTGGCCAAGGGCGGCGCGTTCAAGGAGCTGTGTTTGCGGGCGGCGGTTCAGGTGCAGGATGGGCGCGATGGGTATGGCATTCTGTGCGACAACCGGATCGGGCGGTCTGCCCTGCATGGGGCGAGCGGGTCAGGTCTGTGGATCGGGCGTCCGACGGAATGGCCGGGGTCTCGGCCTTTGACTTTGGAGCCGGAGCTGGGGTCTGATTTTGGCGGTCTTGGCCAGTGGGCGCGGGAGAATGTGGTGAAGTGTCTGTGCTTTTGCCACCCCGATGACGATGCGGCCACGCGGGCGGGGCAGGAGGCGGCAGTGAAGCGCCTCTTTGAAGCCTCGCGCCGGAACGGGCTGGAGTTCTTGCTGGAGATCATCCCCTCGAAGGTGGGGCTGGTGGATGAGGACACCACGGCGGTGCTGATCCGCCAGTTCTACGAGATCGGTGTTTACCCTGATTGGTGGAAGCTGGAGCCTTTGAAGACGGCAGATGCCTGGGCCAAGGCCGTGGCGGCGATCGAGGAATACGATCTGCACACCCGCGGGATCGTGGTTCTGGGTCTGGATGCCCCCGAGGCAGAGTTGGCGGCCTCGTTCGAGGTGGCTGCGGGCTTTGGTCTGGTGAAGGGTTTTGCCGTGGGTCGGACGATCTTTGGTGATGCGGCACGGGCCTGGATGAAGGGCGAGATGTCTGATGAGGCGGCGATTGCGCAGATGGCCGAGCGGTTCACGCGCCTGTGTCAGGTGTGGGACGGGGCACGTGATGCTGCCCGCCGGAACGCGGCCTGAGGATGGATCGGGCGTGTGCGGGGGCCAGCCCCCGCGCCCCCGGAGTATTTTGAGCAAAAAGAAGCAGGGGCCTGTTTGAGGGGACCCTTGGTGCGGGAGAGAAGCATGGGCACGATCCGGCTGACAGCGGCGCAGGCCATGGTGAAGTGGCTGAGTGTGCAGATGGTTGAGGCTGAGCCCTCAAGCAGCGAAGCGGTAGGGCATGGCGCCGTATCGCCCTCAAGGAGTGAAGCGGTAGGGCAACCGAAGCTTGAGCGGTTCATCGAGGGCATGTGGGCGATCTTTGGCCACGGAAACGTGGCGGGTGTGGGGGAGGCCTTGCACCGGTATCGCGATGTGTTCCCCACGTGGCGGGGCCAGAACGAGCAGACCATGGCCCATGCGGCGATTGCCTATGCCAAGGGGCAGGGGCGGCGTCGGGCGATGGCGGTGACCAGTTCGATCGGGCCGGGGTCGACCAACGTGGTGACGGCGGCGGCGCTGGCCCATGTGAACCGTTTGCCTCTGCTCATTATCGCGGGGGATGTGTTTGCGAACCGTCGCCCCGATCCGGTCTTGCAGCAGGTCGAGGATTTTGACGATGGCACGGTGAGTGCCAATGACTGTTTCCGGCCGGTGAGCCGGTATTTTGACCGGATCACGCGGCCCGAGCATTTGCTGTCGGCGCTGCCCCGCGCCTTGCGGGTGATGACTGATCCGGCGAACTGCGGGCCTGCGACCATTGCCTTCTGTCAGGATGTGCAGGCCGAGGCCTATGACTGGCCCGAGGCATTCTTTGAGCCGCGCGTGTGGCATATCCGCCGTCCGGCCCCTGATGCGGGGGAGTTGGCGCGGGTGGCCGAGATGGTGCGTAGCGCATCGAACCCTGTGATCGTCGCCGGGGGCGGTGTGATCTATTCGGGGGCCGAGGAGGTGCTGGGGGCGTTCGCGCTGAAGCACAACATCCCCGTGGCCGAGACGCAGGCGGGCAAGTCGGCGCTGGCGACCAGCCATCCGATGAGCTTTGGGGCGAGTGGTGTGGACGGGTCTGCGGCGGCGAATGCGGTGTCGCGCAGCGCCGATCTGGTGATCGGGGTGGGCACACGCTTGCAGGACTTTACCACCGGATCGCGGACCCTGTTCGAGGCCGGCCCGAAGCTGGTGTCGATCAACATCCACGGCTACGACGCGGGCAAGCACGGGGCCGAGGCTTTGGTGGGCGATGCGAAGGTGGTGCTGGAAGCTTTGGGTGATGTGCTGGGGGATTACCGCGCGGAGGCCTGCGATCCGGCGGCGCGCGAGGATTGGCTGCGGGCGGTGGACGCCCATTGTGCGCGCCCCGAGGATCAGGAGGCCAAGCCCACGGATGCGCAGGTGATTGGCGCGGTGCAGCGGGCCACGGATGACAGCGCCATTGCCATGTGCGCGGCCGGCACCATGCCCGGGGCGCTGAAGCTGCTGTGGCAGCCGAGCCAGGGCGGGTACCACATGGAATATGGCTAGTCCTGCATGGGCTACGAGGTGGCGGGCGCGATGGGCCTGAAGCTGGCGCGGCC
>CAXQKF010000263.1:0-2904 GCA_964224285.1 Donghicola sp. | reverse complement strand
AAAGCCGATCTGGGCCTGACCGACATGACTCTGGAAGAGGCCAAGGCCGCAGGTGCCAAAACCTTGGTCGTTGGTGTGGCGAACCGTGGCGGCATCATCAGCCCCGCGTGGAAAAAGGTTCTGGTCGCCGCGCTGGAAGAGGGTTTCGATCTGGCATCCGGCCTGCACAACCTTCTGAAAGACGAGCCGGATCTGGTCGCCGTCGCTGAGGCCTGCGGCCGCGAGCTGCACGACGTGCGCGTCCCCGAGGTCGAATACCCCATCGCGAACGGCAAGAAACGCACCGGCAAGCGCGTGCTGGCCGTGGGCACCGATTGCTCGGTCGGCAAGATGTACACCGCGCTGGCGCTGGACGAAGCGATGCGCCGCAAGGGGATGAAGAGCACCTTCCGCGCGACGGGTCAGACCGGCATCCTGATCACCGGCAACGGTGTGCCGCTGGACGCTGTTGTCGCGGACTTTATGGCCGGTTCGATCGAATGGCTGACCCCCGACAACGACGAAGACCACTGGGACATCATCGAAGGGCAGGGCAGCCTGTTCCACGTGTCCTATTCCGGTGTGACGCTGGCGCTGATCCACGGCGGTCAGGCGGATGCGCTGGTTCTGTGCCACGAGCCGACCCGCACCCACCTGCGCGGTCTGCCCGAATACAGTGTGCCCACCCTGCAGCAGTTGAAGGACTTGGTTCTGCCGCTGGCTCAGGTCGCGAACGCGGACGTCAAGATCGTTGGCGTTTCCGTCAACACCCAGCACATGGGCGAGGCCGAGGCAGAAGCCTACTTGGCGGCGGTAGAGGCGGAGATGGGCTTGCCCGCGGTTGATCCCTATCGTCACAGCGCGGACCGTCTGGCAGACGCGCTTGCGGCACTGTAATCCCTGATCTTTGACGGGCGTGCCTTGTGGGTGCGCCCGTTATTTTGAGTATTTAAAGCAAAAAGAAGGAGCGGGCATGTCTGTGATCGTTCGTCGCGAGAGTTTCCGTCTGGCTCAGGTGTTCACCATTTCCCGTGGCAGCCGGACCGAGGCCCATGTGCTGTCGGTGGCCGTGACGCGGGATGGCGTGACCGGTTATGGCGAGTGTGTGCCCTATGCCCGCTATGGCGAGTCCATGGACAGCGTGGCCGAGCAGATTGCCGGCCTGCCGCAGGACATTGACCGCAAGGCGCTGCAGTTTGCCCTGCCCGCAGGGGCGGCGCGGAATGCTGTGGACTGTGCCCTGTGGGACTGGGAGGCCAAGAAGGCCCGCCGCCGTGTTTGGGATTTGGCCGGTGTGCCCGCG
The DNA here is from genome assembly GCA_964224285.1 of Donghicola sp. Taxonomy (GTDB): domain Bacteria; phylum Pseudomonadota; class Alphaproteobacteria; order Rhodobacterales; family Rhodobacteraceae; genus Donghicola. The sequence continues at coordinate 1,622 of CAXQKF010000263.1, read as the reverse complement.
CCGGGGGCCGAGATTACGGCTTATACCTTGTCCTTGGCGTCGCCCGAAGAGATGGAAGAGCAGGCGCGCAAGAATGCGTTCCGGCCCCTGCTGAAAATCAAACTGGGCACGCCCGATGATATGCCCCGTTTGGAGGCTGTGCGCCGCGGTGCCCCCGAGGCCCGCATCATCGTGGACGCCAACGAAGGTTGGAGCGCACCGGTATACGCCGAGCTTGCCCCCCATCTGGTGCGCCTCGGTGTCGAGATGGTCGAGCAGCCCTTGCCCGCTGGGGACGATGACGCCCTGATCGGGATGGAGCGTCCCGTGCCCCTGTGCGCCGACGAAAGCTGCCATGACCGCGCCAGCCTGTCCAAACTGGTGGGCAAGTACGACATCATCAACATCAAGCTGGACAAGACCGGCGGCCTGACCGAGGCGCTTGCCTTGCGCAAAGCCGCCGAGGAAATGGGCTTTGGTATCATGGTTGGCTGCATGATCGGCAGTTCGCTGGCGATGGCCCCTGCGACAGTTGTGGCGCGGGGCGTGCAGGTGGTGGACCTTGACGCGCCGCTGCTTCTGGCCGAAGACCGTGACAACCCGCTGCACTACGATGCCGATGGTGTGCATCCGCCTGTGGCCGCTCTTTGGGGCTGATCGCCCGCGATTGATTAGGAGAAGACCCGATATGATCCGCACCGTCTATGTAAACGGCGAATACCTGCCGGAAACCGAAGCCAAGGTTTCGATCTTTGACCGCGGCTTCCTGATGGCGGACGGCGTCTATGAGGTGACCACCGTTCTGGACGGCAAGCTGATCGATTTCGACGGTCACGCCAAGCGTCTGGCCCGCTCGTTGAACGAGCTGGAAATGAAAGAGCCCTGCACGCAGGACGAACTCTTGGAAATCCACCGCAAGCTGGTCGAAGCTAACAACGTGACCGAAGGTCTGGTGTACCTGCAGGTGACCCGCGGCGCAGCGGATCGCGACTTTGCCTACCCCACCGATGCAGAGCCGACCCTAGTTCTGTTCACTCAGGAAAAGACGCTGGCCGAGAGCCCCGTAGCCAAGACCGGCATCAGCGTGATCTCGATCCCTGATATCCGTTGGGGCCGCCGCGACATCAAAACCGTTCAGCTGCTCTATCCGTCGATGGGCAAGATGGCGGCTAAGGCAGCCGGTGCCGATGACGCATGGCTGGTCGAAGATGGCGCCGTGACCGAGGGCACCTCGAACAACGCCTATATCGTCAAGGACGGCGTGATCATCACCCGTAACCTCAGCAACGACATTCTGCATGGCATCACCCGCGCTGCCGTGCTGCGTTTCGCCCAAGAAGCCCAGATGCAGGTCGAAGAGCGTCCCTTCACCATCGAAGAGGCCAAAGCGGCTGACGAGGCCTTTGTGACCTCGGCGACCACCTTTGTCATGCCTGTGGTGAAAATCGACGATGCGGCCATCGGCACGGGGGCAGTCGGCCCGATTGCCAGCCGTCTGCGTGAAATCTATATTGAAGAAAGCCGCAAAGCAGCGCTTTAATTGCGCGACTTTATCGGTGGATTGCTGCCCGTGCCCTTGGGGTGCGGGCGTTTTGCGTGTGTAGGGTTGCCGTGGCGTGCGCCGGTGGCCCCTCCGGCGCGCG
>CAXQKF010000262.1:0-7017 GCA_964224285.1 Donghicola sp. | reverse complement strand
GACGGGCATGACCCTCGGTCCCAATCTATTGACACAGGGAGACAGCCACATGTCAGATCAAACCATGGCTGCCGGTTTTGCAAAGGCTTTCCTCGATTACGCCGAGGCCGAAGGGGCTCCCCGCGATGACCTGCTGGCGGCCGCAGCACTGGTTGAAGACGATCTGGCGGATCAGGACGCCCGCCTGCCCGTCACCGCCTATCAGGCCTTGATCGCCGCCGGGATAGAGGCCACCGGCGACACCTCTTTGTTGCTGCGCCATGTGCTGGAAACGCGGCTGGAAACCATGTCGATCGTGGGCCAGATCGTCCATGCCTCCAGCTCTTTTACCCACAGTCTTGATCAGTTGAACCGCTACGCGCGTCTCATGGCCGACGTGCCGATCCCCGGCGCGCGGGACCGGTTCGAGATCACCAGAGAGGGCGACGCGGTCTGGCTGGTCGACCACCGCCCCGATGATGGCAACTGGATGGCGACAGAGGCGAGTTTTGCACGCTTTATCTCCGAATTCCGCCGATCCGCGCCAGAGCATCCGTTCGAGCAATCCCTCGAAGTCACCTACGCGCCGCCGCCCCATGCCAACCGCTATCCCGAGCTGTTCAGGGTGCCTGTGACCTTTGGGGCCAGCCGGAACGCCCTCCGGATCAATCCGGTCTGGCTCGAGGTCGGCTTTGACGGCGGGACGGACTATGTCTTTGGCGTCTTTACGCGGCACGCGGATGGGCTGCTGACGGAGCTGGAGCAACGGGACACCGTGCGATCTGCCGTCGAGATCAGGATGCTTGCCGATCTGCACGAAGGGTCACTGTCCATGGACAGCATCGCACGCGACTTGGGCATGAGCCGCCAGACACTCTACCGCCGGCTCAAGGACGAAGGCGTCACCTTTGCGCAGGTCCATGACGACCTGCGCCAACGGATGGCGATGGATTATCTTGGTGCGCGCAAGGTCTCGGTCGGGGAAACCGCGTATCTGCTGGGGTTTTCCGAAGCCTCGGCTTTTGTCCGGGCCTTCCGCCGCTGGACCGGCGTCAGCCCGACGGCGTGGCTCGGGGGGTGATGCGTAGGGTCAATCATCTGATCCTCGGGGTCATGCCCTGACCCGGTTCGAACAGGTAGACCCTCTTGCGACATAGGGACCGTCGGCAGGACGGTGACCGAGAAAGGAATCCAATGCGCCCCGCCGCACCGGAACACCCCGTTTAAACCAACCGCCACCAAGGTGGTGCACCAACGCAAAGGACCACGCAAATGACCCTCCGCTCCGCTGGCGGCCTTGCCGCTCTGATCTGCGCCGCAACCTACCTTGTCGGATTCGCGCTTCTTCTGACGATCCTCGCTCCGCTTGGTTTCGGGACCAACGAGATTGACGCCGCCGCTGTCGTTGCCTTCATCGCCGAAAGCCCCGGTATCCTGATCGCTTGGAACACCACGATATACGTCGTCAATGCATTGGCGCTGGTGACACTCGTGGTTGCTCTTCGCCAGCAAGTCGCTCTTCGGCTACCTGATGCCGCGGCTTTGACTGGGGCAATCGGGCTGATTTGGTCCACGCTTGTCCTTGGTGCGGGAATGATCGCTAACGTCACGGTAGAGCGTGTCTACGCGCTCTCTGCAGACCCCGAGGCCGCCACGAGCCTCTGGCTAACGCTTCATGCAGTTGAATTGGGTCTTGGTGGCGGCAACGAGATCGCTGGCGGGGCTTGGATCCTGACGGTGAGCCTAGCCGGACTTGCCAGCGGCACCTTTGGCCGTCTGGTGGCGATCGTCGGCGCGATCAGCGGGGCGGCGGGGCTTGCCACCATCCTGCCACCACTCGGAGAGATCGCAGGAGCCGTCTTTGGCCTAGGGGCGATTGTGTGGTTCGTCGCGGTCGGGGCCGCTCTCTTGCGAGGCCGGTCCGAAATGCCACGGACATAAGTCAGAACATCTGAATCTGCGTCCGCAAAGTCGCTGCTGCCAAACGCTCATTTCCTCCCGAAGCCAATGTCCACGGGCCGCAATCAATGGCCCGTGGCAACTGGCAAGCACACGATCAGAGGAACGCCTGCGCCACGATGGCAGATCCCACGTAGGTGCCCGTCATCACCAACACGGCGACCACGGCGATTTTCCAGCCAGAGGTCTTGGCGATGTCGATCTCGCGCTTGGCAATCGCAACGCCTGCGTAGGCCAGACAGGGCGTTGCCAGCGTCAAGAAGTTCACGTGGCTGACCTTGTCCAGAATCCAGACGCTGCCCGGTGTCCAGGGCATGGTGGCCAGAATGCCCACGGCGGAAATCCAGGCGACCGAGGGCAGCGTGAATGGCGCGAATTTGGTCAACAACATGCCAATCATGCACATCACCCACAGGACGATCAGGCCGACCAGCCCCTCAGGCACCGTATTTTCGGTCGCGACGGTGTTTCCCACCAGCGCGATCACGCAGACCACCGCAAGCGCTGCGGCATGGGCCCCGAGGCCGAGTTTGGCCTCTTCGGTTAGATCAATGTCGTCAGTATGAATATCGCTCATGGCTCAGGCTCCGGCTTTCGAGGGCTCTTTGCGGCCCAAAAGGGTGTAGAGTTTCTCGGTCACCGGCAGCGCTACGAAAACGCAGAGATATAGACCGGTCGCATAGGTCAGCACGTTGGATGCGCCAGCCAGCGCGAGGATCTGTTCCTCCATCTCCGGAACGGCGTGCACCAGTGCACCGGAACAGGCAGCCATCATGCTGCCGGAACCGATACCGCAGGCCATTGCCAGCGCCTCAACCGAAAAAGCCCCGCTGGTCGCGAGGATCGACGCAAGAATAGCGAAGATGAACGTGCCAAAGAGCGTGCCGACCACGTAAACGCCCATCACGCCCGCGCCTTCCTGACTCTTGAGCCCGTATTTGTCGGCGATGATCGCGACATTCGGCTCGCGCGCTACCGAGAAGCAGGCCCCGATGGCCTCTCGGCCCATGCCCAGCACCAGAACGGCAACCGGAAAGGCCAGAACGATGGTACCAAGGTTGCCCAATTCCTGTAGGATGAGCGCCGGACCGGCGGCGATGATCTGCTCCATCGAGGGGCCGATGATCGTCCCGAACTTGGCGATGAAAGGCATGATCGCAATGACAATGAGCGGCGATGCCGCGTGTACCTGACGATCGCGGATCAGCGCCCGCGCCCCCGGGATCACGTTGGGATTAATCAGCAGCCCCATGACAAAGGCGTAGAGCAGCGGCAAGAGCAGGATCGAGCCGATGCCGATCGGCACCGCAATGACCCCGACAAGTTCGGCAATCACAGTGATGACCAGCACGCTGCCATGCAGCCGCCAGTCGAAAAGGATGTCTTTAATTGGCATGAGGGACCTCTCTGTTGTTGCCCTTTGGGGGCTAATTGGCCCGGACCGGATGGCGTTCCGGTCCGCGGCTGTTGAAATGACCTGCGTCAGGTGGGTCTAGGGGACGTATCAACCCGGCGCGTAGCCAAAGCCTTGGGCGGGGTTGGCGGCGGTCTCGACCCAGACCGATTTCGTCTGCGTATAAGCGGCCAGTGCCTCCCGGCCGGACGAACGGCCATAGCCCGAGCGCCCGAAACCGCCGAAAGGCGACATGACGTTGATCGTCTTGTCGCTGTTGACACAGAAAGTCCCCGCCCGCACCTGCGCGGCCATGCGGTGCGCCCGCCCGACGTCCTTCGTCCAGACCGCGCCCGCCAGCCCGTAGGGCGTGGCATTGGCCAGCGCGACGGCCTCTTCTTCGGTGTCGAAGGGCAGGACCGAGACGACAGGCCCGAAGACTTCTTCGGTCGCGATGGTCATTTGCGGGGTCACTTGATCCAGCACGGTCGGGGCAAAGTAGAAGCCGTTGCTGCCCGCCAGCGCCGCGGGCTTTGCGCCGCCACCTGCGATTTCGGCGCCCTGACCGACGGCTTCGCGCACCATTTCGTCGATCTTGGACCATTGCCGCTGGTTGTTCACCGGACCGATCTGGGTTGACGGGTCCATCGGTGCGCCGACGGGGATGTGGCCCGCCGCGACGCTCAGTTTCTCGACCATCTGGGCATGGACCGATCGGTGCACCAGCAAGCGCGACCCAGCCACACAGCTCTGACCGCAGGAGGCAAAGATTGCCGCTTGGGCGCCCACCACAGCGCGGTCAATATCCGCATCCCCAAAGACGATGTTGGCCGATTTCCCCCCCAGTTCCAATACCGAGGGCACCAGCCGCTTGGCCGCGGCTCCGGCGATTTTCGTGCCCGCCTCGGCAGAGCCCACAAAGACCACCAAAGCCGTCGCCGGATTTTCAATCATCGCCTGCCCCGAACCGGGCCCGTCCCCCGCGATGACATTGACCAGGCCCTTGGGCACGCCGGCCTTTTCGCACAGGATACCGACCACGACCGAGGTCAATGGCGTCAGCTCCGAGGGTTTGATCAGCACGCCGTTGCCCGCGCAAATCGCAGGAGCGACCTGCCAGCAACAGGTGAACAGCGGTGCGTTCCAGGGCGTGATCTGACTGACCACGCCAAGAGGCTCGTGGCGGGTGTAGTTCAAATGGGTCGAGGGCACGGGGATCACGTCGCCAGTGATCTTGTCGCACCAGCCCGCGTAGTATTCGAACATCTCGGCCATACGCGCGGGCTCGCCGGTTGTGTCACGGATCGGACGCCCCGAAGAGAGGGTCTCGAGTTCTGAAATCGCGGCGGCATTGGTGCGCAGCTGGCGGCCGATCTCGAACATGATGCGTCCGCGCTCTGACGCGGTCTTTGCGAACCATTCCTTCTGCGCACGGGTCGCGGCATCGGCGGCCTGCGCCACCACGTCGGGGCCAGCATCCCTGTATCGGGCGAACACCTGACCCGTTGCGGGGTCTGTCAGCTCCAGCATGTGTCCGGTGCCCGGCACAAGCGCCCCCCCGACCCAGGATTGCACCTCGGAAGAGCCGGTCAGCTCCGTCAGCAGTTCGGCCACGCGGGCTGCGGTGTCGATTGTGTCCTCGGCCATCACTTCTGTTCCTTCTGGCTCAGGCGGTCCACGGAGGGATCGCCCATGTGCATGAAATCGTCGCTGTCCTCGAGGCCCGAGTTCTCTTCGGCCCAGAGATCAGCCACCAGATCGGCCAGCGGCATGGCGCAGCCAACGCGTTCGGCCAGTTCGCGGGCCAGTCGGACGTCCTTGCGCATCAGGCCAGTGCTGAAACCACTGTCAAAGCTGCGTGGCAGCACCCAGTTGGGAAAATGGATCTCGGAGATCGCGCTGCGTCCCGTCGCCGAATTTATCACCCGCAGCGCATCCTCGGCACCGACACCGGCTGCTTCTGCAAGGCGCAGCGCCTCGAGCGTAGTGACCATGTGGCTGGCCACCAGCATGTTGTTAACCAGCTTGGCCACATTGCCTGCGCCGCTCGGGCCGACGTGGATGATCTTGGCCGCCATCGCCTCGAGCGCCGGCATCGCCGCGCTGACCCACGCCTCATCCCCGCCAAGCATGACCGACAACTGACCCGAGGCCGCGCCAGACGGCCCACCGCTGACCTGCGCATCAAGGAACCCGTGCCCCGCCTCTTCGAGGGTTGCCGCCAGTTTGCGGCTGACATCGGCCTCGGATGTGGAGGTGTCGATGATGACTTTGCTGGCAGTGTCTGCGTTCAGCATGTCCGCAGCCTGTGCCGCCGTGATGACGCTTTGCACATGGGCTGCTGTGGGCAAGGACAGTACGATGATCTCTGCCGCCGCAAAGAGCTCTTCGGGGCTAGCCTTGGGGGCAATACCTGCCGCGCTGGCGCGATCCTGAGCCGCGGGCGATGGGTCGTAGCCCGAGACCTCGAAGCCGGCGCGGGCAAGGCTCGACGCCATGCCTGACCCCATGGCCCCGAGGCCAATGACTCCGGCCCGTATACCTGTCTCTGTCGCCATGTGATCTCCTGTCGGTATGTGTCGCCCACCACGTGCGGCTGGCGTTTCATATGACTAACCGAAGGAGGGGCGTTCACGGGTAGAGGGTGTCTTGCGCACATTGCGTTGCCTAGCCGGCAACGCCAAAGTCACGGGCGGAAGGCGACCATATGCTCCGACAGGTAGCTCGCCACCAGCTCCACCGATTTGGGCAGGCGGCGGCGGGCCCGCACCATCAGGGGCGTGCCGCCCCGTCGCAGCGCGGGTTCGTCCAGCTCGATCACCGAGAGATCACCGCGATCTGCCTGAATGGACGCGGAAAATCGCGGCAAGAAGGTCACGCCCACCCCCGCGCTCACGTAGCGCAGCAGCAGCGCGATCGAAGAGGTCTCCACATGGACCCGCAGCGCCAATCCTTGGTCGGCGGCGGCTTGGCCCACGAGGTGACGGATCGCATGGCGCGCATCGAGCATGGCAACGGGGTGTTCCAGCACTTCGGCCAGACCTACGCTCTGCCGCGCTGCCAGCGGTGAATTTGTAGGCACAACCGCGCAGAGCGGCTGACGCCCCATGGCCAGAGAACGGGTCGCCTCGGTCACGAGCGGGTTATAGGCAATTCCGATATCAGCCTCGCCTTCGATCACGCGGCGCTGCAACTCGTCGGTTCCGGCGTGGTCGATGGCAAAGCTCAGGTCGGGCTCCCGTCGGCTCAGTTCGGACAGCCCGTTTTCCATCAGATCGGCAGTGAACCCCTCACCGAGCGCAATGCGCACGGTCTGGGTGCGTCCGGCGCGGTAGCGGCCGATCTGGTCCAGTAGGAAGGTCTGCTCGTCTTGCAGATGCAACGCGTGCTCGCGCAGCAACTCCCCCGCCTCGGTGACCGTCACCCCCTTGGAACTTCGCTCAAAAAGAGCCACCCCGAGGCGGGCCTCGGCCTCTGTGATCTTGCGAGAGATCGCAGAGGGCACGACATTCAAACGGTCCGCGGCTCGGCGGATCGATCCTTCTTGGGCGACCGCGAGGAATTCGCGAAGGAACCGGCTGTCGAGCGCCTCCATCAGACTTGCGCCGCGCGGCGGGCAAGGCGGACCCAGAACTCGGCGCCTGTGGGCAGCACAGCGTCGTTGAAGTCGAACTTGGCCGAAGTCA
>CAXQKF010000261.1:0-7442 GCA_964224285.1 Donghicola sp. | reverse complement strand
GGGGCATGCGCGGGGCACTTGGCGGTCGCTTGGGCGTCCAACATGGCGTCGTTCCAATCGTTGTTATTGCTTTGCGGTTGGAGATAAGGGGCCAACCCCTCGGGTCAATCGTTCAGTTTCGTTTCTGTCGTATTCAGGGCGTCGGCAAGGCGGGCGGCCGCGCTGCCGGGGCGCAGGGGTTGGGGCTGGCTACTGTCCGGAGCCCATCCTGTCAGAATGCAGAATTCGAAGGTTGCTGGGATGCGACCATCTGCATCGGCAAAGTTCTCTTGGTAGATGCGGGCGGCTTCGAACAGGACGTCGCGGCGGGTCGGGTGACGCAGGCGTTCGGTCAGGGCGTTGCCTTCGCCCATCATCCGCAGCTCGCGCATGAGCGCGATGGCGTTGTCATAGCGGACCTTGATCCGGAAAGTGTCGCTGACTGGCAAGGCAAAGCCGGCGCGTTGCAGCAGCCCGCCGAGGTCGCGAATATCCCCCATGGGCAGGACGCGGGGCGAGAGGCCGCCGGTAACCCGCGATTCGGCCTCGCTGAGGGCCATGCGGAGTTCGTTCAGGGTCTGACCGCCAAAGAGCGAGGCGATCAGCATCCCGTCGGGGTGCAGGGCGCGGCGCAGCTGGATCAACTGGCCCACGGGATCTTCGGCCCAGTGCAGGTTCAGGGCGTGGATGGCCAGATCGGCGCTGTTTTCCGTGACTTTGAGAGTCTGGGAGGGAGCAATCACGCGCGCGTCCGGCAGTCGGTCTGTCCACAGTTGGGGCCAGTCGCTGACGATCACGGTGTCCTGAAACGACCTGTTAACGATCAAAAGGCGATCCTGAAGATCGTCTGCGGCCGCCTCTTGCAGGAAAAGCAGCGGATTTTTGGCGGCGCGGGCCAGCTGGCGCTGACGCGCTGGCCCGTCGATGAGAGATCTGGGGTTCGACATATGTATGGTTCTAGTCTGCTGCAGGCGACAATTCAAACAGCGCTTCGCGTTGTTTACCCTTCGCGATGTTTGGGATGTGGCGGGGGTGTTGGCGAGGAGTTCGGTCTCTGCGGGATGTGCCGGCGCGAAGTCCACGTCATCGGCGGTTTGGTCTGCGAGACCTGCGGCGTGCCGCTGCCCGGTGAGGCCGGCTATGGCGCACATTGTGATGCCTGTATCGCGGCGCCGCCCCCTTGGCGCATGGGGCGGGCTACCTTGCTGTACGAAGGGCTCGGGCGGTCTCTGGTTCTCGGGCTCAAACACGGAGACCAGACCGAAGTGGCGCGCGGTGTCGCGGGCCTGATGGCGCAGGCCGCGCGTGACTTGCTGCAGGAAGACACGGTTCTGGTTCCGGTTCCTTTGCATTGGCGGCGGTTGGTGATGCGGCAGTACAATCAAGCGGCTCTTCTGGCGCGGGAAATCTCGGGCAAGACGGGGTGCCTATGTGTGCCGGACGCTCTGATTCGCAGTGGACGGTACGAATCGCTCGACGGTCTGGGGCGGGAAGAGCGTTTCGCCGCCCTGGACGGAGCAATCGCGGTGAACCCTGACCGGGAGGTGAAATTGCGGGATCGGCCTATCCTGATCGTTGACGATGTCATGACATCCGGCGCAACGCTCGCGGCGTGCACGCGGGCGCTTTATGCCTCCCGAGTCCGAGAAGTTTCGACCCTGACCCTCGCACGCGTTGCGCAGACGTCCTAAATGAGGTTGAAATTCAGAAAAAGGAACGTGTCGTGAAGCCCATCGAAATTTACACCTCTCCTCTCTGCGGTTTCTGCCACGCAGCCAAGCGCCTTCTGGACAAGAAGGGCGCGACCTACAGCGAAATCAACCTGTTCGAAGAGCCGGACCGCCGGTCCGAGATGATGGACCGTGCCCATGGCCGCCACACTGTCCCGCAGATTTTTGTCGGAGAGACCCATGTCGGCGGCTGTGATGACTTGTATGAACTGGATCGTGCGGGGAAACTCGACGCGCTCTTGGCCAGCGAATGAAGGCGGCCCTGCTCCAGATTACGTCATCGGATGATCCGACCGCCAACATGTTGATGTTGCAGGACCGGATCGCCGAGGCTGTGGAAAATGGGGCAGGCTTTGTTCTGACGCCCGAGGTCAGCAATTGCATTTCGACCTCACGGGACCACCAGATCGCCGTTCTGCACCATCAGGATGACGACCCCACCCTCGCGGGACTGCGTGAAACGGCGGCCAGCCATGGCATCTGGCTGCTGATCGGGTCACTCGCGCTCAAGACCGGGGATGCTGACGGACGCTTTGCCAACCGGTCTTTCCTGATCGATCCGCAGGGCGGGATCGCGGCGCATTACGACAAAATCCACATGTTCGACGTGCAGGTTTCGGAGACCGAAAGCTATCGCGAATCTGCGGGCTACCGTCCCGGCAATCACGCGGCTCTGGTCGAAACTCCTTTCGGAACCGTCGGATTGACGATCTGCTATGACGTGCGTTTCCCGCATCTCTATCGCGATCTGGCCAAGGCGGGTGCCGAAATCCTGTGCGTTCCAGCCGCCTTTTCTCCGGTCACGGGCGCGGCGCACTGGGAAACACTTTTGCGCGCCAGAGCCATAGAATGCGGGGCTTGGGTGCTGGCTCCGGCCCAATGCGGAACCCATCCCTCCAGCGGATCAAGGGCGCGTTCGACCTACGGACATAGCCTTGCGGTGGACCCGTGGGGCAAAATTGTCGCATCGGCGGGGGATTTACCGACCATCACCTATGTTGAATTCTCCCTAAAGGAAGTGGCAGAAAGCCGAGCACGCATTTCTGCGCTCGACCACGACCGCCCCTACAGCGGTCCCCTAGACTAAACGCGAAAGACCGGATGGCGATTGACAAGAACAACGCGCTCGCAGTGACCCTGTTCAGCGAGATCCTGACCGTGGACCAGTTGGCCCGCAACCGGCTGTCTCGTGTTCTGCCCAAAGGGATGGAGATTTCGCACTTCTCGGTCCTGAACCATCTCGCCTTCTCGGGCGAAGAACGGACACCTGCGCAATTGGCCAAATCGTTCCACGTCACGCGCGGCGCCATGACGAACACGCTGAACCGTCTTGAATGGGCGGGCTACGTGCACATCCGTCCCGACTGGGACGACGCCCGCCGCAAAATGGTCGCCATCAGCCCCGCTGGCAAACGCGCCCGCGATCTGGCCCTCGAAGCGATCACCCCGATGATCCAGGAGGTCGTCAGTGCCTTGGGTGATGAAAAAGTCCGCGCAGCCCTTCCGACCCTGCGCGAACTCCGCCTAAGACTGGAAGAAAACCAGTAGCTTTCTGCTTTGTCTAAATACTCAAAATCCAGCACGCGCCACGATAACGCGGGTTTGGTGCTGGCGGTCACGTAGTTCACACTCAGATCCCGCGAAGACAGGCTCCACCCCCAAGTGATCGGGTTGAACACAAATCCCGTGCGGTCCACAGGGTTCAGCCCTGCCTTGGAAATCAGGGCGCACAGCTCGTCCGGCGTAATGAACTTGTTCCACTCGTGGGTGCCTTTGGGCAACCAGCGCATCACGTATTCCGCGCCGACAATTGCCATGGCAAAGCTCTTGGCGTTGCGGTTGATGGTGGAGCAGATCATCAGCCCGCCCGGTTTCAGCAGTTGCTGGCACGCATCCAGATAGGCTTGCGGATCGGCCACATGCTCGACCACTTCCATGTTCAGGACTACATCAAACTGCTCGCCCGCGGCGGCCATGGCTTCGGCGGTGGTGTGGCGATAGTCGATCTCTAGTCCCGACTGCTCGGCATGGATGCGGGCAACCGGCAGGTTCCGTTCCGCAGCATCTGCGCCAACCACGGTGGCCCCCAGACGCGCCATCGGTTCAGACAGCAAACCGCCCCCGCACCCGATATCCAGCAAACGCAGTCCCTCAAAGGGTTTCGCAACCGACCGGTCCAGCCCGAATTCGCCCGCGATCTGGCTGGTGATGTATTCCAACCGGCAGGGGTTCAGCATGTGCAAGGGTTTGAACTTGCCGTTCGGATCCCACCATTCTGCCGCCATTGCCTCGAATTTCGCGACTTCGTTTGCATCAACGGTGGTCTGCTGCGCTTGCATTCTGATCTCCCTGTGGTCTTCTGGGCCTCTACGCCTCATATAGACCTTTAAACAGAAAATTCTTGGCCCAAATGCGCGCAGCTCAATTCCTATATCCAAGCCTGGCTCCCTTTGACCAGCGGATGCTCGATGTCGGTGATGGCCATACGGTCTATGTCGAACAATGCGGTAACCCTGACGGCATCCCTGTTCTGGTTCTGCACGGCGGGCCCGGCGGCGGATGCAGCCCCACCATGCGACGCTATTTCGATCCCGAAGTGTATCGCGTGGTCCTGTTCGATCAGCGGGGCTGCGGTCGGTCGCGGCCCGCCGCCTCGGTCGAAGCGAACACCACATGGCATCTCGTGGCAGACATCGAGCTGATCCGGGAAACGCTTAAGATCGACAGCTGGATTGTGTTCGGTGGCAGTTGGGGCGCGACCTTGTCGCTGATCTATGCCCAAACCCACCCTGAACGGGCCAAGCATCTGGTGCTGAGGGGCGTCTTCTTGATGACGCAGGCCGAACTCGATTGGTTCTACGGCGGCGGGGCAGGGCGGTTCTGGCCGGATGTGTGGAAACGCTTTGTCGATCTGGTGCCCGAAGAAGAACGCGGCGATCTGATCGCGGCCTACCACAAGAGGCTCTTTGGCGAGCAAACGCCAGAGCAGATCAAGTTCGCCCGCGAATGGACCGCTTGGGAAAATGCGCTGGCCTCTGTCGCGTCGAACGGTCCCAGCTTTTATGACACCCCTGCGGAATACGCGCGGATTTTTGCGCGGCTCGAAAACCACTACTTCGTCAACGCGGGCTTCCTGAAGGTCGATGGGCAGATTCTGCGGGATCTGTACAAGCTCAAGGGCATTGGCGCGACGATCGTGCAGGGGCGGTTCGATATGATTTGCCCGCCAGAGAGCGCGTGGAAACTGAAAGACGCGTGGCCGGATGGTCTGTGCGATCTGCGCATGATCCCGACGGCAGGACACGCACTATCAGAATCAGGGATTTCTTCTGAATTAGTACGCGTTATGGACATGCTGCACAGTGTTCGCCTGAGATCACTGCTGGGTTGATTGACTCAGCGGGCTCAATATCGCAGGCATGGAAACAGTTTGTTCAGGAGGGCCGCATGAAAAAGGCGCTGGTCACAGGTTCCGCAGGGTTTATCGGGTTTCACCTTAGCCAGAAGCTCTTGCAAGAGGGTTTCGAGGTTATCGGCTTTGACAGCCATAACGACTATTACGACGTCGCACTTAAAGAGGGCCGCGAGCAGATCCTCAAGCAGTCGCCAACATTCAAGCCAGTCCGCGAAAAGCTGGAAACGCCGAACGCGCTGCGTACCCTGATCGGGGACGAGAAGCCGGACGTGATCGTCCACCTCGCCGGTCAGGCCGGTGTGCGCTATTCGATCGACAACCCCCAGAGCTATGTCGAGGCCAACCTGATTGGCGTCTTCAACCTGCTCGAGGCGGTTCGCGCGACCCCCTGTCAGCACCTTCTGATGGCATCCACCAGTTCGGCCTATGGCGCGAACTCCAAGATGCCGTATGTCGAGACCGTGAAGGCCGACCACCAGATGTCCTTCTACGCTGCGACCAAGAAGGCGAACGAGGCGATGGCGCATTCCTACGCCCACCTCTACGACATGCCGATCACCATGTTCCGGTTCTTTACCGTCTACGGTCCATGGGGCCGCCCCGACATGGCGCTGTTCAAGTTCACCAAGGCGATGCTGAACGGCGATCCGATCGACATCTATAACCACGGCAAGATGATGCGGGACTTCTCGTATATCGACGATCTGGTGCAGGGGATTCGCTTGCTGATCGACGCGGTTCCGCAGCGTCCCGCCTCTGAAGCCGACATTGCCGAGCATGACAGCCTCAGCCCCGTTGCCCCTTGGCGCGTGGTCAACATCGGAAACGCCTCGCCGGTGCAGCTGATGGACTTCATCACTGCGCTCGAGGATGCCTTGGGCGTTGAAGCGAAAAAGAATTTCATGCCGATGCAGGCGGGCGACGTGCCCGCGACTTGGGCCGATACCACCCTGCTGAGCAGCCTGACGGGCTATGCCCCCAGCACCCCGGTGAAAGAAGGGGTTAAGCGTTTCGTCGAGTGGTATCGCGAGTTCTACACCTAAGAATCAGGCGCCCTCTTGCTTTTGAAGGCGAGGGGGCGTATATGGCGCCTAACAGCGGCGCGTTGAACACAACGTTCCACCGGGAAAGATCGACGGGCCGCGAGCCCGTTTTTTTGTGCCCGGAGGCACGCTGATATGACCAACGATCTGATCGCAAAGACCGCCATCGACCGGCGTCTGGCTGAAATCGTCGGCCCCGTTATCGAAGATATGGGGTTCGAACTGGTGCGCATCCGTCTGCAAGGCGGCAACACCCCTGTGCTGCAAATCATGGCTGACAAGCCCGATGGCGGCATCGAAGTGGATGACTGCGCAGATATCTCGACCGCCGTGTCGGCTGTCATGGACGTCGAAGACCCGATTGTCGAAGCCTACACTCTGGAAGTGTCGAGCCCCGGTATCGACCGTCCCCTGACCCGCCTGAAGGACTTCGATACCTTCGAAGGCTACGAGGCAAAGGTCGAAACCAGCGAGCTGATCGATGGCCGTCGCCGTTTCAAGGGTACTCTGGCGGGCATCGAGGGCGACGAGGTTCTGATTACGATTTCCGAGGGCACTATTGGCCTGAAATTTGATTGGCTCAGCGATGCGAAGCTGGTCCTGACTGACGACCTGATCCGCGACATGCTGCGCGCCCGCAAGGCTGCCGGTGTCGTTGATGAAAACGAATTTGACCTGATCGAAGAAGAGACAGCCGAGTCCGGCTCTGAGGAGAACTGAGATGGCAATCACGTCCGCAAACCAGCTGGAATTGCTGCAAACTGCCGAGGCTGTGGCCCGCGAAAAGATGATCGACCCCGGTCTGGTTGTCGAAGCGATGGAAGAGTCGCTCGCACGCGCAGCCAAGTCGCGCTACGGCAGCGAGATGGACATCCGTGTCAGCATCGATCGCAAGACCGGTCGTGCCACCTTTACCCGCATCCGCACCGTGGTCGAGGATGAAGAGCTCGAGAACTATCAGGCAGAACTGACCGTCGCACAGGCCAAGCAGTACATGGCCGACCCCAAAGTGGGCGACGAGATCGTTGACGAGATTCCCCCTGTTGAACTGGGCCGTATCGCCGCGCAGTCGGCCAAGCAGGTGATCCTGCAGAAGGTCCGCGAAGCAGAGCGTGATCGTCAGTACGACGAATTCATCGACCGCAAGGGCACCATCATCAACGGTGTGGTCAAGCGCGAAGAATACGGCAACGTCATCGTCGATATCGGCCGTGGCGAAGGCGTCCTGCGCCGCAACGAAAAGATCGGCCGCGAGAGCTATCGCCCGAACGACCG
>CAXQKF010000260.1:0-8870 GCA_964224285.1 Donghicola sp. | reverse complement strand
GCATACGAGATGCTCACTGGTGACTGGAGTTCAGACGTGTGCTCTTCCGATCTCGCGCGTCTGCGCCCTTTGTCACCGTCAGCTGTGCGTCGATCCAGCCCGATCAGATGGAGACTGTCCTCTTTGGTCGCGAGAACGCTGATCGCGGCGTCGAGAAGGGTCTGCTGGAGCAAGCCAACGGCGGTGTCCTCTATCTGGACGAAGTGGCGGATATGCCCTTGGGTACCCAGTCCAAGATGCTGCGTGTGCTGGTTGATCAGACGTTCCAGCGGGTCGGGGGCACGGACAAGGTGCGCGTTGACCTGCGGGTAATTTCCTCGACCGGACGTGATCTGAAAGACCAGATCGCCCAAGGCAATTTCCGCGAGGAACTCTATCACCGCCTGAATGTGGTGCCCGTGGCTGTGCCCGCGCTGTCGGACCGGCGCGAGGATCTGCCGCTGCTGGTTGCCCATTTCATCGAAGAGCTGAACACCCAGCAGGGCCTGCCCAAACGCCCCCTCAGCGACGAGGCCGCAGCGGTGCTGCAATCCCACGTCTGGCCGGGGAACGTGCGCCAGCTGCGCACCCTGATCGAGCGTGTTCTGATCCTTGGCGATGGGGACGGGCCGATCACTGCGGGCGAGGTGTCGGGCTCTGACACACCGGCCGAGGATGGCGGCGACCGCGTGGTTCTGTCCGGTGCTCTGGCGGCCTTGCCCCTGCGCGAGGCGCGCGAAGCGTTCGAACGCGAATATTTGATGACGCAAATCAACCGCTTTGGTGGCAACATCAGCCGGACGGCGCAGTTTGTCGGGATGGAGCGTAGCGCGCTGCATAGAAAACTGAAATCGCTGGGAATTGGTGCCAAAACAGGCAGCAAGTCCGACGGTAGCGAAGAAGAGTGATCGCGGCCCCGATTGACGAGGCTGCGACAAACTGCCAAGGAAAGGGTCCAAGAGCAGGAGGCTTCCGGCGATGAAAGTGATCATCTGCGGCGCGGGTCAGGTTGGCTGGCAAATTGCCCGACATCTGTCCGGCGAGCTGAACGATGTAACGGTCGTGGACAACAATCCGGACCTCGTGCGCCGCGCGACGGACACGCTGGACGTGCAGGGGATTGCGGGCTTTGCCAGCTATCCCGACGTGCTAGAGCGGGCAGGGGCGCGGGACGCCGACATGATCATTGCGGCGACCTATTCGGACGAGGTGAACATGGTCACCTGTCAGGTGGCGCACTCGGTGTTCGACATTCCGCGCAAGATCGCGCGCCTGCGGGCACAAAGCTATCTGACCGCGATCTATTCAGACCTTTACCGCCGGGAACACCTGCCGATCGACGTAGTGATCAGCCCCGAACGCGAGGTGGCTGCGGCCGCGCTCCAGCGTTTGTCGGCGCCCGAGACCTTTGATACCGAAGTGTTCTTTGACGGGCGCGGGCGTCTTCTGGGGATCGCCGCCGACGAAGATTGCCCCGTTCTGAACACGCCTGTGCGGCAGCTGACCGACCTGTTCTCGACCCTGCGGGCGACCGTGGTTGGTATCCGGCGCGAGGGGACGTTGTACGCCCCCGAGGCAGGCGACCAGATTTTCGCAGGCGATCAGATCTACCTCTTTGCCTATGAAGAGGACGTGAACCGCTGCATGGAGATTTTCGGGAAAACCCCCAGAAAACAAGAGCGTGTTGTTCTGGTCGGTGGCGGTAACGTCGGCTTGGCCGTGGCCAAAGAGCTAGAGAACCAGAAGAACCGCATCCGTCTGAAGGTCATCGAAAAGAACCGCAAAGTGGCCGAGAAAGCCGCAGATGCGCTGGAACGGACGATTGTTTTGCACGGGGACGGTCTGGACGCCGAAATCCTGCAAGAGGCGAACATCCAGCGTGCGGATGCGGTGCTGTGTGTGACGGACGACGACAAGACCAACATGCTGGCTGCGACCCGCGCGAAATCGCTGGGATGCCCGATGTCGATCGCGCTGATCAACGACCCGACCTTGCTGCCGATGATCGAGCCGCTGGGGATCGACGCCTTCATCAACCCGCGGGCCACCACCGTGAGTTCGATCCTGCGCCACATCCGTCATGGCCGTGTGCGTAACGTCTATTCCATCGGCGATGCCGAGGCCGAGGTGATCGAGGCGCAGGTTCTATCGACCAGCCCCATGGCCAGCACCCACGTCAGCAATATCGATTTCCCCGAAGGTGTGCTGCTTGGGGGGATCATGCGGGGGGATAAATTCATCCGGCCGCGCGGCGACACCGTGGTCGAAGAAGGCGATATCGTTGCACTCTTTGCCCTGACCAAAGACGTTCCCGAAGTCGAGCGCCTGCTTCAGGTCTCGATCGACTACTTCTAGGTCTGATGCTGCGCGCCCTCTCCCAACTGCCGTTGTTGCTCCACCTCTGCCTGATTGCAGGGGCGGCCATGCTGGTGCCGGCGGCGCACGCATTGGTGAGCGAACACTTCCACGTTGCCCGCAGCTTTTTCTATGCGGGCATCCTGATCTTTGTGATTACGACCTTTATCGGGATCGCGATCTCTGGCCGGAACCAGACCTATAGCCAGCGGGACCAGCTGCTGACACTGGTGGTGTCCTTTGTGTTCTTGCCGGTGATCATGGCGATCCCGTTCCACGAAGCCAGCCGGACCACCAGTTTCCTGAACGCCTATTTCGAGATGGTCTCGAGCTTTACCACCACGGGCGCGACCTTGTTTGATCAGCCCGCGAGCCTCTCACCGAGCCTGCACCTGTGGCGGGCGATGGTCGGTTGGTTGGGTGGTCTGCTGGTCTGGATCGTCGCTGCGGCCACCTTGGCGCCGATGAACCTAGGCGGGTTCGAGATCACCGGCGCAGGCACCGTCAACAACGACCAGTCCGTCGTCCATCGCGGGATGGGCAAGAAAACCCAAGCGGGCCGCGTCTGGCAAGCGGCCAGCACCTTGGCCCCTCTGTATGCGGCATTGACGCTGGCGCTCTGGGTGATGCTGCTGATCGCCGGAGATCAGCCCTTGGTCGCGCTCTGTCATGCGATGGGAACGCTTGCGACCTCGGGGATTTCTCCGGTGGGCGGGGCGGAATATTCGTCCAGCGGCGTTGGCGGCGAAGTGCTCTTGTTCCTGTTCCTGATCCCTGCGGTGTCGCGGATGACCTTCTCTCGCGAGATGCTATCGCGGCCAGAGCGTCTGCTGGTCGACCCCGAGTTCAAGATCGGGATGCTGATCGTTGTCTGCGTGCCCTCGCTGCTGTTCCTGCGCCACTGGATCGGCGCGATCGAAGTGAACGAACAGGCGAACTGGGTTGCGGGGGTGAATGCCTTCTGGGGCTCGATGTTCACCGTGATGTCGTTCCTGACCACCACCGGCTACGAGTCCGTCCACTGGGAAGCTGCGCGGGGCTGGTCGGGTCTGCCCGCACCGGGTGTCGTTCTGGTCGGCCTTGCGATCATCGGCGGCGGCGTTGCGACAACGGCGGGCGGGGTCAAGCTGCTGCGGGTCTATGCGCTGTACATGCATGGCCTGCGCGAGATGGAAAAGCTGGTGCACCCGTCCTCGGTCCGTGCCATCGGTGGGCCCGGTCGGCGCATCCACCAGCAGGGGGCCTATCTGGCGTGGCTATTCTTTATGATCTTTGCCCTGTCGATTGCGGCGATCATGGCGATGCTCACGGCAGTTGGCGTGACATTCGAAGAGGCGATGGTGATCGCGGTCGCGGCGCTCTCGACGACAGGGCCACTGGCACATTCTGCGGCTGAAACCTCGTTCAGCTATGCAACTCTGGCCCCTTCGGCCAAGTTGATCCTCTGTTTTGCTATGGTACTCGGACGGTTAGAGGCGCTTGCCTTAATTGCAGTTTTTAACCCGAATTTCTGGCGTAACTGACACATCTTTGCCAAATTTCGCTCATTCAATCAAAATTCGGGCTGGAAACTCATAATTTCCGTCTCCATACTGCACGGGCAGCAAGGGGTTTCCCAAGCCGCATTGGCAAGAATAAAGGCAAAAATACAATGGCTTCCGATAAGCAAAACCTGCAGGACGCATTCCTAAACCACGTCCGGAAGACCAAGATCCCGGTCACGATTTTCCTGATCAACGGGGTTAAACTGCAGGGCGTTATTACTTGGTTCGATAACTTCTGTGTTCTCTTGCGCCGCGATGGCCAATCCCAGCTTGTTTACAAGCATGCGATTTCGACGATCATGCCGGCGCAACCGCTGAACCTTTACGACGGTGACGGCGACACTTGACCGAAACAAAGACCGAGCTAACCCGCGCGTTAGTTCTGCATCCTGACATCCGTAGTGATAGTCAACGGCGGGACGCTGGTCCCGCCCTCGAAGAGGCCGTAGCACTGGCCGCAGCCCTGCCACACCTAGAGGTGGTGGGGTCATCTGTTGTGCGCCTGCCGCGCCCGCATCCGGGGATGCTCTTCGGTTCCGGTAAAATCCAGGAATTGAAAGAACGCATCCACGAGCTAGAGGCCGAACTGGTTCTGATTGACGGTCCCGTTAGCCCGATCCAGCAGCGTAACCTTGAAAAAGAGTGGAAGTGCAAGGTGTTGGACCGCACGGGTCTAATCCTCGAAATCTTCTCTGATAGGGCTGCCACCCGAGAGGGCGTGTTGCAGGTCGAGATGGCCGCGCTGTCCTATCAGCGGACGCGTTTGGTGCGGGCCTGGACCCACCTTGAACGTCAGCGGGGCGGATTGGGCTTTGTCGGTGGTCCCGGTGAAACCCAGATCGAGGCGGACCGCCGTGCGATTGATGAACAACTTGTGCGTTTGCGCCGGCAGCTGGACAAGGTCGTCAAGACCCGCAACCTGCACCGCGCCGCCCGCGCAAAGGTGCCGTTCCCGATCGTCGCGCTGGTGGGCTATACCAACGCGGGCAAGTCGACGCTGTTCAACCGTTTGACCGGTGCGGACGTGCTGGCCAAGGATATGCTCTTTGCCACGCTCGACCCGACCATGCGCGGCGTCAAACTGCCCGAGGGGCCCGAGGTTATCCTATCCGATACCGTGGGTTTCATCAGTGACCTGCCGACCGAACTGGTTGCCGCGTTCCGCGCGACCCTTGAGGAAGTTCTGAGTGCCCATCTGATCCTGCACGTGCGGGATATCAGTCACGAAGAAACCGAAGAGCAAGCCGCCGACGTGCGCGAGATTCTGGACACCCTCGGCGTGAATGATTCGACGCCGATGATCGAGGTCTGGAACAAAATCGACCGCGTCGACGAGGAACGCCGTGTCACGCTTGAAAATACGGCAGATCGTTCTGATGACGTTCTGGTTCTCTCCGCGCTTGAGGGGACGGGCATGGATCGTCTGCTCGAACTGGTGTCCGAGCGCCTCGAAGGGGGCCGTTGGGAGGAAGTCATTTCCCTGACCTTCTCGCAAGGCAAAGAGCGGGCATGGTTGTTCCAGCGGGGGGTTGTTCTACAGGAAACCCAGACCGAAACCGGCTACGACATCGAAGTCCGGTGGAGCGCCAAAGACGCCAAACGGTTCCGCGAAATCTAGGAAAGCGCCCTTCGGGGCGCTTTTTCTTTTGGGGTCAGAGGCTGCTGAGAAATTTGGTCAGCCGTGCACGCCCACCCGGTTGCCAGCCCATGTTCCGCAGCACCTCGCAGGTCATGACATTCGGGGTTTCGGTAGCGGGTTCGGGCAGCGGACGGGTTTGACCGCGCAGGTTGGCGTACTCCGCCAGTAGGTCGCGTCGGTCCAGCAGGATATCCGACAGGTTCGCGATTTTGGGCGGCTTCTTGGCGGTCAGGATCAGGTTGATTGCGTCGGCCATATCGTCACCATGGACCTCGGTTCCTTGGCGCGGGGCAAGGGTGGTGCCCTTTTCGAAATCCTCGAACAGGCCCCGCCATTTGTGCCAGCCTTGGGGGTATGCCGCCCCGTAGATGCCGGTTGCCCGCAGGGTCGTCGGGTGGAACCCCGCATCGGCAAGTCCCAGCAACGCGGCTTCGGCCTCCCATTTGATCTGGCCATAGAGGGTGTCGGGCGCACAGGGCGTGTCTTCGCGCAAAATTCCGTCCCGAGGACCATAGACCGCGCGCGATGACAGAAATACCAGTCGGTCGATCCCTTGGGCTTTGGCGGCCTGAAACAGGGTGATCGACCCGTCCACGTTCAGCATCCGGAACCCGTCGGGATCGTCGCCTTCGCCGCCGCGGTATTTGCCCGGAACATGGCTGAAGGCGCAGTGCACCACTGCGTCCATCCCCGCGATGTCGGGCGCATCCCCGAGCTGGTATTCCACGTGATCATGAGAAGAACAGGGTTGCCGGCTGAGTGCCAACACATCGTGTCCCGCGCGCTTGAGGCCGTTTAAAACAAAGTGACCAAGGTATCCCGAAGCGCCGGTGACAGCTATTTTCATTCAAGGGTTCTCCAGACCGTCCAGATCAGGGGCCGCTTTGCCCTCCAGATATTGGTGCCAAAGAGTGATCAGGGGCGCCAACTGTCCGGCCTTGGGGTGCGGGTCCTGCCATGGTTTTTCATATTGGTAGTGCAACACCTTGACCGAAGACCAGCGCCAGAGTTGCGGCATATTAAACCACACGTATTGGAGCATGTTGTAAGTCACTGGTAAACCATGCCAATCGGGAAAGTAGTGTTCCAGAAATGTCTGGTCGGTACGGCGCCAGAAGGCCTCTGGCTGGTCGAGCTGCCCCAGCATTGCGTCGAAGGTCTGCTGTGACGGACGGGCGGTGAAAACGCCGCTGTTCATCCGGTGAAAATCGGCCAGACTTTCATAGACATTCGGAGCGGCGCAGAACTGCGGGTAGTCGAACAGGGTGTCGATATTGCGCAGAACCAGCGTATCCGCATCCAGAAAGACCACCGAGCTGTATTCGGTCATCTGCCACAGACGCAGTTTGGCAAAGTTGTCCAAGGGTGTGTGAAAGCTGGGCTTTTCACCTTTGGTAAAGGGCGCGGCGCCGTGCAGGTTCCGGCGTGCATGGCGTTCGTTGAACCCGTCCGACGTGGGCAAGAGCGCGACTTCGATCAGCCGCGCCCCCAAGCGTTCCAGCGGGCCAAGGTCGCTGGGTGCGACCCCGCCTGTGTACATGACGACCAGATCGGCCTCTGTTCCGGTCCAGACCAGAGATTGCAACAGGGCCGTCGCGCCCATGGCGTAGTCAGAATTGGTGACGAGTGTCACAAAAGCCGTCTTGGAACGGGCAGGGCCCGAGGCAGTCAGTCCGTCCATTCCTAGCCGACCGATTTGAGCGCTTTGCCTTCGGGGTCGTGGTTGACCGTGGCGGCGATGTCCTTGGTCCAGGCCGAGACCGCAGGCACGCGGCTGCGGTCGATCCGGTGGGCGTATTTCTTGGCCACTTCGACGACTTCGGCCAAGAGGCCGTCTTCTAGAGTGATGGGATTCAGACCCAGCGCGAGGAACTGGTCGTTCTGGACGATCAGGTCGTTTTCGGGGGCTTCCTTGCGCGGGTTCGGCAGGTTCATCACCTCGGCGCCGGTGAGTTTCGAAATCAGAGCCGCCAGATCGCGGACACGGTGGGTTTCCGTCATCTGGTTGAAAATCTTGACCCGATCGCCACGCTGGGGCGCATCAGACAGCGCCAGTTCGATACAACGCACGGAGTCCTGAATGTGGATGAACGCGCGGGTCTGGCCGCCGGTGCCGTGGACGGTCAGCGGGTAACCAATCGCCGCTTGGATCAGGAAGCGGTTCAGAACGGTGCCGTAGTCGCCGTCATAGTCGAAACGGTTGATCAGCTGCTCGTCGCGGCGGGTTTGTTCGGTGTGGGTGCCCCAAACGATGCCCTGATGCAGGTCGGTGATCCGCAGCCCGTCGTTCTGTGCGTAGAACTGGAACAGGATCTGATCCAGCGATTTGGTCATGTGGTAAACCGAGCCGGGCTTGGTGGGATAGAGGATCTCCAGACCCTTTTTCTCGCCCTCGAGGTTCTCGATCTCGACATCCAGATAGCCTTCGGGGATCGCGGCGCCGACGCTGGAATAGCCGTACACGCCCATGGTGCCAAGGTGCACGATATGCGGGTCGATGCCGGATTCTACGACCGCGGCCAATAGGTTATGGGTCGCACTTACATTGTTGTTGACCGTGTAGACCTTGTGGCGGTCGGTCTTCATCGAATAGGGTGCGGCGCGCTGTTCGGCAAAGTGGATGATGGCGTCGGGCTTGTTCTCGACCAGCCAGGATTTCAGGCGCTCGTATTCCTTGGCCAGATCCAGCAGGTGGAAGCGCAGGGTTTTGCCAGTGACCTCTTTCCAGATGCGGCACCGTTCCTGAATGGAGTCCATCGGGGTCAGGGACTGGACACCCAGTTCGGTGTCGATCCAGCGGCGCGACAGGTTGTCGATGATGTGTACGTCGTGTCCCAAATCGGACAGATGCAAGACAGTGGGCCAACCTACAAAGCCGTCTCCGCCAAGAACCGCGATCTTCATGTAAACCTCTTTTCGGACGCAATAATCGGAATAAAAAACGCTTATCTGAGAAGAGCCTAGCATTTGTGACAGGAAGACAAAGCTATTGTGACGGTCCGCGGGGGGTGGTCACGGGAAAATGAAAAAAGCCGCCTCATTGGGCGGCTTCATCGTCTTGGCAGACTTGGTTTTGCGGGGCCTTAGCTGCCCCAGTTGCGAACCTGACCGCAGTCCATGTGCACAAAGTTCGACCGGCTGTATTTGCCAACGCCACCTGCGTTGCAAGCCGAAGCCGCTTTGGCCATCTGGCTGACCGAGCGCGATGCGAGGCGCAGGTCGGCCGCTTGGCCGCGCATGTGGAGAGAGTTCTTGGCAACGCCCGAAGAGCGCGACCGCAGCATGTTATTGGTTTGGGGGCTGCGATAGCCCGACAGCATCATGTAGGGTTCGCTGACGTCCATCAGGCGGTG
>CAXQKF010000259.1:0-5207 GCA_964224285.1 Donghicola sp. | reverse complement strand
GTCCCAGGTGCGGATCGCCGAGAAGATCGCGTTCAGCTGCTTTTCGTGCATCTTCGACCCGGCGACGATGCTTGCAACCTTCTGTTCTTCTTTCACTTTCCAGTTGATGTATTCCTGGATGTCCGGGTGATCGGCGTCGACGATGACCATCTTGGCCGCGCGGCGTGTGGTGCCGCCCGACTTGATCGCGCCGGCCGCCCGGTCACCGATCTTGAGGAAACCCATCAACCCCGAGGATTTGCCGCCGCCGGACAGTTTTTCGCCCGCAGCCCGCAGCGACGAGAAGTTGGTGCCGGTGCCCGAGCCATACTTGAACAGACGGGCTTCGCGGACCCAGAGATCCATGATGCCGCCTTCGCCAACCAGGTCGTCGCCGACCGACTGGATGAAGCAGGCATGCGGCTGCGGATGTTCATAGGCCGACTTGGATTTCGTCAGCTTGCCGGTCTTGTGGTCGACGTAATAGTGGCCCTGGCTGGGACCATCGATGCCATAGGCCCAATGCAGGCCGGTGTTGAACCACTGGGGCGAGTTCGGCGCAGCGCGCTGTGTCGCGAGCATGTAGCGCATCTCGTCATAATAAGCGGATGCGTCCTCTTCCGAGGAGAAATAGCCGCCCTTCCAGCCCCAGTAGGCCCAGGCGCCGGCCAGACGGTCAAAGACCTGGCGGGCCGAGGTTTCGCCGCCGATCTCGACATCATCACCGTCGGCAACAGAGCGCCACAGGAATTCAGGAACGCCCTTTTCCTTCACCTTTTTCAGACGGGAGGGCACGCCCGCCTTGCGGAAGTATTTCTGCGCGATCACGTCGCTGGCGACCTGGCTCCAGCTTGCGGGGACTTCGCAGTCGTCCAGTTTGAACACAATGGTCCCGTCCGGGTTTCGGATTTCCGAGGACGTGGTCGTGAATTCGACCCCTGCATAGGCATCCTGTCCGGACTTGGTAAACTTGCGCTCGATCTTCATGATGAAACAGCCCCTGATCGCTTTTGCTTCACGCGTGCCCCCCTATGGGGCTCAACTCGTGCCGGAGGAGGATCACAAGGCAAGGGATTGCCAGTCGCGCCCCTTCGGGGCCCGCCATTCGCCAGTTTGTGTGGCTTTGGTTCGTCTCTGTCCCTTTGCCTGAAAGCGACACCTAGATTTGGTGTGTGATCCTTCCGGCCCCCACAATTTGCGGTATGTGCGCACACCGCGTCAACGAGATTTCGTGACAAAGTTTGCTTGACGCTGTTCTGCACAGAATCAACTTTGAGAGGCTGGTACAGGAAGTCCGAAGAAGCGTTTGAATATCAGCAACATTCCACCGATCGCCGCCAAATTGCTCACAGCTGTGGATAGGTTAAAGATCGTTAACCACGCGTTCGCCGAAGGGTTGTGTCACCGGCAAAACACAGAATCGCCCACCAAACAGACACCACATATATTGTAACGCCGGCTTTGCGCATACCACACGTAGGGACCATACGGCAGCGGATCCCAAGATGGGCCACAACATCTGTGATGGAAGGAACTGGTCGGGGCGGCGAGATTCGAACTCACGACCCCCTGTACCCAAAACAGGTGCGCTACCAGACTGCGCTACGCCCCGGACCGTGACGCGTCCTTACCCAATGCCGCAGGCAAAGGAAAGCACTAAGCGCTGATTATTCGTCGCAGGACCAGGCCGGCGTGGTGATCGCGGGATGGCGCAGCTGGGTGCCCGGAGCAATCCCCAGACGCCGCGCCAGCCCGCCATTGATCTCGAGCACATATTGAATGCCCGCCCCGCCCGGCAGCGGCGTTTCATCGTAAGGCACCGCATCATGGGCAATGCTTTGCACCACGCCCTGCGCATCCATGTAGATGATGTCTAGCGGGATGCGTGTGTTGCGCATCCAGAAGGCGATCGCCGCCTGGGGCCGGGGATAGATGAACAGCATCCCCGCCCCCGAGGACATCGCGTCCCGATACATCAGGCCCTGGGCCCTCTCGCCCGAGTCATCGGCGATCTCGACCGTGAAGCCGGCGCGCCCCCAGTCTCCGCGCAGCTCGACCCGGTCGTCGCGACACTGCGCAAACGCACCGCCGGCCAGCACGGCCGACAGGGCAAAACCCGTCACACTGTTTCGAAGAAAGGAACGATAGCCGCGGACGGGACCAAAGGCCCCTGCCCGCCGATTGTCAGTTGTCAGACGTTTTCCGTTTGCGGCACGCGCAGCGCTGCTTCCCATGTGGTGACCTCTGATGCCATCTTGCCGCGGCGGCCATCGATCATGCGAAGCGACACCGCCTCGCCCGGTTGCAGGTCCGCCAGGCCCGAGGCGCGCAGCACCTCGATATGAACAAAGATATCTTCGTCGCTGCCAAAGACATTGGCAAAGCCGAAACCTTTTTCTTTGTTAAACCACTTTACCCGTGCAGGCTGGAGCGGAGATTTGCGAATTTCTTCGGGCGTGAGCGATTGGAAATCCTCAAGCCCCGGTGCGTCCGTTGCAGCAAGCGATTCGACGGAAACGACCTCGACGGCCTGCACGCCCCGTTGCGTGGTCTGCACCTCGATGGTGATTTTCGCCCCGTCCGCGACCGAGCTTTGTCCAAAGTTGCGCAGCACGTTTGCGTGCAGCAGAATATCCGGTCCGCCCTCCTCGGAAACGACAAATCCAAAGCCTCGACCCGGATCAAACCATTTAACAATACCGTCTATCCTGCGGGTTTCGTTATTGAAGGTGTCCACTTGCATCCCCGCGTGAATTTATCGTGTTTTCTACATAACAATAAACTCAGATCACACCCCCCCTTATGTATAGAAGGTAGTGTTTCCAGAGAGTTGACAGTTAACCAAGGCGTCAACCCTACGGATTCAAGCGCACGACATGCCATTCGGTTCCAACCTCGTCCCGCGTCCAGCGGAAACGATCGTGCAACCGAAAGGCGCCATCGGCCCAGAATTCGATTTCCAGAGGGGCGATGTGATACCCCCCCCAAAATTCCGGTCGCGCCGGGTCGGTGCCCTGCTGGGCGGTGACCTTTGCCACCTCGGCCATCAATGCCGTCCGCGAAGACAGGGGCTGCGATTGCCGCGACGCCCAGGCCCCCAGACGGGATTTCAGCGAACGGGACCGATAATAGGTATCGGCCTTCTCTCCGTCTTCGCGGCGAACAATACCGCGAACCCGGATCTGACGTCTGAGCGATTTCCAATGTAGAACAAAGGCTGCCCGGCCCGTTGCATCGATTTCCGAAGCTTTGACACTTCCGTAATTTGTGAAAAAGACAAAACCATCGTCTTCGATGTCTTTCAAGAGCACCATTCGAACATTCGGCATTCCATTTGTGTCAACCGTGGACAGGGCGATGGCATTGGGATCATTGGTTTCGGTATCCTCGGCCTCGGCCAGCCAGGACCGCGCGATGGCAAAGGGGTCGTCGCCTGCAAAAATCCCTGTTCTGTCGCTCATCTTCTTGCCTTTCGTCACTGGATGCCGGCCCCGCCGGACTTGAAGCGCCGGTTCCGATCGCCTAAAGGAACCTGACGGTTAATCAATGGGCGGGATTGGCACGATGTCAAATCAACTGCTTGCAGGCAAGCGCGGGCTGATCATGGGCCTTGCAAACGACAAATCCATCGCATGGGGGATCGCCAAGGCCTGCGCCGACGCGGGTGCCGAAATGGCCTTCTCCTACATGGGCGATCAGTTCAAGAAACGCGTCGTGCCGCTGGCCGACCAGCTGGGCGTCAAGACGCTGATCGATTGCGACGTCTCGGACGAAGCCTCGATCGACGCGGCCTTTGCCGAGATCGAGAAAACCTGGGGCAAGATCGACTTCCTGGTCCATGCCATCGGCTTTTCCGACAAAAACGAACTGCGCGGACGTTACATCGACACCTCGCGCGGCAACTTTGCCATGACGATGGATGTCTCGGTCTATTCCTTCACGGCTGTCGCACAGCGCGCCGAGAAGCTGATGACCGATGGCGGCTCGATGCTGACGCTCACCTACTACGGTGCCGAACAGGTCATGCCGCATTACAACGTCATGGGTGTCGCCAAGGCCGCGCTTGAGGCATCGGTCAAATACATGGCCGAGGACCTGGGCAAGGACAACATCCGCGTCAACGCCATCAGCGCCGGTCCGATCAAGACCCTGGCCGCCTCGGGCATCGGCGACTTCCGCTATATCCTGAAGTGGAACGAATACAATTCGCCCCTGCGCCGCAACGTGACCATCGACGACGTGGGCAAATCCGCGCTTTACCTGCTGTCCGACCTGGGCAGCGGCGTGACCGGCGAGAACCTGCATGTGGACGCGGGCTATCACGTGGTCGGCATGAAGGCCGTCGACGCCCCCGATATCGAAAAAAGCTGACCCGTGACAGCGGGCGCCTTCCTGTCCATCGCGGTGATCCATCTCCTGGCGGCCATGTCGCCGGGACCTTCCTTCGTGGTCTGCATCCGCACCGCCATCACCGAAGGGTTCCGGACCTCCGTGGCGCTGGCCGTGGGATTTGGTCTGGGCGCGGTGCTCTGGGCTTCGGCGGCGCTGGCGGGGCTGGCGTTGCTGTTTGAACTGGTGCCGTCGCTTTTCACTGCGCTCAAACTGATCGGCGGGGCCTTCCTGGTCTGGATCGGCATCCAGATGTGGCGTCACGCCAAGGAACCCCTGGACTTTGCCCAGGGCGGCCTGGCGCGGATGACACCACGCCGCGCTTTGCGCTATGGCTTCCTGACCTTTGCCGCCAACCCGAAACCCGCCGTCTTCTTCGGCGCCGTCTTTGTCGGGCTGGTTCCGGCGGATGCGCCCATTCCCACGCTCGCCGGGCTGATCGCGGTGATCTTTCTCAATGAAACCCTGTGGTATATCCTTGTCGCGCGCCTGTTTTCCCTGTCGCGTCCGCGCTCGCTCTACCTGCGGGCCAAGGCCTGGATCGACCGCTGCTTCGGCACGCTCATGGGGATTTTCGGGCTGAAGATCGCCCTGGGCTGACCGGGCCCGGACCACATCACTTCGCGCCGGGACCCGGCCACCAACGAACCGCCAACGAACCGCAGTCAAAAAGGAAACGCCATGTCGGACCTTCTGCCCCATGAAAAAGGCTTCCACGTCAGCTGGGACCAGATCCATCGTGACAGCCGCGCGCTTGCCTGGCGCCTGGATGGCCACGGGCCCGACAATGGGGCCTGGAAGGCCGTGGTCGCCATCACCCGCGGCGGCATGGCCCCGGC
>CAXQKF010000258.1:0-2833 GCA_964224285.1 Donghicola sp. | reverse complement strand
CTGAATTTACCGAAAATGTCACCGGCCAGACAGGACTTGCCGCAGACCATCCATTCTTGATCGCCAGACTGCTCCATCCGCGCGCTTTCGCGGTAGATCAGCAGGTCCAGCATATGTGCCTCGATGCTGCTGTCCACAATGGCCAGATTTTTGCCGTTGAACAGGGTGTCCAGAACGGTGACCTCAAGCGTGGTGGATTTGGTGCTCGCGGCCTCGCCGGGTTCCAGATAGACCTGCACTTCGTTCTGGTCGCCAAAGCGTTTCAGACGCTCTGCCAGTTTGTCCAGCGGATAGCCTTCTCCGGTGAAATGGATGCCGCCGCCAAGACTGATCCATTCCATCTGGCGGATCAGGTAGCCAAAACGCTGCTCGATGCCATTCAGCATCGCGTCAAAGCGGTCGAAATCCGCGTTCTCGCAGTTGTTGTGGAACATGAAGCCGCTGATCAGGTCGACCACGGGCTCGATGTTCGCAGGATCATGCTCTCCAAGGCGACTGAACGGGCGCGACGGATCCGCCAGATCAAAGCCGCTGGTCGACACACCGGGGTTCACGCGCAAACCGCGTGTATGGCTGCGGCTGACTTCCTCGAAATGGGACAGCTGGCCAACGGTGTTGAAAATGATCTTGTCCGAACTGGCCAGCACTTCGTCGATTTCATGATCCGACCACGCCACCGAATAGGCATGTGTTTCGCCCGGAAACTTCTCGCGGCCCAGTTTGACCTCGAACAGCGAACTGGAGGTCGTGCCGTCCATATATTCGCTCATCATGTCGAACACGGACCATGTGGCAAAGCACTTCAGCGCCAGCAGAGCCTTGGCGCCCGAATGTTCACGCAGCCACGCAATCTTTTCCATGTTCGGCAAAAGGCGCGATTTGTCGATCAGGTAATAGGGCGTCTGGATCATGTCTCTGCCTTCCGGTTGGCGCATCAGCACAGGACATCGGCATATATGAGAAGTGCCACGGGGTCACAAGCCTTGGCACGCCGATTTACGCGGGATTCGCATCCCGCGCTGTACTTAGCCCTTTTGATCAAAAAACCAAAGGCAGAAAGGGTCACAACATTCTTATGGGCCGAGGCTGTGTGGAAACTGGCTGACAGGTACTGTCGGCCGCCGGTTGTCCCGATTGCTCGTTTTCAGCCGTCCCCGACACCCTTTGCGCGCTTGACGTCTCGTCAAAACCCAAGCAGGCAGGGCGTGACGTCTGCGTCTGGGGCGCGACAGCCCCCGGTCAGGTTGCAATGGCCCGTATCAGGCTCCGAATGCCGATCAAAGCGGCCATCCGCTTGATGTTGTAGGCAAGAACATTCAGCGCCATCTCGGTGCGGACGTTCTTCAGCCTCCGCGTCAGGAAATGGGTGTGACCCATCCAGGCTTTCAGGGTGCCGAACGGGTGTTCCACAGTGCAGCGGCGCAGGGTCATCGGATCTGCCTGTCCACTCAGCCTTTTGCGCATCGCATCGACCAGATGCTCTTGCTCCCACCGAGTGATGCGACGTTCCTTGCCGGCAGTGCAGCGGTGACGAACCGGACAGCTCTGGCATTCATTCGTCCAGTAGCGACCGACCCGCAGCCCATCTTCTTCGCGCGTATAGCGGTAGGTCAGCTCTTCGCCCGCCGGACAGACATAGACATCGCGGGCCGGATCATAGGCAAAGTCGGCCTTCACATACATGCCCTTGCCGCGGTTGCCTGATGTCTCGGAGCGCGGCACGGTCGTGGTGACCCCCGCCTGATGGCAGGCCAGGATCTGGGAGCCACTGAAATACCCCTTGTCGGCAATGGCATGCAGGTCATCGCGCTGAAGGGCTTCTTTGGCAGCCACCGCCATCGGGCTGAGTTGCTCACGATCAAAGCCCTGGTTGGTCACCTCATGCGCCACAATCAGATGTGTCTCGGTATCGACCGCCGTCTGGACATTGTAACCGACCATGCCGCTGTGCCGGGCGCGGGTCGCCATGGCCCGGGCATCGGGATCAGTCAGGGAGATCTGACCGTCGGGCGCATCGGCCAAGGCCTCCTTCATAGCCTTCAGCCGCGCGATCTCCTGCCGGATGCGGCCATACCGGCGGGCGAGATGGGCGACCTTGTCAGCCTGTGCCTCGCCCTGTTCCTGGCGGTCGATGCGGACTATCTCGTTGATATAGCGCTCAACGTCGGCCTCAAGATGCGTGAGGCGGCTGGCAATTTTGCTCTTCGTAAAGTTGCGATCCCGGTTATTCACCGCCTTGAACTTGCTTCCGTCGATCGCCACGCAATCGCCCTTCAGCACCTTGATCCGCCGGCACAGCTCAACGAACTGCGCACAGGTTCTTCGGATCGCCGCCCCGTTATCGCGCCTGAAATCGGCGATGGTCTTGTGGTCTGGCACCAGGCGACCGGTCAGCCACATCAGCTCGACATTGCGACCTGCTTCCAGTTCCAGGCGACGACTGGAGGGAATGCGGTTCAGATAGCCGGAGATGAAGAGCTTCAGCAAAACGGATGGGTGATAGCCCAGGCGTCCGGTGCGGGCGGGCAAACAACGCTCGAAGCCGAGCGATGGAAGATCAAGCTCTTCGACGAAGATGTCGACGACACGGACCAGGTGATCCTCGCTGATCCAGTCCTCAAGACGATCTGGGAAAAACGTGACCTGTTCCCGGTCTATCCCTTCGATGAAGCCCGCCATCCTAGTCTCCCGCGACCTCGCAGAAGTTTATCACGGAACAGAGTTTCCACACAGCCTCGGACCAAAGCGGCCATCGGATCACACGCCCGCAATCGCTTTTTCTGTCGCGTTGTCCCTAAATTGCCAAGGGCTGATCGGCCACGTGATGCCATCG
>CAXQKF010000257.1:0-2836 GCA_964224285.1 Donghicola sp. | reverse complement strand
CCCCAACCTCGAGACCTTTATCTTTGACTTCAAAGGTGATCTCTACGGCACGCATCTGTCCGTCGGACTCGTGGAATACCTGCGTCCCGAGCTAAAGTTCGACGGTCTGGATGCTCTGATTACCCAGATGGATGCGGACAGCGCCAAGGCGCGCGAAATCTTGGCCGCCCTATGAAAGACCCGATCAACCGCAAGAAAATCCGCTCCCGCTTCTGGGAACGCTTTGCACTGGACAAGCTGACCGACACGGAATGGGAAGCCCTGTGCGATGGCTGCGGCAAGTGCTGCCTGAACAAGCTCGAAGATCCGGACACGGGCGAGGTCGCTCTGACCAAGGTCGCTTGCCGCCTTCTGGACGATCAGACCTGCCGCTGTAGCCAGTATCCGATCCGCCACCAGTTCGTACCCGAGTGCATCGTGCTGAAACCGGACACGCTGGACCAACACGCCTACTGGATGCCCGAGACCTGCGCATATCGCCTGCTCTGGCAAAAAAGCCCCCTGCCTGCATGGCACCCCTTGCTGACCGGAACACCGCAATCGGTTCACGACGCAGGTGTGTCGGTGCAAGGGTGGACAGTCCCCGAATTCGAAGTCGATGAAGAGGACTGGGAAGACTATATTATCGAGGAACCGATCTGATGTACCTAGCCTCTGACAACACCGGCCCCATCCATCCCCAGATCATGGAGGCGCTGACAGAGGCCAATCAGGGCTACGCGCTGCCCTACGGCAACGACCCCTACACGGCCCGCGCCATCACCGCGATCCAAGAGCTGTTCGAGGCCCCGCAGGCCGAGGTGTTCTTTGTGCCCACGGGCACGTCAGCCAATGCACTGGCCCTGTCGACCCTCTGCCAGCCCTACGAGTCCGTGCTGTGCTCGGGCCTCGCTCACATCCACGAAGACGAATGCGGCGCGCCGGAATTTTACGGTGTGGGCAAGACTTATCTGGTGGGCGAAGGCGACCTGATGGACCCCGACGCCTTGGGCGCGATGATCACCGAACTGAACGAAGGCGGCGTCCACGCGGCCCAACCCGGCGCGGTCAGCATCACGTCCCTGACCGAACGCGGCCAGCTCTACGAGTTGGACCGCATCCAGTCGCTGGCCACGATCACCCACGCAGCGGGCCTGCCCCTGCATCTGGACGGCGCCCGTTTCGCGAATGCCTGCGCCGCCCTAGAGGTTTCGGCCGCCGAGATGACATGGCAATCGGGCGTGGACGTGGTGACATTTGGCGGGACCAAAGCGGGCTGCATGGGCGTCGAAGCGGTCATCTTCTTCAACCCCGACCGCGCCCGCGGCTTTGCCGCGCGGCGCAAGCGGGCAGGCCATCTGTTCTCCAAGAACCGCTTCCTGGCGGCGCAAATGCTGGGGTTCGTCCGCAACGACCTCTGGCGCCAACTCGGCGCAGCGGCCAACGCTCGTGGCCAATATCTGGCCGAAGCCATGTGCATGGACGCCCGCATCCAATGGCCCTATGCCCCCCGCGCGAACATGCTGTTCCCCAAGCTGCCCCGCAGTGTCCTGCAAGGGCTGGCCGAGGCTGGCGTGGCATTCAACAACTGGGGCAACCGCGACCACGGCGCGGCGGACGAGATGCTGCTGACCCGCTTTGTCTGCGACTGGTCCGTCCCCTATGAGGAACTGGACAAGTTCCTGGCTGCGCTGAAGGCGAGCTGATCTCGCTTCCCCAACGGTGGCTCGGCGTCGATGTTCCGAAGCCTCCGGCGGGGGTATTTATCCCAAGAAAGAGGAGCGTTAGCTCAGGACGCCTTCGCGGCGGAACAGGGCGCGGAGGTCGGCTTTGGGGCGGGGCCCCATGTGGCCGATGACTTCGCGGGCGGCGATGCAGCCCATGCGGCCCGAAGTGGCTAGAGTTGCGCCAGTGGCGAGGCCAAATAGGAAGCCGGCCGCGAACTGGTCGCCAGCGCCGGTTGCATCGACGGGGGTGACTTTTTCGACAGGGACGTCAACGCGGGTGTCACCCTGCAGAATGCTGACGCCATCGCCCGAACGGGTGCAGACAACCAGCGGGTTCTTGGCCGCGACGCGGGACAGAGCGGTGTCGAGGTCTTCGTCTTCGTAGAGGGCTTTGATCTCGGCCTCGTTGCCGATAACAAAGTCGAGCTCCCCGATCAGACGCTGGAAATCTTCGCGGTGGCGGTTTACGCAGAAGGGGTCAGAGATCGCGATGCCCGCTTTGCCGCCTGCCGCTTGGCAGAGTTTCGCGGCACGTTGGAACGCCTCTTTGCCCTTGGGTTTGTCGAACAGGTAGCCTTCGAGAAACAGGATCTCGGTGTCCGCGACCACCGCTTCATCCACGTCCTCGGGGCCGACTTCGGCGGAGATACCGAGGTAGGTGTTCATCGACCGCTCGCCATCGGGCGAGACAAAGATCATGCTGCGCGAGGTGGGCAGCTCGCCCCCCGCGACGGGCGCGTTCACGAAGTCGGTGCCACCGGTTTCCATTTCCTGCGCGTAGAACCGGCCCAAGGCGTCATCCCGCACGCGGCCGATAAACGCCGCCCGCAGGCCTAGTTTTCCCGCCCCTGCGATGGTGTTTGCAACCGATCCGCCGGGCGCCTGGGTGCGTTCCTTCATCGAGGCGTACAGCAGTTCGGCGCGCTCGCGCTCGACCAGTTGCATGATGCCCTTTTCGATGTCCATCATCTCGAGGAAAGTGTCGTCGGACTGGGTCAGCACATCGACGATTGCGTTGCCGATACCGACAATCTGGTATTTTTTCACGGGTCAGTTCCTTTGGATCAGAGGACCTTGTCCTCGAATTGGCAGAGGTCGCGGATGATGCAGTTGCCGCATTTGGGCTTGCG
>CAXQKF010000256.1:0-9097 GCA_964224285.1 Donghicola sp. | reverse complement strand
GTTTCTGGCAAAACCGGCGCCGGATCAGGGAAACGAAACACAATGACCAGCGCGATGGTGATCATACCTGCCATCATCACCACGATCAGATCGTCGTCTTCGTAGATGATCTCCAGCGGGATATCCTCGGCCACGGTATCGACGTCAGTGGCAGCCTCGACCTGAATGGTGATCTCGTCATCCTCGGCAACCTTGGCTTTGGGATCGGTCAAGACCTCTGCCCCGCGCGACACCTTGCCCTCTGCGATCAGTTTCGCGAGCCGCGTGCGCGACAGGGACGCTTCCTCTGGCACATCACGCGCCAAAGCTTTATCCAGTCGGAGCGGCGGATCTGCCGCGATGATGA
Organism: Donghicola sp.; assembly: GCA_964224285.1. GTDB lineage: Bacteria > Pseudomonadota > Alphaproteobacteria > Rhodobacterales > Rhodobacteraceae > Donghicola. The sequence continues at coordinate 8,751 of CAXQKF010000256.1, read as the reverse complement.
CGGTAACCAAGGTCTCGCCCATGTCGCTTCCTTCTGACCAGACGCCCCCGGACGCCCTGTTCCTGCGCCGCCTTGTGACGGCTCTGACCGTGGTGATGATGGCAGGTATGATCGCCATCGCGCTGGTCATTGTGTTTCGTTTCCCTGATCCGGCGCCGGTTTTGCCAGAAACACTGGAGCTACCCGCGGGATCAACCATCAGCGCAGTTACACAAGGCAAGGGCTGGATTGCAATCGTCACCGACCAGCAAGAGATCCTGATCTACGATCAAATCACGGGCGCGCTGACACAAACTCTCCAGATAAGTATCGCCCAATAATCGGGCAATGTAAGAGAGTCTCACAATTTAAAGCATATTTGGCACTCATATTCCGTTTATAATGCCTATTGCCTGCGACTTTCTGCGGTCCAGAATCGATATTCCTCAGGACGCAAAATATCATTTTGACACTTATTGTAATCTATACCTACAATTAATGCATGCGGATTGCGTCAATTCTGCAATCAGATGTCATGAAATCATCATTTAGACCTTTCAACCTTGACGATCAATCAACCTCACCGCTAATCCGATAAGTGTAAATTTTCACGAACGAAATGGAGCCCAAGTTTCACTTACACTTGGGCCCATATACTATTAGGTGACAAAGCATGGGCGGTGATTTAGCCAGTTACGACCGATCCCTAATTTTTGGGGTCTACTCGACTATCAACATTATTGTTTTCATCAGTGGCGTGTTGATTTTCCTGATGCAAGCCGGGTTCATGATGCTCGAGACGGGCGGCATGTCGCGGAAAAACGCGATCAACAATATCTTCAAGAACTTTGTAGATGCCTGCGTTTGCGGCATCTTTTTTTACTGGTTCGGTTACCCCATCATTACCGGAGATTCCATTTTGGTGGATTGGATGCGCGAAATGGGATTTGCGCACACGACCGAAAACACTTCGCCCGGCCCGATCGTGAGCCTGAATGATGACATCTCGCTGTTCTTCAACTTCGCCTTCGCGGCCACATGCGTTACGATCTGCTCGGGTTCGGTCACAGGCCGGATCGCCCCGTATGCCTATCTGTTCTTTGGCGCGGTTTTCTCCGCCCTGATCTATCCGGTCGTCGCCTTCACCGTCTGGAACGCGGACGGGATGCTCTACGGTATCCTGCACGACTTTGCCGGATCGCTCGTGGTGCACGGGCTTGGCGGTTTCGCGGGTCTGGCTGGCGCCATCATGCTCAAGCCTCGAATCGGGGAATTCGACTATGGCAAAGGGCAGATCGACTCCTACCGCTTTGCCGGTTCTTCGATCAGCAACGCAGCCCACAACATCCCGATCAGCGCCCTCGGCGTCATCCTGCTCTGGATCGGTTGGTATGGCTTTAACGCGGGCAGCACCTTTGCCGGTGGGTTCGACCTTGCCTCGATCGACCTGAGCGCCACTGAAAACCAGCCCGATCTGGTCGCCAACGCCATCTTTGAACAGCTGATCGGCGGCTTCGGTCAGGTGGTCATCAACACCACCCTTGCGCCCTGTGCTGCTGTGTTCTCGGTGCTCGCGTTCTTTATGGTCACCCAGAACAAGTACAACATCTCTGACCTGATGAACGGCGCTCTGGCGGGGCTTGTAGGGATTACAGCCAATGCGGATGCGGCCACTGCGCCTATTGCGGTTCTGATCGGTGTCATCTCGGGTGCGGTCTATGTTCTGGCCGTGATCTTTGTGTTCAAACTCAAGATTGACGACCCCATCGGAGCTTTCCCTGTGCACGGCGCTGTCGGACTGTTTGCGGGCGGCATGTTTGCCCTGACAACCGGAGACATGGAGCTTGGCCCGATCGTTTTCGGCACCCAGATGTTCTATGGCGCGTTGATCTGCATGTTCGGTTTCCTGTCGGCTCTGGTGACATTCTGGCTGGCATCACGCCTGATGTACGTCATCAAGAAACTGGGGAATTCCAAATACTTCGATTACGGCCCCATGCCGCGCAACCACCTCCGCGTGACTCCGGAACAGGAATTGGCGGGCATGGATATGGAGCTTCATGGGCAGGACGCCTACTCGATCAACCTGACCGCTCCGGGCCGGGCCAAAACCACCTTTTGAGCCGGTTTCCCCGACGAAAAAACATGGCGCGGCGCTCTTTGGGTGCCGCGTTTTTTCATGTGCAAACCATATGGGATTGAAACGAAAAAAGCGCCCGAACGGAGCGCTTTCGTACATCAATGAAGATGAGAGTGGTACCACCTCCCCGGCTCGAACGGGGGACCTCCTGATCCACAATCAGGCGCTCTAACCAACTGAGCTAAGGCGGCACTGGGGGTCGTTTACCCCTAGCGCACAGGGATTGCAAGAAGCAGAATAACAAAAATTTCACACTATCTTGCCACGGGGCCGAACAGGGTTTACCCGCGATATTCAACAGGAAAACGGAGCAGATCATGGGTATCAACACCGAACGCGACATCGAAGCCAGCCTGCAAATCGGGCCGACAGATCAGGGTATGGTCCGCCTTTATATCGAAGCGGGCGATCTGGAGATCCCGATGGATTTCACCCCGGACGAAGCGGAAGAGATCCTCGAAGAAATCCAGTCGGCAATCCAGACGGCCAAAGATCTGGGTGGCAAGCGCCGCCGCTGATTACAAACGCGGATCACGCAGGGTCTGGAGACGCAGCGCCGCAGTGCGGGCAAAATCACGCGTCAGGACCTTGCGGCGGGCCGCGGCCAAAGCTTGCGCGTCGGGCATTCGCACAATTTCGGCATCATAGGCGTCTGCTATGATCAGACCTGTCCCTTCGGGTAGGAGGTCAGTAGGGAAATCCGCATCCACGGCCCAGAAAAACCGCTCGCAATACGGCAGGTAGTTTTGCCATTTGGAATCACTCTGGAAGTCCGCACGGCAGGACTTGCACTCCACAATCCAGAGCTCCCCTTTTTTGCCCATCCCCATGACATCCACACGCAGGCCTCGCGCCGGAACGAACTCATCAAGGCAGGCAAAGCCTAGCTGCACCAAATGCCGAGCGACACCGCGGGCCAGAAGCTGGCCGGGTTTGGGATCAATGGGTGTTTGACTGGGGATGATCTGCATGTTCACCAATATGAACATATCGGGAACAAATTCAAGTCACATGCCCCCTTGTCGAAACCGGTTTGTCACATTACCTGTGGTCCGTGGCGGGTGCTGCCCCTCTCGTATGTCGGTTTCATTCCGGTGGCCTTAAGCAAATCCGAGGGAGCTGGCTCTGTTCTGGCCCTGGCCTGATTACCTGGCGCCCACCTGTATATACAGGTCCTCGGGAATGCAAAAACCTAGACGGTCGCGTGCGGGCCCGCCACACTCAACCCCTTGAAGCGACGAATTTTTCTTGTTGTCAGGCAAGAAAAAAGGGGCTTTGCCCCCGTCGCGCGATGCGCGCCTCCCCCAGAGTATTTTTACAAAGGTGAAAGCGCGATTTGCTACACTTAGATATGGCGGCGCTTGCGCTGTTCGTCGGTGCGGACAGGGATTGCGGCATATTCGCGGGTCATCGCTTGCTGGCGCGGGCCGCGGGGTGCGTCGTCGTCTTCGGCCAGACGCATGATCGAAATGCCGAACTGAACGCCTGCGAAAACGATGCCGTTAAAGACCCAAAGCATGATGACAGCCAGCATCCCGCCAGTGGAGTGCGTGACCAGATGCCATAGGTTCGCGACATTCAGAGTGAGCAGCGCAGCAACAAAGGCAGCGGACAGGCCAAAGCCCATGATCACTTGGCTGATGTAGAGACGTACGAGCTTAGGCATTTTGCATCTCCTGTGCTTTACAGGAAGAAGGTAGTGCCGCGCGGGCGTGGAGTCTACCTGATCAAGAGGATAATTGGCGAAATCGCGCCGTTTTGACCTATGCCGATGTGATAGAAAAACCTGGCCAAGCGCGCCTGACCGGGTTTCAGAAATGTGTTTTGGCGGATTGCGCTTAGAACGCTTCGGGGCGCATTTCGCGGGCCATGTGATCCAGCACTGCGTTCACAAAGCCAGCCTCTTTGCCCTCGGGGAAGAAGGCGCGAGCCACGTCCACATATTCAGTGATGATCACTTTGGGCGGTGTGTCCTGCGCTTTGAATTCGCCGCCTGCGGCGCGGAACAGGGCGCGCAGGGTGGTGTCGATCCGGCCCAAGGGCCATTTGGCCACCAGAGCGCGGTCAGTGCACTGGTCGATCCGCGCCTGCCATTTCACAACCTCTTCGAGGATGGTCGAGAACAGCTCGATATCGCCGTCGATCAGCTCTTCGCCGTCGATCTCTGCGCCGAAACGCAGGTCCAGAAACTCTGCCTTTACACGGTCAAAGGACAGGCCGGTCAATTCCATCTGGTAGAGCGCCTGCACTGCGTACAGACGGGATGCCGAGCGCATCTTGCGCTTTTGGTTGCCAGACAGGGGTGCAGATTCTGTGGTCATCGGATCGTCAGCCTGAAGAAAGGATTAAGCGATGCGGTAACTGTCATCCTCGGTGGGCATGAAGCCAACGCCACGCTTTGAGCCGCCCCAGTTACGCGCCAATGCGATTAAATGCAAGGCCGCAGCGGCGGCTCCGCCACCTTTATTCTGGCCATGGGGGTCAGCGCGGACTTCGGCCTGCTGGCGGTTTTCCACGGTCAGGATGCCGTTGCCGACGCAGTGGCCCGACAGACCCAGCAGGGTGATCCCGCGCGAGCTGTCATTGCAGACGGTGTCGTAGTGGGTGGTTTCACCGCGGATTACGCAGCCAAGCGCCACGTAACCGTCGTAGTTCGCCAGCCGTCCGGCCATGCCGATGGCGGTGGGGATTTCCAGCGCGCCGGGAACCTCGACGGTCTCGTGGGTGCCGCCGACGGCCTCGATTTCAGCGCGGGCACCGGCGATCAGGTTGTCGGCGACATCCTTGTAATAGGGCGCGACGACGATCAGGATCTTGACCGGCTTGTCAAAAGTGGGACGCTCCAGCGTGTAGTGCTGTTCGTTGGCAGCCATCAGTTTGCCTCCGGAATTTTGCGGGTGCCGGTGATTTCGAGGCCATATGCATCGAGGCCGATCACCTTGGGGGTGGGCGAGTTGGTCAGCAGGGTCAGCTTGTTCAGGCCCAGATGGGTCAGGATTTGCGCACCGAGGCCGTATTGGCGCAGGGTTTGCGGGCTGGTGGCACCGCCAAGCTTCATTTGCAGATCGCGCAGCAAGACGACGACGCCCCTGCCCTCGGCCGCGACCAGCTTCATGGCCGAGCTGAATTCGAAGGCACGGCCAGCGGGGCCGGTGCCGAGCATATCCAGCATCGGGTCCAGCGTGTGCATCCGCACCAGAACGTGGTCTTCGCCGGTGATGTCGCCTTTGATCAGGGCGATGTGCTGTGCGCCTTGGGTCGTGTCGGTGTAGATACGCATGGTCCAGTCACCGCCGAATTCCGAGGTGATGGTGCTCTCGCTCTCGACCTTGACCAGGTTGTCGTAGCGGCGGCGATAGGCGATCAGGTCGCTGATGGTGCCGATCTTGAGCCCGTGCTTCTGGGCAAAGGCCACCAGATCTGGCAGACGCGCCATAGAGCCATCCTCGTTCATGATCTCGCAGATCACGCCCGAGGGGTTCAGCCCAGCCAGACGGGCCACGTCGGTCGCGGCTTCGGTATGGCCAGCGCGGACCAGAACGCCGCCTTCACGGGCACGAAGCGGGAAGATGTGGCCAGGGGTGGCGATGTCAGCTGCGGTTTTGCTGGAATCAATCGCGACGGCCACGGTGCGGGCACGGTCATGGGCGGAAATGCCGGTACTGACGCCCTCGCGGGCCTCGATCGACACGGTAAACGCGGTTTCGTGGCGCGAGGAATTGGTGGTCGCCATCAGGGGCAGACCCAGCGCATCAATGCGGTCGCTGGACAGGGTCAGGCAGATCAGGCCACGCGCATGGGTGGCCATAAAGTTGATGACCTCGGGGGTGCACATCTGCGCGGGGATGCAAACGTCGCCTTCGTTCTCGCGGTCCTCGTGGTCCACCAGAATATACATGCGGCCGTTGCGGGCATCCTCGATCACCTCTTCGATCGGGGAAATGGCATCGCGCAGGTTCTCTTCGACGGGGCCGGGTGTTTCAAAACGACTGCTTTCGGACATACCGTCTCTCCTTCATCGTGTACCGACAGATACCCCAGCGCGTGCCCCCAAACCACCCGTAGGTGCCGTGGTGCGGCGCTCGGTCCCTGTGCGGCAAAGCACGTTTCCGCCCCTACTCTTGATCCCTCTTGAGCCACGCGTCCAGAGAGGATCCGACACGATGTTCCATCCATTGGATTTCGGACACCATGGCACTGCGGAACTGCGCGCTGATTTCGGGGTGATTTCGGCGGCTGCGCACCCGCGAGAGCATTTCGGCGACCATGCTCTGCCGTTCACGCGGCACGAAAGGCAGAAGGTCATAAGATGGCGTCAGCCCGAGAAACGCACAGAGCATGGCTGCGGTCTGCTTGGGGGCACGCTGTGCCTCTTCGGCGATGATGATCAGCACGTTGTCTTGGCCGAACAGGATGTCCGCCGGTTCGATCATCTGTCTGTACTGGCTGCCGGTGGCGTAACACAGGAACGGCGAGGCCCCTGCCGTGATGCGCTCGGGCTCTATCTCTAGCGCCACGTCAAAGTCGGTTTCGGTTTCGACCCCGAGTTCGACATTATATTCGTGGGCAAAGAACGCGCGGCTGACGGGGGCCTCCAGGATATAGATCAGCTTGGCGTCGGGCTTGGCTTTGTAGATGCGGCGCGGCGCCTCGGGCACCAGACTATAGAGCGTCGAGCCGTCCCCGCGCAGACGATCCCCCGCGGGCTGGAACGCCCGCAGGTATTGTTCGGGTGTCTTGACCAGATCCACCAACCGCGGATCCTGCCCCCAGTCCAGAGTACCGGACAGGTCAGGCAGGGCATGCAGCCCCAGTTCGCGCCGCGCTGGCATGAACACATCCGGATGCTGGCTCATCCACCGCCAAAGCTGAGCGGCGGAGCGGCTGGGAGGGCCCATCAAGAAAAAATCGGGGTGGCGCAAGGCGTTCTCTCGGGTTTCCTCAATCTCGTTCGGTCAGATCGTGCCAAACCCTCTGACCGAAAGAGAGATAGGAAAAAGATCGATACGGCTACCCTTTGAAACGCCAAAGTGCTGGTAGGAAACGATAACTGCCGTTCTCACGCATAACATGCCCTACCCCCGGGAACGGGAAGTGATACCCGACAACTGTCAGGCCATCCTCGGCTGCGCGATCCAAGAGGGTTTTTCGGGTGGCAACGGTCTGTTCACCATCCATATCGAACCCGTTGAACCAGTCGGGGTGGGCAAAATTAGTATAGGCGTGGTTCATGGAATCTCCAAGAGCCACAAGCTGTTGACCATCGCTTTCCACGTGAACCGAGATATGTCCGGGGGTGTGACCGGGGGTCGCGATGGCCCGCACACCGGGGCAAATCTCGTCACCGTCAGAGACCAGATTCCATTCCGCGCCCTCGACATTCAGGCTGTTGACCGCTCCGACCACGAATTGCTGCATCTCTGCCGGAGAAGACGCCGCCAAACCGTCCTCTAGCCAGAAGGCATGTTCGTCCGCACCGATGAAATATTGCGCGTCGGGCAGAATCGCTTCGTCGAAGTCATCGCGGATGCCCCAGATGTGGTCGGGATGGGCGTGGGTGATGACCACATGGGTGATGCTGTAGGGGTCGATGCCAGCGGATTCGAGGTTCGCCATCAAGCGCCCTGCAGACGGCATAAAGCGGTTCCCCGACCCCACATCGACCAGCACCCTTGCCTCGCCGATATCGATGACCAAGTGGTTGGTGTGTGACAGGCTGGTATCCGTCGGCAGGTAATGCGCGGCAAGAAACGCCTGAACTTCAGCGGGGTCTGCATTGATGCCAAGCCCGCTGGCCGGTGTCTCGAAAAAGCCGTCAGAGATCACGGTGATCTGCGCCGCGCCAATGGCAAAGCTGAAGTGGCTGGGGTTATCGGTAGCCGGAGCGCCGATCTGCGCTTTGGGTGCGGTGGCCGTCAGCGCAAAGGCCGGCGCCATCGCGGACAGCTTCAGCAACTCGCGGCGGCTGGGTTTGAATTGAGTCATGGTGTTCCTCCCTATTGGGAAGAACCTAACGCAAACCTGCCACTTCACAATTCAAAATATGAATATTTGCAGGTATCAGTCCCACTCGCGCAGGCGCGCCACATAGCGGGCCAGCGTGTCGATCTCCAGATTGATGCCCTGACCAACGGCCATTTCGCCCCAAGTGGTGACCTGTTTGGTGTGCGGTATGAAGTTGATCCCGAAATCACAGCCGTTGACTTCGTTCACGGTCAAAGAGGTGCCGTTCAACGCGACAGAACCCTTTGGCGCGATATACTTGGCCAATGCCTCGGGCGCACGAAGGGTAACACGGGTGCTGCCGCCGTCCTCTTCGATCTTGACGATTTCAGCGACGCCATCCACGTGGCCGGACACGATGTGCCCCCCCAATTCGTCCCCGACCTTCAGAGCGCGTTCCAGATTCACACGCTTGTCGACGGCCCAGTCCCCGATGTTGGTTTTCGAGATGCTCTCGGCACTGATTTCCACATCGAACCAGTTCGGCCCCATCTCGACCACAGTCAGGCAGCAACCGTCACACGCGATCGAAGCCCCCAGATCCACAGTCGCCATATCGTAAACCGTCTCGATTCGAGCCCGCAGGCTTGCGCCGTGCTCCAGCTCTGCAATCCGGCCCATGTCGGTGA
>CAXQKF010000255.1:0-17102 GCA_964224285.1 Donghicola sp. | reverse complement strand
CCAGCGAGACGATGTCACCCATGCCGAGGATACGGCCAGCGACACGTTCGGGGTGGAATTCTTCCAGAGCGTCGGTCTTTTCGCCAAGGCCGACGAATTTGATCGGCTTGCCGGTGACAGCGCGCATCGACAGGGCCGCACCACCGCGACCGTCACCGTCCATACGGGTCAGGACAACGCCGGTCACGCCGATCTTGTCGTCGAATTCAGTCGCCACGTTCACGGCGTCCTGACCGGTCAGACCGTCGACAACCAGCAGGGTTTCGCGGGGGTTGGCAACGTCGCGAACCGCGGCGGCCTGTGCGATAAGTTCTTGGTCAATGTGCAGACGGCCCGCGGTATCCAGCAGGTAAACGTCATAGCCACCGAGGCCCGCTTGGGTCTTGGCGCGCTTGGCGATGGTGACGGGGTCCTCGCCCTTGACGATGGGCAGGGTATCGACGCCGATCTGCTGACCCAGAATGGCCAGCTGTTCCATAGCAGCAGGACGGTTCACGTCGAGCGAGGCCATCAGCACGCGCTTGCCTTCGCGCTCTTTCAGACGTTTTGCCAGTTTCGCGGTGGTGGTGGTTTTACCCGAGCCCTGCAGACCGACCATCAGGATCGGGGCGGGCGGGTTGTCGACCTTCAGCTTGCCGGGATCGCCTTCGCCAGCGAGGAACGACACCAGTTCGTCGTGGACGATTTTGACAACCTGCTGACCGGGGGTGACCGATTTGGTCACGGCCGCGCCGGTCGCTTTTTTCTGGACTGCTTTGATAAAGTCGCGTGCGACGGGCAGAGAGACGTCGGCCTCCAGCAGAGCGGTGCGCACTTCGCGCAGAGCCGTTTTAACGTCGTCCTCGGACAGCGCACCTGCTTTGGTCAGCCGGTCAAAGACACCGCCAAGGCGTTCAGATAGATTTTCGAACATGCCAAGCCCTTTCCAAGACCGTTAAAGAATGCGCCCTAGATAGGCGGTGATGCGACATACGCCAAGCGCCCCCATGGGCGCAACGCGCTGATGGAGGGCGATCCCGGCAATAGCCATGGGACCGGAAGCGTCATAACTTCCGGAGGATTCTGCGCGCGTATGCATGATGCAGGCACCAGAGTCAAGAAAAGGCGCGCCCCGGGGAGGAGGGGACGCGCCTTTGAGTGGCCACCGGGATGAGGGAGGAAAGCGGCCGGTCGGAAAGGGAACTGCCTTAGGCGGCGATTTGTTCCACGGCGTCTTGCGCTTTTTTCACCGAACCTTCGGGATCAACGGCCAGCTGGTCGGCGGCGATGATGGTCACGTCGGTGATGCCGATGAACGCCAGAACCTGCTTGAGGTAGGTGGTAGCGAAATCCGCGGGCGAGCCAACGGGAACGCCGCCCGATGCGGTGGCGATGATGGCGCGCTTGTTTTCCAGCAGACCCTGCGGGCCAGCCTCGGTGTAGCGGAAGGTCACACCAGCGCGGGCCACGAGGTCGACCCATGCCTTCAGGCGGGCAGGGATGCCGAAGTTGTAGATCGGAACGCCGATGACAATGGTGTCCGCCTGCTTCAGTTCTTCGATCATGGTGTCGGACAGGGCCAGAGTGGCCTTCTGTTCGTCGGTGCGCTGATCGGCGGGGGTGAAGTTCGCGCCAACCCAGTTGCCGTCGATCAGAGGAAGTTCTTCGGTCAGGTCACGGGTCAGGGTGGTTTCGGGGGCCAGCTTGGCCAGAATGCGGTCGGTCAGATCGCGCGAAATGGAGCCTTCGGTGCGAACCGAACTGTCGATGCGCAGGACTGTCTTGCTCATGTCTATTTTCCACTGTGTTTGAGAGAGGGTGGTTTTTCTATCTGCCCGATAACTTGGCTATTGCTTTTTCGAACGCAATCACGAGAAATGCGGTAACGACTGTGTGTGCTTGCACAGAGAATGACTTTGGGGGCGGATCGGTCTGATGGGTATGGAGAATTGGGACGAGGTACGCACAGCGTATCAAGTGGCTCGGATGGGGACGGTCAGCGGGGCCGCTGATATTTTGGGCGTTCACCATGCCACCGTGATCCGCCACATCGATGCGCTCGAGCAACGGCTGGGAGTGAAACTGTTCCAGCGTCATGCCCGCGGCTATACCCCGACCGAGGCCGGACACGATCTGTTCCGCGTGGCGCAGGCCACGGACGACCAGTTCAGCCAGTTGGCGGGCCGGATCAAAGGGCAGGGCGCGGGCGTTGGCGGCGAGTTGGTCGTGACATCGCTGGTGCAACTGTCGCCGCTGATTGTGCCGGTGCTGAAGGGCTTTCAGGAAGAGCATCCCGATGTGGTCGTCCGCTTCCTGACCGGCGAACGTCTGTTCCGTCTGGAGTATGGCGAGGCCCATGTGGCGATCCGCGCGGGCAACGCGCCCGATCAGCCCGACAATGTGGTGCAGCCGTTCTTTCGCCAGCAGGTCGCGCTGTTCGCATCCAAGGAATATGTCGAGAAGTACGGCAAACCCGAGAGTCCGGACGAATACAAGGACCACCGCTTTGTCGGGCAGGACAATATCGACAGCCGCGCGCCGTTCTACATGTGGATGAAGGACAACATCCCCCGCGAGAACGTCGTTTTCCGGTCAGAGGATTCCCGCGCGATCGAGCAGGCCATTCTGGACGGAGCTGGCATCGGCTTCATGCCCTATTGGGAGTGGCAGCTGAATCCGGCCGTGGTCAAGATTTGCGAGCCGCGGGACGAGTGGTCCTCGAATATCTGGATCGTGACCCACGTGGATCTGCACCGCACGCCCAAGGTGCAGACGTTCCTCAAGTATCTGAAGGATCAGGCTCAGGGCTGGCGCTGAGTTCGACCTCGAGAAACCGTTCGAAGGCGTCCAGATTGACGGCTTCGAACTGGCCAAAGCCCTGCATCCAGATGCTGGCATCGCGCAGGGCGTTCGGTTCCAGCTTGCACCATTTCACCCGCCCGCGTTTCTCCTGAGAGATCAGGCCCGCATTGGCGAGGATGGTCAGGTGCTTGGAAATTGCAGCCAATGACATGTCGAACGGCTCTGCCACATCGGTGACGGCCATGTCATCCTCGAGCAGCATCGACAGGATGGTGCGTCGGGTGCGGTCGGCGAGCGCCGCGAATACAAGGTCAAGCTGCTGGTCCATAATCAGGGCATGGGGCAGGAATTTGGGAACGTCAACCGATTGGTTGAATATGCGAAATGGGCCTTTCGTGCCGGTTTTGGCCGCGACGTGGTGGCGCAAACGGAATGTGATCTTATAAATATCAATGACTTATGGCGGACATTCTGTCGCTTGACTCACAGCGCCGTGACACCTATCCACCCCCCAACAGCCCACGGGTAGCGCAGATGATCGATCCAGCTGAAAAAGAGCGCCTCGAGCGCCTGGAGGCGCGGATCTCGGAAGTGAAAAAGGCTCATGCCGAGCCTGAGCCCCGGGTCGACGAGCATTATTCCCAGGCGCAGGTCGCTTGGCGGATGGTGACGGAACTGGTTGCCGGTTTATTGATCGGCTTCGGCATGGGATACGGTTTGGATGCCATTTTAGGGACCAAGCCCATTTGCATGGCGGTATTTACATTGTTGGGTTTCATCGCGGGCGTGAAGACAATGCTCCGCTCGGTGACAGAAATCCAAGAGCAAAACGCGGCGACGGTCGCACAGGATGATGAGGGACGTAACAGTGGCGGATAATGCACACGCAGCAGAGGGCACCGGCCTGGTTTTTCACCCCATGGATCAGTTCAAGGTCCAGCCGCTGTTCGGTGGTACTGACGTAAGCTGGTACACCCCGAGCAACGCGATGCTGTGGCTGGCTCTGACCGTTCTGGCCGTGTTCCTGATCATGGTTGTCGGCACCCGCGGTCGCGCCATCATCCCCTCGCGCGGTCAGTCGGTTGGTGAACTGGCCTACGGCTTTGTTCACAAGATGATCGAAGACGTGACCGGCAAGGACGCTCTGGTTTACTTCCCCTACATCATGACCCTGTTCATGTTCATCCTGATGAACAACTTCTTGGGCCTGATCCCCGCCAGCTTCGCGAACACTGCGCAGATCGCAGTCACCGCAGTTCTGGCATTCGCAGTATTCTTTGCCGTGACGATCATCGGTTTCGTCAAGCACGGCACCCACTTCCTCGGCCTGTTCTGGGTGACTTCGGCACCTCTCGCCATCCGTCCCGTTCTGGCCGTCATCGAAGTGATTTCCTACTTTGTTCGCCCTGTCAGCCACTCCATCCGTCTTGCCGGTAACATCACCGCCGGTCACGCCGTGATCAAAGTGTTCGCTGCATTCGCCGGTCTGGTTGCTCTGTCGCCGCTGGCTATCCTGGGCATCACCGCTATGTACGGCCTCGAACTGCTGGTTGCGTTCATCCAGGCCTACGTTTTCACCATCCTGACTTGTGTCTATCTGAAAGACGCTCTGCACCCGAGCCACTAAGGCTCGGCCCCGCAGATCAGGACTGAATTATCGCCATTCCAACGTAAGGAGAAATGTTATGGAAGGCTCGATCGCAGAAATGGGTAAATTCATCGGTGCCGGCCTGTCGGCATTCGGTATGGGTCTGGCAGCTATCGGTGTGGGCAACGTCGCCGGTAACTTCCTGGCTGGCGCACTGCGCAACCCTTCGGCCGCTGGCGGCCAAACCGCGACCCTGTTCATCGGTATCGCGTTCGCAGAAGCACTGGGCATCTTCTCGTTCCTGGTTGCTCTGCTGCTGATGTTCGCCGTCTAATCTACGGGTTCATTCCTTACGGTCGGGCGGGCGTCCCTGCGACGCTCGCCCGGTAACATCGGGCCTTCGGGTCCGTACCAAGGACGGGGCCACGGAGGACGCATAACATGGCAACTGAATCGCATGGCGCTGAAGCCGTTGCAGCAGGTCACGCCGCAGCCGAGTCGGCAGGTATGCCTCAGCTCGCAGTCGAGACCTTTGGGAACCAGATCTTCTGGCTCCTCGTCGCGCTTGTCGCGACCTACCTGATCCTGTCGCGCGTGGCTCTGCCGCGTATCGCAGCCGTTCTGGCCGAGCGTCAGGGGACCATTACGAATGATATCGCCGCCGCCGAAGAGCTGAAGCTCAAGGCGAAAGAGGCAGAGGCCGCCTATGAAAAGGCGCTGGCCGATGCCCGCACGCAGGCGAACGAGATTGTCGAAGCCACCCGCGCCGACATCAAGGCTGACCTTGATGCCGCGCTGGAAAAGGCTGACGCTGAAATCGCTGCCAAAGCTGCAGAGTCGGAAAAGGCAATCGCCGAAATCCGCGCGAACGCAGCCGAGAGCGCAGCCGAAGTCGCCAAAGACACCGCCAAAGAGCTTATCGCTGCTCTGGGTGGTGACGCTGATGGCCGTTCGGTAACCGCAGCAGTTAACGCCCGGATGAAAGGATAAGCCATGCGCACACTGATCATCCTCGCCGCCGCACTCGCCGCTTCGCCGGCAATGGCTGCATCGGGTCCGTTCTTCTCGCTGAGCAACACCAACTTTGTCGTTCTGATCGCCTTCTTGGTGTTCCTCGGCATTCTGGTGTACTTCAAGGTGCCCGGTCTTCTGGGTGGCATGCTGGACAAGCGCGCCGTCGAGATCAAAGGCGAACTGGACGAAGCCCGTCAGCTGCGCGAAGAGGCCCAGAGCCTGTTGGCCAGCTACGAGCGTAAGCAGAAAGAAGTTCAGGTTCAGGCGGACAGCATCGTTGCGAACGCCAAAGCCGAAGCCGAAGCTGCTGCCGTTCAGGCCAAAGACGACCTGAAAAAGTCGATTGCCCGCCGCCTGCAAGCTGCCGAAGAGCAGATCGCATCGGCCGAAGCATCGGCGATCCGCGAAGTCCGTGACAGCGCAATCTCTGCTGCTGTTGGCGCGGCCCGCGACATTCTTGCCAAGCAGATGACTGAACAAAAGTCCGGCGCAATGATCGACGCGTCGATCGAAGAAGTAAAAGCCAAGCTGCACTAACGGCCAAGTTCTACAGGGACAGTGAAGCCCGGATCGCGACGCGGTCCGGGCTTTTTTTTCTGTTTTTCGCTCTTATCTGCTACCCTGACCGAGACCTTCGGACTGCCTTTGCTACTCAGGTTGATTGATGCCCTTCAAAGTTACAGCCATCGCATCCGCGGCCATCGTCATGCTCTTGGGGTTCGCGCTGCTTTTGATGCCGCAGTTCTTCTTGGGGGGACTGGTCGACGAGCTGCACGATGCGCCCGAGTTGCTGGCGCGGCGGTGGGGCATCTATATGCTGGCCTATGCCTTCATCATGTTCCGTTTGCACGACCTGCCAGCTGGCAAGCCGCGTCGGGTCTTAGCTCAGGCTTCGGTGCTGCTCTGGTATGGGTTGGGGATCGTGGGCGTCTATGAATTGCTATGGCATCAGGTCGAGCCGGCGCTTGTCCGGATCGTCGTGTTCAACTTTGCCCTAGGTAGCCTTTTCGTTATGCATCTGTGGTCGGACAGAGGCTGATCACCGCTCCCGTTCGTGCTGGAACCTCTGCATGGCCACGGCCTCGTTCCGGAGGGCGCGTTTTTCATCGCGGAGCGCGGTTTCCACGTAATCGAGATGGGCGGTGACAGCCGCTCGCGCGGCGATCGGGTCGCGCTTTTGCAGTGCAATGTTGATGGCGCGGTGCTGCTCTAGCAGGTCGTCGCGGGTGGTGCGCTGTTTGAACATGACGTTCCGGTTATAGAACACCCCTTCGCGCAGCAGGTCGAACATGGACCGCAGCATGTGCAGCATGATCGTGTTGTGGCTGGCCTCGATGATGGCCATGTGGAAGTCCGCGTCGATGGCGGCCTCTTCGGCGGGATTGCGTTTCGGGTGGGCGGCTTCCATGCGTTTGAAGACCGTGTCGATCACCCGCAAATCCGTGTCCGAGGCCATGTGGCAGGCGCGATCTGCGGCCAAACCCTCGATATCCCTGCGGAACGCGATGTAGTCGAACACCGCCTCGTCATGGGCCGCAAACAGACGGATCAGCGCGGGCGAAAAGGCATTGCCCAAGACCTCGGCCACAAAGACGCCCGATCCGGCGCGGGTTTCCAAGAGGCCATTGTCTTGGAGTTCGGACACAGCCTCGCGGAGCGACGGGCGTGATACTCCCAGCCTGTCCGAGAGCTCCCGTTCCGAGGGCAGCCTCTCGCCGGGGCGGAGGATGCCGCGCAGGATCAACTGTTCGATCTGGCGAACAACAGAAGTCGAAAGCTTTTCGGGTTGGACTTTTTGAAAGGGCATTGGCCGTACCGTCGTATTGATTGGTCATATTATATGACCGGAGCTCCGCAGAAAACAGACCGAAAAAAAGGGCGCCACAAAGGGCGCCCCAAGTCTTTCCAGGGTAGGAATTCGAGCAGTGGTTTATTCGGCGGGCACAGCCTGCGCTGCGTGCGTTCCGAAGTGTTGACGGTTCAGGCGCAGCACGAGGGCGATCATGGCGAACTGCGCGATCAGAGCGATGGCAGTGATGGCCCAGTAGGTGACGTCGTATTTGGTGATGACACCCGCTGCGACGAGGCCCTTGTTGACAAAGAAGTGCAGCATGACACTCAGCGCGACACCGGGGCAGACCAGAGCGTAGGAACCAGCCGAGGTCTTGGAGCCCAGAACGAAGTCCTTGAAGTACCCTTGGCGGCGCAGAACAGTCATGCCGAGGCCAAGGAAGACCAGTTGGACAGCCAGCAGACGGGCAAGGACGACCATGGTTTCGCCAGCGGTGCTGTGGGCCTCGAAGGTGGTGTGGAGGCCGTGATCCTGACGCAGCACCATGATGCCTAGGACGGTCATCAGGGGAACGATGATCATCAGGGTCGGGCCTGCTTCTTTGGCGGTGCCATAGTGCAGCATCGAGTTGAAAGCGGTGATCACGGCAACAACGCTATAGAGGATCGCAGCCACACCGAAGATGCTGGACAGCACAAGGCTGGTACCGACCGTCGCGGTGGTGTGCGACATGGCCGCAGGAGCGGACAGACCGACCCCAACCATCGCCAGAGCAAACGCGGGCAGCATCTGGGCAAAGGAGTTGTGCGCTGTGACATCAAAGATCCCGCCTTTGGACAGCACGCGGCCCAGGAAGTCACCGATCAGGCGCACGGCCCAGAAACCGGTCAGCACAAAGGCCACCATGGCCAGCGGGAACAGGTATTCCACGATGCTCCAGAGGTTCGGCACGAACACCAGACCCACGATAAAGCTGGCGTTGATGCTCATGGCGACGGCCAGAGGCGCGGCCAGAAGGCTGGTTTCGCCGTTCGAGTTGCGCAGCTTGGTGTAGGCTTCGGTTTTGCGGAATTTGGACATCTGCCCGATGTTCCAAACCAGCGCCTTGATGTTCAAAAAGGTGAAGAACGCGATCCCCAGAGCGGCCACGATGATTGCCGCTTGCAGAGGGGCGGTGCCGGTTTCGAACGCGGCGCGGATGTCCTCGAACACGGGGACGGGTTTGCCGGGATGGGGCACCCAGAACATCAGATACATAAAGAAAGTGACGGCCAGACCGCCTGCACCGACGGAGCCGAGGAAGTAAGTCGGGACATATTTGTCCGCTGCTTTGGTGTGAATAGACATGGGACTCTCCTGACGTATTCGTCTTTGTGAATATATTAGTATTCACAAAACGGAATGTGAAGTCCCAAAGTGTCGCACCCGTTAGGGTAGAGGTTTTTCCATGAACAGGCTGTCAGGGTGTTCTACGTAGTTCCCGAACGGACCGCAGAAGCTAAAGCCGTGGCGCTGGTAGACTTTGTGCGCAGCCGTCAGCACGTTTCCTGTCTCGAGTTTGAGCATCGGAATGCCCTCGTCGCGGGCGAGGGCAAAGATCGTTTCGAGCATCGCATCGGCAAGGCCCGCGCCCCGACAGGTGGGGTCCACGAACATCGACTTGATCTCGCCATAGCCGTCCTTGCGGGCGATCGCGCAGCAGCCACGGGTGACGCCGTCGATCCGCCCTTCAAAGAAGGTGATCTCTGGAACACACAGGGCGTCGATCGACAGAAAATGGCAGGACTCGGGATCGAACAAAGAGAGCATCAGCGCGTGGCTGGCCTGTAGCAAAGCGGTAGATTCGGGGGCGTGCGGGTTGCCGACTACAACAGAATTGGTCATCAAAAGGCCTCCGAAATTTCGCAATATCTTGTGGATAAGACGTGAATAAACAATAGATCGTGATGTGGTTGCGTTGACTCTGGGCTTTGTACGCCTGCAAAATAAGCGTCTTACGACTCGCGCAGGATACCGATGCCCCTCAAGTTCACGAAACTTCGCCTGACTGGCTTCAAAAGCTTTGTAGACCCAACGGATTTGATTATCCACGATGGTCTGACAGGTGTGGTCGGCCCGAACGGATGCGGCAAGTCTAACCTGCTGGAAGCGCTGCGCTGGGTGATGGGCGAAAACCGCCCCACAGCGATGCGCGGCGGCGGGATGGAAGACGTGATTTTCGCGGGTGCTTCGACCCGTCCGGCCAAGAATTTCGCCGAAGTCTCCCTGCATCTGGACAACAGTGACCGGCTGGCCCCGCAGGGTTTCAATGATCAGGACAGTGTGGATGTCGTCCGCCGGATCACCCGCGACGTGGGCAGTGCTTACAAGGCCAACGGCAAGGACGTGCGGGCCCGCGATATCCAGATGCTGTGTGCCGATGCCTCGACCGGTGCGCATTCGCCGGCTCTGGTGCGCCAGGGGCAGATTTCGGAACTGATCAACGCAAAACCCAAGGCACGCCGCCGCATTCTCGAAGAGGCTGCGGGAATCTCGGGGCTCTATCAGCGCCGCCACGAGGCAGAGCTGAAGCTCAAGGCGACCGAGGGCAACCTGACCCGCGTGGATGACGTGATTGATCAGTTGAGCCAGCAGTTGGGGACGCTCCAGCGTCAGGCCAAGCAAGCGGCGCGGTATCGGGCGATTGGCGAGGAATTGCGGAAGTCCGAAGGGCAGTTGCTCTATCGTCGCTGGCGCGAGGCAGACGAGGCGCGACTGGCTGCCGAAGAGGTGCTGCGTCAGGCGAATTTGACGGCCTCTCAGATTGAATCAGGCGCCCGGAAGGCGTCCGGTGCACGCGAGGAATGCGAAGGCTTGCTGCCGCCGCTCCGCGAGGAAGAGGCAGTGGCAAGCGCGATTCTGCAGCGGTTGCAGGTGACGCGCGATGCACTGTCCGATCAGGAAAAGCAGGCACAGGACCGCATCCGGACCCTGCAGGGGCGGATCACGCAGCTCGTGCAGGACATCGACCGCGAGTCGGGTTTGAACCGCGATGCTGGTGAAACGATTGAACGTCTGGAATGGGAAGCCCGCGAGCTAACCAAAGCCAGCGAGGGCCACGAGGACCGTTTGGCGGAGGCCAGCGACGCCGCGTCCGAGGCTGCCGCTGTGCTGGCGGACCGCGAGGCGGATCTGAGCGAACGGACCGAGGATGTGGCCCGTTTGGCGGCCCGACACCAGTCTGTGCAGCGACTGCTGTCGGACACGCGGCGCACGTTGGACAAGGCCGAAGCCGAAGGAGAGCGCGCCCGTCAGGCTGTGGCCGATGCGCGTGACGTTCTGGCCCGCGCCAGCGCGGACCTTGCCCGCGCCGAAGAGGAAGAGGCCATCGCTCAGGCTCAGGCCGAGGCGGCCGAGGTCGCGTTGGCGGATGCCGAGAGTGCGCGATCCCAGATGCAGGACCGTGAAAACGCCGCCCGCGCCGCCCGTGCCGAGGCCGAAGGCGCGGCCAATACCTTGCGGGCCGAAGTTGGGGCTTTGGCCAAGCTGGTGTCGCGGGATGAATCCGACAGCGCACCGCTCTTGGATCAGTTGCAGGTGAACGCGGGATACGAGAAGGCCCTAGGTGCGGCTCTGGCCGATGACCTGCGCCAACCCGCCGTGCAAGAGGGCGACAGCGGGTGGACGTTGTTGCCGGCCTATGCGGTGCCGCAGGCCTTGCCCGCAGGGGTGCGCCCCCTGGCCGAGGTCGTCAAGGCGCCCGCCGTTCTGACCCGCCGTTTGTCCCAGATCGGGATCGTCTCGTCCGAGGATGGCGCACGGCTTCATGCGGTGTTGGCCCCCGGTCAGCGGTTGGTCACGGTCGAGGGTGATCTGTGGCGCTGGGACGGTTTGCACGCTAATGCCGAAGAGGCTCCGACCGCCGCAGCCTTGCGGCTGGAACAGTTGAACCGTCTGGAACGTCTGCGCGAAGAACTCGACGAGGCCGAAGTGCGGGCAGAGGATGCCCGCGCCGCCCACGAAGAGGTTGGCGCGGAATTGGCGGACTTGGCGCGGGCGGATGCGGCGGCGCGGGATGCTCGCCGGATGGCTGACCAGCAGGTCGCCGAGGCCGGTCGCCGCCTGTCCCGTCTGGAAGCAGAGCGCAATCTGGCCGAAGGCAAGTTGGAAACTTTGGACCTGTCTGTGCGCCGCCATGCGGATGATGCACTGGCCGCACGCGAGGCGTTGACCGAGGCAGAAGCTGCCGCAGAAGACCTAGGGGATCTGGATGCCGCGCGGGCCGAGATCGAAGACCTGAAGCTGACGGTCGAGGCGTCGCGCATGACCATGATGACCAAGCGGTCCATGTGGGATGCGGTCAAACGCGAGGGCGAGGCCCGCCTGAAACGCAGCCAGCAGGTCACTCAGGAATTGTCGGGTTGGCGTCACCGTCTGGAGACCGCGAACTTGCGGGCCGACGAATTGCAGGCCCGCAAAGAGGACACCGAGATCGAGTTGGACGAGGCCTGCGCTGCGCCCGAAGAGATTTCGATCCGCCGCGAAGAAATGAACGTGCAGATCGACGATGCCGAGCGCCGCCGGAGCGCGGCTGGGGATGCTCTGGCCGCAGCCGAGACCGCTTTGCGTGCGGCGGATATCGCCAGCCGTGATTGCGAACGACAGGCCGGTGAAGCCCGAGAGGCCCGCGCCCGCGCCGAGGCTCGTCTGGATGGCGCCCGCGAAACCGTTCAACACGCCGCCGACCGGATCGAAGAAGAGCTGGAGGCGACTCCGACCGAGTTGCTGGCGCGATTGGGTCTGGACCCCAAGAACATGCCTGCGTCGGATGCTCTGGAAGAGGACGTAACGCGTCTGCGCCGTCAGCGTGATGCCTTGGGCGCGGTAAACCTGCGCGCCGAAGAGGACATGCGCGAAGTGGCCGAAGAGCATGATACTCTGGTCGGTGAAAAGCACGATCTGGAAGAGGCGATCAAAGCCTTGCGCACCGGCATTTCCGGCCTGAACAAAGAGGGACGTGCCCGTTTGTTGGCGGCATTCGATCAGGTGAACGAGAACTTCGGAATGCTGTTTACGCACCTGTTCAACGGCGGCGAGGCCAAGCTGGTGATGGTCGAGAGCGACGATCCCCTGGACGCCGGTCTGGAGATCATGTGCCAACCGCCGGGAAAAAAGCTGAGCGTTCTAAGCCTGCTGTCGGGCGGGGAACAGACCCTGACCGCGCTGGCGCTGATCTTTGCGGTGTTCCTTGCGAACCCTGCGCCGATCTGTGTGCTGGACGAGGTGGACGCGCCCTTGGACGACGCGAACGTAACCCGTTTCTGCGATCTCTTGGACGAGATGACCCGCAGGACCGAGACCCGCTTCCTGATCATCACCCACCACGCGGTGACGATGGCCCGCATGGACCGCCTGTTCGGCGTGACGATGGCCGAGCAAGGGGTCAGCCAGCTGGTGTCCGTAGACCTGAAGAAGGCCGAGTCGATGGTTGCCTGAATCAGATCGCGGTTTCCGAGATTTCTAATAGCCTTGGAAGGTGTGCGATCGGGACGCCAGCAATCGTGCCATACATAATGAAATTGAAATCAAAACCGAACATCCGATAGAGGCCGGTCATGATCCGAACGTTCGGATTGTTCCGGCCTTTTTCGATATTGCTAAGTGCTTGGCTCTCGGTCCCAAGAACCTGAGCGAGTTCAGTCTGCCTCATATCTAGCACCAATCTAGCGACATACACTCGCCTGCCTGCAGCTTCTTTGGAGGTGTCGCCGAGCTGCAAGAACGCCTCTAGTTCGGCGATTTCATTCACTTTCATAGCTGGTTCAGCAGTGCTGGTGTCGGCCATGCGTCTGCGGGCAGGCCAAGGCGCTTTTGCGCGTCTTGAACGGCCTCTCGGGATTTCTCGCCCAAGATGCCGTCAGCGCCGCCCACGTCATAGCCGCGTGCCTGTAGTTTCTGCTGAAGCTGTTTGATCTGCGGGCCGCTGAGGCCGGGTTCGGGGTTGCCCGCGTTGTAGGCGGGTGCGCCCTCTAGCCGCGTGCCGAAATAGGCGGCGGTCAGGACGTAGGTGAAGCTCTGGTTCCACTCGAACTAGACGTTGAAGTTGGGATAGGCGAGGAAGGCAGGCCCCTTGCGCCCCATCGGCAGAATGATCGAGGTGTGCAGATCGGGACGCTCGAGTGCGCCATTGCGGGCCTGAACGCCCATGGCCTGCCATTCGGCGGCGGTTTTGCGGGTCAGAAGGCCGGTCTGGCTCCAGTCCATGTCCTGCGGGACGGTGATTTCTTGCAGCCACGGTTCGTTCGCGCGCCAGCCAAGGCTGGAGAGCATCCGCGCACCGGACATCAGCGCATCAGGGGCCGATGTTTTCAGGGTCACATGGCCATCCCCGTCGCCATCAACGCCGTTTTCCAGAATGTCGCCGGGCAGCATCTGGACCATGCCGATTTCACCGGCCCAAGCGCCCGTGGTGGTCTGGGGATCGAAATCGCCGTTCTCGAACAGGCGGATGGCGGACAGAACTTGGGGGCGGAACAGTTCGGGGCGGCGGCAATCGTGGGCCAAGGTGACCAGCGCGTTGCGGGTGTTGAAGTCGCCCTGAAACCCGCCGTAATCGGTTTCAAAGGCCCAGAAGGCCAAAAGGACGCCGGGGTTGATCCCGTATTGCGCCTGAATGCGGTCAAAGGTGCTGCGGTACTGCTGCCATTTCTGGGCACCCGCCTGCATCCGGTTGCTGCTGATCAGAATCCGCGAGAATTCGATGAAGTCTTTCTGAAAGACCCCTTGGGCACGGTCGGCCTTGAGCACAGCGGCAGACTGCTGCGTCCCCGAGAAGAACGCATCGACGGTGGCTTGGGAATGGCCGCGCTGCATGGCCTCGGTCTTTAGCCCGTTGATGAAGGTGCCCCAGTTGCCCCCGCAGGTTTGGGCAGAGGCGGGCAGAGCGAGGCCAAGGGCAAAGAGGCTGGCGGTCAAAAGGCGCATAGGAAAGTCCTGTAGATCAAACATTTGCGCCGAACCTAGCACCAGTTAGGTGACGGGCAAATGTCAGATCAGCCAGATCACTCCGGCCAGCAAAACCATGCCGGCCCAAGCGCGCCAGAGCACAGTACAGGCCGCGTCAATCTGGATCGGGCCGGGGTGGCGATCACCCGAGGGGTGGACCCAAGGGAAGTCCTGCATCTGCCCGTGATAGGCGCGGGGGCCAGAGAGGGAG
This sequence comes from Donghicola sp., assembly GCA_964224285.1. Classification (GTDB taxonomy): domain Bacteria; phylum Pseudomonadota; class Alphaproteobacteria; order Rhodobacterales; family Rhodobacteraceae; genus Donghicola. Next base: position 2,732 of record CAXQKF010000255.1, on the reverse strand, counting down.
ACGTTGAGGACGCGGGCCATGGCGCTCTCGGGCCAGCCTGCGTTTGGGGAACGGTGCTGGCGGGCCTCGGTGGGCAGGCCGCGCCACAGATCGGGGCGGCCGTGGGACAGAAGGATCAGGATGGCGGACAGACGTGCAGGCACCCAGTTCAGCCAATCATCCAGACGGGCGGCGGCCCAGCCGAATTCCTCGTGGCGCGGGGTGCGGTGGCCGATCATGCTGTCTGCGGTGTTCACCAGTTTGTAGAGCACGATGCCGGGCAATCCTGCGATCAGGAACCAGAAGGCGGGCGCAATCACGACGTCGCTGAAATTCTCGGCGGCGGATTCGATGGCGGCGCGGGCGACGGCGGGTTCGTCCATCTGGGCTGTGTCGCGCCCGACGATCATTGCGACAGCCTTGCGGCCTCTGGTGATGGTCTGGCGCAGGCCGGAGGCGACGGCCTCGACATGTTCGACCAGTGATTTCTGCGCGAGAAGGATCGCAGCGCAGATGATCTGCACCACCCAGCCAAAGCTGGACAGTATACCCGCAAGCACGACCCAGAACAGGATCAGCAGACCAAGGGCGATCACGCCCTTCTGGCGTTTGTCCTCGCCATTGTTAAAGCGGTTGTCGGCCCAGTCGATGGTCCGCCCCATCAGGACAGCGGGGTGCGGGATGCGATCCCAGAGCGATTTGGGCTCGCCCATCACGGCATCCAGCGCCATTGCCAGAACGAGTGCCGCGCTCATAGGGCTGCCTCTAGCTGGTCCCAGCGGTCAGGCGCGGGCAGGCCGAGTCGGAGCCATGTTTTCGAATAGGGAAAGATGCGCGACCAGACGTGGCCTTGGGCCAGCTTGTCCTGCCATTCGGCGGCATCCTCGACCTCGTAGAGGCGGAACAGGGGCGTGCCGCCAATGGCGCGGGCGCCAATGGGGGCCATCATCTCATCCAGTCGGGTGGCATCGGCGCTGAGGCGCAGGCGGGTCTCTGCGGCCCAGTCAAAGTCGGTCAGGGCGCGGGTGCCGATCGTCAGGGCCGGTCCGGACACCGCCCAAGGGCCGATCATGTCGGACATACGGGTGATCAGGGCCGGATCGCCAATCAGGAAACCAAGGCGCACACCGGCGAGACCCCAGAACTTGCCGAAAGACTTCAGGATCAGCGTGTTTTCGTTCCGCGCAAGGTCGATCATGCTGGCGGCGGGGCAGATGTCGCAGAAGCTTTCGTCGATGATGGTCAGTTTGGCGGTCAGGTCGCCGGGGTGATGGACGCGGCCATCGGGATTGTTCGGGTGCACGACGACCATCGCGTCTGTGCCGTCCTCTGCGACCGTCCAGCCGGACGCGCGAAAGGCGGCGGCGTGTTCATTGGAGGTCGGGGCGGGGATTTTCACCGTGCCAATGGGTGCCAGAGCCGGAATGCGGGCGATCAGACTGGAGGCACCCGGGGCGGCCAGAATGCCGGCGCCGTCGGGGACATTCCAGAACTGGCGGGCCGCGTCTGTCAGGGCGTTCTGAGCATCGCGGTCGGGCAGGGCGTTCCATGCGTCGGCAGAGATTTCGCCCACGGGGTAGGGCACTGGGTTGATGCCGGTCGAAAGATCCAGCCAGTCTGCGCGCGTACCGCCATACTGGGCGATTGCCGCGTCAATTCCCCCGCCGTGATCCCTGCTTGCAGGTGCCATGCTCTGCCTCCTTGTCTAAGGCGCAGGTTGCCGATTGAACGGCGAGGGGCAAGTCTAAATTAGCCGCGACCGTGGGGTGCGTCGAAATCCAGCACCGGATTGATCGGAATGATGCGGTTCGGGTTAATGGTGTCGTGGCTGTAGTGATAGTGCCGGACAATGTGATCCAGATTGACCGTCGGCGCGACACCGGGGCGCTGGTACAACTCGCGCACATAGGCCCACATGTTGGGATAATCGATGATGCGCTTGCGGTTGCACTTGAAGTGCTGGTGATAGACCGAGTCAAACCGCACCAGCGTGGTGAACAGACGCCAGTCGGCCTCGGTCAGGGTGTCGCCGGTCAGGTAGCGGTTCGCGCCAAGGAGCTGTTCGATCCAGTCCAGACTGTCGAACAGGGGATGCACGGCCTCGTCATAAGCCTCTTGGGTGGTGGCGAAACCGGCCTTGTAGACGCCGTTGTTGACGGTGTCGTAGATGCGGGTGTTCAGCGCCTCGATGTGGTCGCGCAGGGCGACGGGCCAGTAATCGTCGGTGTTGCCGGTGATCCCGTCGAACGCGCTGTTCAGCATCCGGATGATCTCGGCGCTTTCGTTGGAGACGATGGTGTTCGTTTCCTTGTCGAACAGAACAGGGACGGTGACGCGGCCGGTCATGTCGGGTTTCACGCGGGTGTACACCTGATGCATGAAGTCCAGCCCGAACAGGGTATCCCCCGTGGCCGCCGGATAATCGGTGCCAAAGGTCCAGCCGTTCCCCAGCATCTCGGGGTGCACGACGCTGGTGCTGATGTGGGGCTCCAGCCCCTTGATCGCGCGGAAGATCAGCGTGCGGTGCGCCCAAGGGCAGGCATAGGAGACATACAGGTGGTAGCGGCCGCTTTCGGCCTTGTACCCGCCCGTGCCAGAGGGGCCAGCGCTGCCGTCGGCTGTGACCCAGCTGCGGAACTTGGCCTGATCGCGGACGAATTTACCGCCGCTTTCTTTGGTGTCGTACCATTTGTCGTGCCATTTGCCGTCAATTAACAAGCCCATGATGCTCTCCCGTGTAAGATAAATGAATG
>CAXQKF010000254.1:0-7817 GCA_964224285.1 Donghicola sp. | reverse complement strand
TCTCTCACCGATGGTGAGATCGACAACCTGCTGTTCCTGCCCGGGTTTTCGACCGCCAGCCAGGTGTCCGACCTGTCCGGCCGCGGTGTCGGCATGGACGTGGTCAAGACTTCGATCCAACAGCTTGGTGGACGGATCGCGATCACCTCGGAACGGGGCAAGGGCACGACCTTCTCGATCAGCCTGCCGCTGACCTTGGCCGTACTGGACGGTATGGTCGTGAACGTGGCCGGCGAAACTCTGGTTCTCCCGTTGAACGTGGTCGAGGAAACTCGGTCCCTCGGCCCCGAGGATGTTCAGATGCTGCGCCCCGGCCACAATGTTGTCCGCGTGCGTGGCGGCTTCGTTCCTCTTTACGATCTGGGCATCATGCTCGGCTACCGGGGTGCCCGCGATACGCTGGCCGGGGCGATCGTGCTGCTCATCTCGCTCGAAGATGGGACGCGCGCAGCACTTGTCATCGACGGCATCCAGGATCAGCGCCAGGTCGTCATCAAGGGCCTCGACGACAGCTTCTACCGTGCCCCCGGGATCGCCGCCGCCACCATTCTCGGCGACGGCCAGATCGCCTTGATCCTCGATCCCGCCGACATCATCGCCGCCGCCGGCCCCATGCGCCACGCTGAACTGGCCCGTCCTGAAAGGAAAGCCGTCAATGAATGACCAGCCAAAAACCCAGGGGTTTGAGCTCCTGACGTTCCGGGTCGCCGACCAAGAATATTCGCTCGACATCATGTCTGTGCGCGAAATCCGCGGCTGGACCCGGACGACGCCGATGCCCCATGCTCCGGAATTCATGCGCGGCGTCATCAACCTGCGCGGCACTGTCCTGCCCGTCATGGACCTGGCCCGCCGCCTGAACCTGCCCACACGGGAAACCAGCGATCGCAACGTGATCATTGTCGTGAAGATCAACGGAACCCTGACCGGTCTTCTGGTGGACGCCGTGTCGGACATCGTCGCCATGACAGAAGACGACCTGCAACCGCCGCCCGAGCTGTCATCGGATCCCCACATGTCTGTGGTGCGGGCCCTGACCGTCATCTACGACCGCATGATCCGAGTCCTGGATCTTTCCGCTGTCGTACCCGCCACCGCGGATGAGGCCGCATGAGCGTGATATCCCAAGGCTCCGGCACGATCAGCGACACGGCCTTCGCGACGATCTCGTCTCTCGCAAAAGCAGAGGCCGGGCTGGTGCTGCCGCACTCGAAAGTGACCATGGTACAGTCCCGTCTGCGAACGCGTCTGGCTGCAACTGGAATCGACACCTACGAGGCATATGCCAAATTCGTGTCCGCGGCCGAAGGCTCGGCCGAACGCCGATTGATGATTTCAGCTCTAACAACAAACGTTTCGCATTTTTTCAGGGAAAATCACCATTTCGATATCCTGAAGAAAGATGCTCTTCCGGAACTCTTGCGTCGCGCCAAATCCGGCAAACCGGTTCGGATCTGGTCTGCTGGCTGTTCCAGTGGCCAAGAGCCCTATTCAATCGCAATGCTAATCCTGGATACGACCCCGGAACTGGCAAGCTTGGATACACTCATCTTAGCCACAGATATCGACCCAAAAATCCTCGAGAAAGCGGAAGTTGGTCAATACAGCACACAACAAATCACGGGTATTCCGGAAGACATGCGCAAGCGATACTTGAAACCGGGGAACAGCTCAGACGCTCATATTGTCACGCCGAATGTCAAACGCATGGTGCGGTTCCGGGAACTGAATTTGTTGCACGATTGGCCCATGCGGACACAATTCGACGTCATCTTCTGTCGAAACGTTGTGATCTATTTTGATACGCCGACGCAGGACGGCCTGTGGCCACGTTTTGAATCCGCGTTGCATCCGCAGGGTTGGTTCTTCTTGGGCCATTCCGAACGTGTCTCGGAACAGGCTCTGCCTCGTTTTTCATCCGTCGGCATGACAGCCTATCGACCAATCAACGCATCAAACGCCACACACGCCTAAAGGAACCCTGTTATGGCTCTACGCGATCAAATTCGGATCATGGTCGTGGATGATATGTCCACCAGCCGGGGTCTTATCACTCAGGCCCTCGACGCATTCGGCGTCCGGAATGTTGCCAGTACGGCGGACGGTCCTTCTGCTTTGAAGGCGCTTGAATCTACCCCAGTGCACTTGGTTATCTCAGACTACAACATGCCCGGGATGGATGGACTTCAACTGCTGCACAGACTGCGGAGCGGAGCCAAGACCAAAGGGGTTGGATTCATTCTAATCACAGGAAAAGCCGACAAGGCGATCATCGATCAGGGCCGGAAATTCGGAATGAACAACTTTTTGAAGAAACCGTTTGAACCCAAGGACCTTCAAGCCTGCATCGAAGCGGTAGTCGGACGACTCTGATATGCAGCCTCAGGTTGAAAGAAACGAAACGGGATCGAAAGATTGCGTCGACATCGATGCATTTATCAAAGTTCTTAGAACCGGTCTCGAAGAACTCCACAGCACAGCTATTTCGCTTGAGACGGCACTTTCTCGAGTCATATGCCACGACAATGCTTTGGATGCCTCTACCATCCAGGCACTTCAGTCTTTGGACTACTCGCGGCAATACGCAAGAGATCTATTGGCTGTCCTCCAGCGCTTTGGTGGTCAAGTAATGTGGGAACCTGGGACAGCGATTCCGATCCAAGATTTTTCTGATACGGTAGATATGAAGGGAACGATCGCCCCCTTGACCTACAATCTGGATCAAACCGTCACCAAGGATCAGGATATTTGGTTTTGAACCCCATAATATAACTCAGAACAATTCCACATCGTTCCCGGCAGGCTTACGGGTCGGCACAGGCACTTCTTCCCTGACAGGAGCCGAAACCATCTTTTGCATCACACGGCCTTCCGCGGGATAAAATTTGATGTGACGCGCAGACGTTCCGCCAATCGAAGTACCGAGGCAAACAATGCCTTCGCGTTGAAGATACTCCAACGCAAATTCTCCGTTTTTGCCACCAATGTCAGAGAGCCCAGTCACCATCTTGGCCCCGCCAAAGACCTTGGCCTTCAGATTGTTCCGATCCGCACCACGCCGAACCATTCCATTGATCAACAGCTCCATGGCGTTCACACCGGCAAAATCATTCAAGACTCCACCGATGTTGGTTTGGGCAACCAATATATGATTCATGCCTCCAACATTAGCCTGATCATCCCACAAGCAAATCGCAACACAAGACCCAAGTATGGTCGAGATCAATTCGCCCGGATGCGTTCCAACTGCATATTCGCCTTGGGTGATTGTGGTTTGCATTTTTTAATTTACTCAAAAACTTTAATTGGATCTTGGCGGCGGTCAGCAAAGCTGCAGATTGTGCTGGCCATACGTTCAAGCGGCAATTGTATATCTACTGCACCGGCCTCAAATGCAGCACGGGGCATCCCATAGACCACACAAGAGGCCTCATCCTGACCAATTGTCTGCGCGCCGCCACACTTTAGTTGGCTCAAACCATCAGCGCCGTCGCGACCAAGACCTGTCAAGATGACGCCGATCACATGCTCTGCAAAGTCAACCGCCGAAAGGAACAACGCATCCACTGACGGATGATGGCCATTGATCTTCGGCCCCGTCCGTTCTTGACAGATGAACTGGCTCCCATCTCTGCGTATTGTTGTGTGCGTCATGCCCCCTGGGGCCAAATAGACCGTGCCTTGTTGCAAAGCGACACCATCCGATGCGACCTGTACATTCATTGCCATGCGCTGAGACAACCTTTCGACAAAACTGCTAAGAAAACTGGCCGGCATATGTTGGGCAATAACGACCGGAGGCGTATTGCTGGGCAGCCGCCTCAAGACGCTCTCAATAGCGGCGACTCCACCGGTGGAAGCACCCATCAAAACGATTTTTCCGTTCCAAGCATTCAATCGAGCTGTTGTATCCGCCGTTGTTTTTCCAGTGTTTCGCAACCGCCCGGGCACGCGCAACTTCGATGTTCCCGCTGTCAACAAACGCTCTGCTAGACGCTTCATGAAACGATCGTCAAAACCGTCAGACGGTTTGACCTGAACGTCGACGGCCCCAAGCGACAGCGCCCGAACGGCAGCAACACTGCCCTGATTGGTCACACTGGAAAGCATGACGACAGGCATGGGTCTGAGCCGCATGATGCGTTCAAGGAAGTCCAGACCATTCATGCGAGGCATCTCGACGTCGAGGGTTATGACATCCGGGTTGAGTTGCTTGATCCTTTCACGCGCGACATAGGCGTCCTCAGCTTCTCCTACCACTTCGATATGTGGATGCTTGGCCAAGCCCAGTCGCAGCATTTGCCGTATGGCAGGTGAGTCATCGACCAATAGAACCCTGCATTTGGCACCGACTTCTAGATTGGGACGCTCTGACATCAGAACTCCCTCCACTCATCGGATTTTGATGTTGAATCGACCCCATGTGTGCCGGTCGCTACGCTACTTTTTTGTTCAGAGGGCGACGCAATTTCCGATACAACCGATTTGCTCGAAAGATCACGGCCAACCCCGATATTGAACTGACCAACGGTTCCAACAAGCGCCTCGACCCGGTGTGCTAGGGCATGGGCGGCTGCGGTGGTTTCTTCGAACATGGCCGCGTTTTGTTGTGTATTGTGGTCGATGTCGTTCACGGCCTGGTTGATCTGTCCAAGGCCTTTGCTTTGCTCTTCACCTGCGCGTGCAATTTCATCGATATGTGACGCAACCTCGGCAATCGATTCCACGATGCCTTTCAGCGCCGCACCGGTCTTGCCGACCAATTCCACGCCATGGGATACATGCTGTCCCGACCGCGAGATGAGATCCGAGATCTCGGATGCTGCATCCGAACACCGTTGCGCCAGCGCCCTAACTTCAGTGGCCACGACGGCAAAACCACGACCAGCCTCACCCGCGCGGGCGGCTTCGACGCCCGCATTCAGGGCCAAAAGGTTTGTCTGGAACGCGATATCCTCGATAAGGGAAATGACTTCGACCACTTCTTTGGACGACTCGGAAATGGCCGACATAGCCTGTTCGGCGGCTTGCACGATTTCGCCGCTGTCCTGCGCAGAGCTGCGTGCATTGGAAACAAGCGCGTTCGCCCGCTGTGTCCCGTCGGAAGTTGAGGCGACGCTTTGCGTCAACTCATCCAGGCTGCTTGCGGTCTGTTGCAGTGTCGAGGCCTGCATTTCCGTCCGGCGCGCCATCTCATCCGCGGCCTTGACGATCTCTGCCGTCTCCTGGCGCATCGCGCTGGTTTCATCGAAGACCGAGGCAATTGCCTGGCTCAGTGTTTCGGTCGAGGAATTGAAATCCGACCGCAGCTGTTCATAGTCGCTTCCCAGATCCTGCGTCAGCCGATGCGTCAGGTCCCCGGCCGAGATCGCCTTCATCCCGATGCTAAGCGTTTCCACGACGCGGGTCTGCACTTCGGCCATCTGCTTGCGGTAGGCTTCGGCCTGAGCCATCTGCCGGTGGCTTTCGGAAATATCCTTGCCGATGAACAACATGGCCGAGGTGGCATTGCTGCGGTCCTTGATCGGGAAGACCCCGCCTTCAAAGATCGCATCCGTCGGAAGGTGGCGGAACAGCCCCGTCACCGGATCCCCCTTGGTCACCGTATCCAGAACCGGCAGGTCCTTGTCCCCGTCGAAATGCACCAGATCGCGGTCGATCTGGCCGCTGGCCACGGAACGATCGGCAAAAAGACATGCCTCGCGAAACCGGGCGTTGCACGATCCCAGGCGACCGGACAGATCGAATTCGGCCTTGGACTGATGTTCATGGATGGCTTTTAAAACAGCCTGGTCGCCGCGCAATTCGGTTACGTCCAGCCATTCCAGAACAAGCCCCTGGCTATCGCCAGCGTCGTCCTGCATCGCGTCTACCTTCAGCAGGATGAAGGCCTGCCCGACATGGATGTCGGTCGAGAATGGCAGGTTTTCCGGCCGGCTGAGCCTTTTCCGAACGACCTCGGGCAGTTTGTGGAACCGGTCCATGTTCACGCCGATCAGAGCGTAGGGATCAAAGTTGGCATCGACAGTGCGGAAATCGACAAGGCGGTCGTTCAACAGGCTGATCACTGCCGGGTTCATATAGGTGATATTGAAATCGGAATCCGTCATCATCAGCGCGGCCGAGGTCGCCTGAAGCGCAGCGCTGCGCCGGACGTTTTCCGCCTGATGCGACAGGCTGACCTCAAGTTCCTGCCGGAGGCCATCCAAGGCCTCGCCCATCACCTGAAGCTCATCCCCGGATCGGGTCGCCTGAACGCGCGTGGAATAATCCCCGCCCTGCATCCGGGCCAATGCTTCGGTCATGCGGTTGATCGGACGGACGAGGAAGATCGTCAGGCCATAGGCCAGCGCCCCTGCAAGCAAGATCAACACAGTGCCGCGGATCAACGTGGAATAGCCGAAATCGGTGGCGTCTGCGACCAAGTGGTATTCCGCCTCTTCCACGATGAGGGCGAAGCTTTTCCCCAGAATGCGGACCGGGGCAAAGGCGACGAAACTGGGGTCTTCCCCGTCCAGGCGCGAAATGTCCTGATCGCCGAAGACGCCGGTCATGCGAATGTCGCCTTCGGCAATTGCGTCTTCGCCGGCGAGGTCGGGCGCGCCCGCCAGGATGATACCCGAGGCGTCGACGACATAGGAATGCGCCACGTCGTCGGGCTGTTCCCCGACGGCTGACAGTTCGGCCAGGCGGGTACTGTCCAGCTCCAACACGATGGCTCCGATCGGCACCTGATCCTGCGACAGGATCACCTGTCCGGCAAATGCGCGGAACCCCTGCCCCTGACGGGCAAAATCGCTGATCCGGGCGACGGGTTCCTTGCCGGCGATCATCTGCCCGACCAACCCGCCCAGGGTTGGATCCAGCGCGCCGGCCTGTGCACCAATGGCCGACCGGTCACGAAGCGAGAAGACCACGCGCCCCGAGGCATCGGTTAGCACCACATCGCGGTAGCCGCCGTGATCGGCCACTAGGCTGAAATATTCCTTCGACCGGTTGTAGGATCGGTCGAACCCGGTGGATTGACCGTTTTCCTTTTCCTTCTGCCGGTCCAGCGCCTTTGCAAGAGAGGTCACAGCAAAACTGACCGAGGGCGAGGTCGCCTGAAACCCGATGTCACCTTCGACCGATTTGCCCCATTCGGTCAGCATCACGGCCCGCACCGCCGCGTCGCGTTGCAACACCCGCCGCCCGTCATCAATCAGACGGGATCGCGCGTCGAAATAGATCAGCGTGCCGATCACCGCGATCGACAGCCCGCTGAGCACGATCAACGCGCTGACGATTTTTCCGTAAATTCCAAATCGCGGCATAGCACCATCCCTTGCAACCTACCCGCAATGGGGCCCTTGCAAGGCTTTATCGCGCCACCGAATGAAAATTGGCTTAATCAGCCAAGACTATTTCACCGCCCGTGTCCGAGGAGTAATTATCCCTTCAGACCAGACCGTTATCCCGCGCCCGCATGGCCGCATGGGTGCGGTTCCGGGCATCAAGCTTGCGCGACAGGGTCTTCACATGCAGCTTGATCGTGACTTCCTGAACACCCAGATCCCGGGCGATTTCCTTGTTCGACTTGCCCGCCGCAATGCCGCGCACGACCTCAAGTTCGCGCGGGGTCAGGCTCGACGACATCTTGGCCACGGCCTCATCCGGCAGGAAGAACCCGCCGGCGATCAGCGTGTCGACCGCCTCCATCAATTCCGCCGGGGCCAGCGTCTTGGGCAGAAAACCGGCAGCGCCGGAATCGATGGCGTGACGGGCGATATCGGGGCCCGCAGCGCCGGAAATCAGGGCAAAAGGCGTGTTGGGATAGG
>CAXQKF010000253.1:0-4794 GCA_964224285.1 Donghicola sp. | reverse complement strand
AAGACGGCAGACGCGAGGCTCACTGGTGACTGGAGTTCAGACGTGTGCTCTTCCGATCTACCTTGCGCGCGACACCGGGGCCCATGTCCACGATGATCTCGCCCTCGCCCACGATGGGGTGGTAGAGCTGGCTGATCTGGTAGCCCTGCGGCAGGTCGGGGTAAAAGTAGTTCTTGCGGTCGAAGGCCGACCACTTGTTGATCTCGGCGCTGATGCCAAGACCAGTGCGCACGGCCTGCGCCACGCAGAACTCGTTGATCACGGGCAGCATGCCCGGCATGGCCGCGTCCACGAAGGCCACGTTGCTGTTGGGCTCGTTGCCGAATTTGGTCGATGCGCCCGAGAACAGTTTCGCGTTCGAGCTGACCTGCGCGTGCACCTCGAGACCGATGACCAGTTCCCAATCGTATTTGGCACCGGCGATGACTTTGGGTTTCGGGGGCTCGAAGGTCAGATCAAGCATGGGGGCCTCGTTTGGCTAGCGGAATCCAATTGGGGCGCGGGTGCGCCTGCTGTTGCCAGAGGGATTAGCCCATGCGTGCGGGGGGATCAACGGGCGCTGTGGATTGCGGCCCGTGTTAGCCCAGCTGTTTCACCCATTTCGGGCGGCGGGTGTTCTGCCAGAGGTCCACAGTGGGGGCATAGCGGCCGCCCAAGGCCAAGGTCGCCTCGCGCAGCATTTCGATGCCCTCTTCGGATTTGACGGGTAGCGCCTTGGCCGAGATCGGCTCGCCCACGGTGATGCGGAAGGGTTGGCGGTGCTTGTTCAGCGTCTCGTGGAACAGGGTGATGTCCCGCAGGGTCGGGTGGATGAAGTCGAACAGGTAGAAGATCGCCGAGTTGCGGGCGCGGATGTTCACCGGAATGACGGGCAGGTCGAACTTGCGCGCGATCATGGCGGCAGAGGCCATCCACGGGCGTTCGTGCAGTTTCAACCCGCGGCGCTTGGCCAGACGGCCCGAGGGGAAGATCACGCCGAGGCGCCCTTCGTCCACGGCGCGGCGGGTATAGGCCATGGTTTCGCGGGTTTTGGCGTGGCTGCGTTTTTCGTGCCGCCATTCGACGGGGGCAATCATGGCGTCGAACTGGGGCAGGATGCGCAGAATGTCGGAGTTTGCGTAGAAATAGGCATCCTCGCGGACGCGGGCGATCACGTCTTGCAGGATGATCCCGTCAGCGATCCCCGTGGGGGGGTTGGCCACGATCAGGGCGGGGCCGGATGTGGGCAGGTTGGACAGGCCCGAGACCTCGACATCGCGGGCCAGAAGGCCGGCCATGTGGCGCATGATCTGCCCTGCGGGCAGGTCTTTGATGGCGGCGCCGATCCGCAGGGTGCGGTCGTAGCTGAGCATCCCGTTCAGGATGGCGCGGGCGGCGTTTGTGCCAAGGCGGTCAGCGAACAGCCACGGGGCGCGTTCGGCAATCAGGGGATCGATGCGGTCTTTCATGTCCATTCAGACACCAGAAATACTTGAACTAAATGTGACAACGCGAGTGGACTGGGCGTTGTTCCTGTAGGGTAAACAAATGGGTGTGTCAGGCAAAGCGCGGTTTGCGCGATGCCTGACTTTGGGCGGGGTTATGCCGCCAGAATGCGCCCGACCATCTCGGTCACGTCGCGGGACAGGTCCGGTTTGGCGGCGATGCGCTCCAGCTGTTCGCGAATCATGGCTTGGCGGTCGGCGTCATAGCGTTTCCACGTATCAAAGGCGCTGCACATGCGGGCGGTGGTCTGGGGGTTCACGGTGTCCAGCTTGATCAGCCAGTCCGCCATGATCCGGTAGCCATCGCCCGACGGGTGGTGGAAGCCCGCCGGATGCGCGGAGAGCGCCCCGAAGACCGCGCGGAAACGGTTGGGGTTCTTCATGTCGAAATCGGGACGGGCGGTCAGGGTTTCCACGACCTGCGCGGTGTCTTCGGGTTCTGCCAGCATGACCTGAAGGCCGAACCATTTGTCCATGACCAGACGGTCGGCGTGCCACTGCTGTTCGAATTTGGCCAGAGCGTCTGCGCCGGTGCCTGCGCGGATCAGGCAGGACAGGGCCGAGAGCTGCTGGGTCATGTTGTCGGCGGCATCGTATTGGGCCTGCGCCGCCGCGCCTTGGTCGAGTTTGGACAAGAGCGACAGGGCGGTGTTGGCCAGTGCGCGTTTACCCGATTGCTCGGCGTTGGGCTGGTAGGGTTCGGTGACGGTGTTGGCCTTTAGGAGCGCGGGCAGGTCATCGGCCATGTGTTCCGCGATGGCGCGGGACAGGGTTTTGACCGCCGTGTAGATCGCGATGGGGTCGGGGGTGACACCGCTGGCGAACAGGGTCTGGGCGATGTCGTCCTGACTGGGCAAGGCCATCGCCAGTGCGCGGAAGGCGGGGTCCAGTGTGTCGTCCAGCGCGACCTGACGCAGGGCGTCAAGGAAGCCTGTGTCGGGGTTCGTCCCGTCTGTCACCATGCGGGTCAGCACGTCCTTGGCCAGTGCGCGGCCAGCCTCCCACTTGTTGAAGGGGTCGGTGTCGTGGGCCAAGAGGAAGGCGCGTTCCTCGTTGTTGGTGTCGCGGTGCAGAACGACGGGGGCGCTGAATTCCCGCAGGATCGAGGGGATGGGGCGTTCGGTCAGGCCATCGAAGCTGAAGGTCTGCTGGGCCTCGGTCATTTCCAAGAGGGTCGTGGGGACGATTTCGCTGCCGTCATGAGAGAGCAGGCCGACGGCGATCGGGATCACCAGCGGTTCTTTGGTGGGCTGATCGGGGGTGGGCTTGGTTTCCTGAGTGAAGTGCAGGTTGTATTTGCCGTTCGCCCATTCCTCGGTCACGGTCAGGTGGGGGGTGCCCGCCTGCGTGTACCAGCGCTTGAATTGGGTCAGGTCGCGGCCGGTGGCGTCCTCGAACACGGTGATCCAGTCTTCGATGGTGCAGGCCTGGCCGTCGTGGCGCTGGAAGTACATGTCGAGCGCGCGGTAGTAGTCCGTTTCCCCGACCAGACGTTTGAGCATCCCGATGACTTCGGCGCCCTTTTCGTAGACGGTCGCGGTGTAGAAGTTGTTGATTTCCTGATAGGATTCGGGGCGCACGTTGTGGGCGAGGGGGCCTGCGTCCTCTCGGAACTGGCGGCCGCGCAGCATCAGCACGTCGCTGATGCGTTTCACCGGTTCGCTGCGCATGTCCGAGGTGAACTGCTGGTCGCGGAAGACGGTCAGGCCCTCTTTTAAACAGAGCTGGAACCAGTCGCGGCAGGTGATGCGGTTGCCGGTCCAATTGTGGAAGTATTCGTGGGCGATGATGCCTTCGATGCGCTCGAAATTGGCGTCGGTGGCGGTTTCGGGCGAGGCGAGAACGGCGGAGGAGTTGAAGATGTTCAGCCCCTTGTTCTCCATCGCGCCCATGTTGAAATCGTCCACGGCGACGATGTTGAAAAGGTCGAGGTCGTATTCACGGCCATAGACGTCTTCGTCCCATTTCATCGAATCCTTCAGGGCTTGCAGGCCGAAGGCGGTCTTGCCCTCGTCCCCCGGACGGACCCCGAGGTTCAGTTCGACCTGCCGTTCGCTGCGGGTGGTGAAGGTGCCGGATGTGGCGCGCAGATCGCCTGCGACCAGCGCAAACAGGTAGGCGGGCTTGGGCCACGGGTCATGCCATTCGGCCCAGCCGGTGCCCTGATCCACGGGGTTGCCGTTGGATAGCAGCACGGGCAGGTCGCCCTCGATCCGCACGTGGAAGGGGGCCATCACGTCGGGGCGGTCGGGGTAGTAGGTGATCTTGCGGAAGCCCTCGGCCTCGCACTGGGTGCAGTACATGCCGTTCGACATATACAGCCCCTCGAGCGCGGTATTGGTGGCGGGGCTGATTTCAACCTCGGCTTCCCAAGTGAAGTCGTGATCGGGGACTTCGGCGGTCAGGCCGGTGGGGGTGATGTCGGGGTTTGCGTCGTGGCCGTCGATCCGTGCGCTGATCAATTTCAGCTGTTCGCCATGCAAGAAGAATGTGCGGTCGGTGGCGTCGGGGTTGGGCACGAAATGGATGCGGCTGATGACGCGGGTGGCATTCGGTGACAGGCGGAAGGTCAGCGAAACCTCGTCGATCAAATAGGCCGGAGGGGTGTAATCGGACAGATAGAATGTCTGGGGCGCGGCGTCTTTCATCGCTTCTCCTGATGTCTTTTGGGTTCGAGTGAGGAACCTGATCCTGAGTGTATGTGTTGTTTTGCGGAATGGAACACTCAACACGGATCAAAGGAGAATTATCCCATGTCTGCACCGGACACCAACCTTGAAAGCCAGAAGAAGCGACATAAACCCTCTTTGTGGGGCATCGGGGCGGCTGGTGCTTTCGGGGTCGCGATGCTGTTGGTGATCGTGTTTGTGTCGGTCGGCGCGAATGAACAGGTCGCCGAGGATGGCGCCCCGACCGATACTGCCCCCGCCGCTGTGGGTGTGAACTGATCAGGGGGCCTGATGGCCGTAATCGTCTGGTTCAAAAGAGATTTAAGGGTGAGCGATCATCCGGCGCTGACCTACGGGGCAGGGCGGGGCGATGTGCTTGCCCTGTATGTCGTTGAGCCCGAGCTGTGGGCGCAAAGCGATGCGTCAGGGCGGCAGTGGGCCTTTGTGCTGGAAAGCCTGCGTGACTTGCATGTCGCCCTCAGGCGGCTGGGCGTGCCCCTGTGCATTCGGGTGGGCGATGCGGTCGATGTGCTGGAAGATCTGCGCGGGCGGCACAGCGTGACCGAGGTCGTCGCCCACGAGGAAATCGGAAACGGCTGGACCTATGCCCGTGATCTACGGGTGGGGGACTGGGCGCGGCG
>CAXQKF010000252.1:0-8983 GCA_964224285.1 Donghicola sp. | reverse complement strand
GACTGGGGCGTGTCGCGTCAGCGTTACTGGGGTGCGCCGATCCCGGTCATCAACTGCGACAGCTGCGGTGCCGTGCCGGTACCGGAGGATCAGCTGCCGGTTCTGCTGCCGGAAGAGGTGGCATTCGATGGCGTCGGTTCGCCGATCAAGAAGATGGAAAGCTTCATCAAGACCGAGTGTCCGAAGTGCGGCGCTGCCGCCGAGCGCGAAACCGACACCTTCGACACCTTCATGGAATCGAGCTGGTATTTCGCCCGCTACGCCAGCCGTTTCTCCGCCGACCGCATGCTGGACCCGACGGCGGCCAACTACTGGCTGCCGGTCGATCAGTACATCGGCGGCATCGAGCACGCGATTCTGCACCTCCTGTACTCGCGCTTCTTTGCCCGCGCGATGAACATCACCGGCCACCTGCCCGAGAAGTCCAAAGAGCCGTTCAACGCTCTGTTCACCCAAGGCATGGTGACCCACGCGATCTACAAGACCGAGGACGCCGATGGCCGCCCCGTCTACCACTATCCCGAGGAAGTGGAGACCAAGGACGGCAAAGTTGTGCTGAAAGACACCGGCGCCGAGGTCGAGGTTGTGCCTTCGGCCAAGATGTCGAAGTCCAAGAACAACGTGGTCGATCCGCTGGCGATCATCGACACCTATGGTGCGGACACCGCCCGTTGGTTCATGCTGTCCGACAGCCCGCCCGAGCGTGACGTGGAGTGGACCGCCTCGGGTGCCGAAGCGACCTACAAGCACCTCAGCCGCGTCTGGCGCATCGCTACCGATGCAGCCGCTGACGAGACTGCCGCGAACGATCAGGACAAAGCCCTGCTGCGCGAGATGCACAAGGCGATCCATGACGTGACCGCAGGCGTCGAAAGCTTTGGCTTCAACGCATCGATCGCGAAGCTCTATGGTTTCACCAACACGCTGGCGAAGTCCAAAGCTGGCGGAGATGCGAAGCGTGAAGCGGCCAAGATCCTTGCGCAGCTGATGTCGCCCATCACCCCGCACCTGGCCGAGGAAATCTGGGCCTTGCTCGGTGGCACCGGTCTGATTGCGCAGGCGGACTGGCCGCAGGCGGACGAATCGATGCTGGTCGAGGACGAAGTCACCCTGCCCATCCAGATCAACGGCAAGCGCCGCGGCGAAATCACCGTCCCCAAAGATCTGGCGAAGGAAGAGGTTGAAAAGCTGGCCCTCGCACACGAAGCTGTAGTGCGTGCGCTCGACGGGAACGCACCGAAAAAGCTGATTGTTGTGCCAGGACGGATCGTCAATGTCGTCGTTTAACCTGACCCGCCGCGTCTTTGTTATGGGCGCGGCAATGACCCTTGCTCTGGCCGGATGCGGTTTGAAACCGTCTCTGGCACCGGGCGGGGCTGCGCAGTCTCTGTTCGGGCGGCTGCGCGCGCGCGACCCCGAGAACCGCACAGAATACCTGTTCGTGCGCCGGTTCGAGGAACGTGCTGGCCTGACCACCTCTGGCGATCTGGTCCTGATCTACGATCTCGAGATCGATCGCAAAGCCCAGGGCATCACGTCAGAACAGATCACCAGCCGCTATATGCTGTCGGGCAAGGCCACCTACTCCGTGCGCCGCGCAGGCAGCGAGGCATCGCTGGCCCACGGGTCTGTCACGGCCTTTACCGGCTATTCGGCAACCGGCTCGACCGTTGCGACTCAGGCGGCCCAGACGGATGCCGTCGAACGGCTGACCAACCAGCTCGCGGACTTGGTGGTTGCCCGCCTGACCGCCGAGGCGACGCGCCTGCAATGAAGCTGTCGCCGCGCGATTCCCATGGTTACATCGCGCGCCCCGACCCGTCGCGGCCGGGGATTTTGCTGTTCGGCGCGGACGCCATGCGCGTCGCCGACCGGCGGATCAAGATCATCGCAAACCTCATCGGCCCCGAGGGCGAAGGCGAGATGCGCCTGAACCGCGTTCAAGGGGCCGAGGTCCGCAAGGACGGCGCCCTGCTGTTTGATGCGCTCAAGGAACAGGGCTTCTTCCCCGGTCAACGCTGCGTGTTCGTCGAGGATGCCACGGACGGCTGCGCCAAACCCATCGCCGCCGCATTAGAAGGCTGGCGTCCGGGCGACGCCGTTCTGGTCGTGACCGCTGGCCAGCTGACCGCCAAATCCGCCCTGCGCAAGGTCTTCGAAAGCCACCCGCAGGCCTATGCTCTTGGTATCTACAACGACCCACCGGGCCGCGAAGAGATCGAAGGCATCGTGCGCGAATCCGGTCTGGCGATCCCTGACCGCGATGCGATGGACGGGTTGGTTGCCTTGGCGCAAACGCTAGAGCCCGGAGATTTCCGCCAGACCGTCCAGAAGCTGTCTCTGTATAAATACGGCGACACCTCGCCCCTGACCGCCGCCGACATCACCGCCTGCGCCCCCGCCTCGACCGAGGCCGCGATTGACGACGTTCTGGACATCGTCTCCGAGGGCCTGCAGCAAAAACTCGGCCCCGTCATGCGGCGGCTCGAGGCCCAAGGCACCAAGCCGACCGAACTGATGATCTTTGCCCTGCGGCATTTCAAAACGCTGCACGCGGTGTCATCCGCCCCCGGCGGCGTGTCGGCGGGGATCGGCGCCCTGCGCCCGCCCGTCTTCGGCCCCCGCCGGTCGAAACTGGAGCGTCAGGCTGGCCGCTGGCGCGTGCAAAAGCTGGAAATGGCCATCGGGATGCTGGTGGACACGGACCTGCAACTGCGATCCGCTGGCCAAACCGCCCCCGATATGGCCGTGGTGGAACGGACGCTTCTGCGCCTGACCATGCTGGGGAACACCCGTTAATACCGCGCCGCGGCCAACCCCGCCCAGCGCCCACTGGCCAGACACGCGGTCAGCAGATAGCCCCCCGTCGGGGCCTCCCAATCCAGCATCTCGCCGCAAGCAAACACACCGGGCCGATCCCGCAGCATCAGAGTGCCGTCCAGCGCACTAAACCGCAGTCCGCCCGCCACCGAGATCGCCTCATCCAAAGGACGCGCCCCCGCCAAAGCCAAGGGCAACCCCTTCAGCACCGGCGCCAGATCATCGGGCAAGGGCCGCGCGAACTCCTGAACCAAGGCCACCTTCACCGCAGGCATCGACAACGACTTGCGCAGCCGATTGGCCAGCGAATCCTTCGCCTTGCCCCGCGCCAAACGCTTACGCACCTCATCCACCGACAAATGCGGCAGCAGATCGACACGCAGTTCAGCCCCCTCACGCACCGCCCGAGACACCGCATAAATCCCGCCACCCTCGACCCCACGGGCCGAGATAACGAATTCCCCACGCTCCACCTGATCTCCTGCGATCAGGGCCACATCCTTCACCGGCTCGCCGAAATGCTTGGCCATATGCTCGGACCAATCGACCAGAAACCCCATGTTCGCAGGCTGAAACGGGGCCACATCGCCCACATACTTCGCCCAGGAACCGTCCGATCCCAGCCGCGCCCAGCTCGCCCCGCCGCACGCCAGCACCGTCACGCCAGCCCGCAGCACGACTCGCCCGACAGGCCCGTCCACCAGCACATCATCGCCGTCCCATCCGGCCCAACGATGCCGCACGCGAACCTCGACGCCATAGCCCTCCAGCCGCCGCAACCAGCTGCGCAACAACGGTGAAGCCTTCATCACCTTCGGAAACACCCGCCCCGAACTGCCCACAAACAACGGCACGCCCAGATCCTCGGCCCAGCCCATCACCTCCACGGGCCCGAACGCGCGCAACGCCGGAACCAAAGGTTCCACCCCCGCCCCATAGGCCGCCACAAACGACCCGAAATCCTCGTCCTTGGTGATGTTCAGCCCCGATTTACCGGCCATCAGGAACTTGCGCGCCACACTGGGCTTGGCCTCCAACACGACAACCCGCCGCCCCGCAGCGCCCAGCATCTCCGCCGCCATCAGCCCAGCAGGACCCGCACCGATCACCAGCGCATCCACAACCTCGACCATGCCAGCCCCTCGCTTATTCCAGAAATCCAGCCATGCTTACCCACCCGCAGGCCCCTGACACAAGCCCACCTTCAGCTTGGCACAAATACCCCGGGGGTGAATTGGCCCTCAGGCCAAGAGGGGGCAACGCCCCCTAACGCCCCTTCAAAAAGGACCGCGGAAAATCACAAACGCGCCCAGCCCGATCAGCCCGAACCCCACCAAATGGTTCAGCGTCAGGCTCTCCTTCAGAAACAGGACCGAGAACCCCGCGAACACCGCCAGCGAAATCACCTCCTGAATGGTCTTCAGCTGCGCCGTCGTATAGACCGCATGGCCGATCCGGTTCGCCGGCACCGCCAGAAAATACTCGATCAGGGCAATCCCCCAACTGGCGAAAATCACCGTGATCAGGGGCGCGCTGGGGTACTTCAGATGCCCGTACCAAGCCACCGTCATAAACACGTTCGAAGCTATCAGCAGCAGCACAGGCAGGGCGTAGGTCATCAGTCACAGTCCAGAATACAAAAGCGCGGCAGAACCCTCCGCCGCGCCCCAATACGCCCAAGCCTACAGCCTGATCAATCGTCCAGCGTCAGCGTCCCCAGATGAGTCTCGCCCCGTTCACGGGCCAGCGCCATCTGCTTCTGCCGCTCGCGGAACCGCGCCTTGTCAGCGTCAGACGTTTCACCAACACACTGATGGCAGCTCACACCCGCCTCGAACTCGGCCCGCTCTTTATCCTCGGGCAGGATCGGGCGGCGGCAGGCATGGCACAGCTCGTGCGGGCCTTCCTTCAGCCCATGGCCCACAGACACCCGCCCGTCGAACACAAAGCATTCACCCTGCCACGTGCTCTCTTCCTCGGGCATCTCTTCCAGATAGCGCAGAATACCGCCCTTCAGGTGGTACACCTCGGGCACGCCCTGCCCTAGCAGGAAGTTCGTGGACTTCTCGCAGCGGATCCCGCCGGTGCAGAACATCGCCACGCGCTTGTTGTGAAAGCGCTCCTTGTTTTCCTCCCACCACTGGGGGAATTCGCGGAACGTCTTGGTCATCGGATCAACCGCGCCCTCGAACGTGCCAATCGCCACCTCGTAATCGTTACGGGTGTCGATGGTCACCACATCGGGGCTGCGGATCAGCTCGTTCCATTCGGCGGGCTCGACGTAGTTGCCCACATGCGCCGTGGGGTCCACATCGGGCTGCCCCATGGTCACGATCTCTTTCTTCAGGCGCACCTTCATGCGGGGAAAGGGCGCCTTCTCGGCGGTGGCCTCTTTCCACTCCAGCCCCGCGCAACCGGGCAGGCTGCGGATATGGGCCAGCACAGCGTCCAGACCCGCCCGCGGACCGGCGATGGTGCCATTGATCCCCTCGCGCGCGATCAGCAGCGAGCCTTTGACCTCTCCGGCGTCACAAATAGCCTTCAGCGGCCCCTGAAGCGCGGCTGGATCGTCGAAACGTGTGAATTGATAGAGTGCGGCAATATAGAACATGATCGAAGCACTATTCTGCTGTGACCATCCTATCAAGTGGGATGATTGACGATCCCCACCAGCCACCATAGCGTACAGCCAAAGAAGGTGACGTTACGACATGAAAAATCAGGACTCCGCGCTGATCGTGATCGACGTGCAGAACGACTTCTGTTCTGGCGGCGCCTTGGCCGTTCCACAGGGCGAAGAGGTCGTGCCCCTGATCAACGCAATGCTGCCCGACTACGGCGTGCGTGTCTTCACACAGGACTGGCACCCCGCGGATCACAAGTCCTTTGCCAGCCAGCATAACGGCAAATCCGCCTTTGAAACCGTAGATATGCCTTATGGCCCGCAGGTTCTGTGGCCCGACCATTGTGTGCAGGGCACCCACGGGGCCGCATTTCACCCCGACCTGCACACTGATGCAGCGAATATGATAATTCGCAAAGGATTCCGGCGGGATATCGACAGCTACTCCGCCTTTTTCGAGAATGACAGATCGACACCGACTGGCCTAATGGGGTATCTGCGCACTCTAAATGTGCAAAAGGTCACGTTAGCCGGACTCGCAACCGATTTCTGCGTGGCTTATTCGGCACTGGACGCAGCCCGTTTGGGATTTGAAGTAACGGTAGCCGCACGCGCGTGCAGGGCGATTGATCTGGACGGATCTCTGGACAACGCCCTGGCCGAGCTGGCCCGGAACGCCGTACGGGTTGTGGACTAAAGGATCGACGTCCACAGTTCTTTTACTAGGTACTTTGGTTGCAGGTCCTGTTTGAAAGAGACCGAATGCAATGAGTGACGCTACCGCGCCGCGATCAAAGACTTCAGCCCCCTCGGGCCCAGAAACCAAGTTCCGCGGCTACGTCCGCAGCCGTTCCGACCTGATGCGGGCACGGATCCTGATCGGCTCTGTCGGGGCCTTGGTGCTGTATGCGCCCTACTCGTGGTATCTGTGCGCCGTTGCCGTCGGCGCCGTCTGCATGGCAGAGGCGCTGGACACCATCTCTCTCAATCAGTCCCTGAAACGTCTGGACAATGGCGGCGCACTGGCGCCCGAGCTCAAGTTCAGCCTCTTTACCGCGATCTTCCAGGCCCTTCTGTTTTCCTCTGTCGTCTTTGGCGCGGCGGTGATGCAGCCCAATGAAACCGTCGATATGTTCGTGATCTGCTACCTCTTTGCAGCCACCATGAACGCGGGGATCGGGCTCTATTACAACCCGCCGGCCATCTTTGTCCGACTGCTGGTCTACGGGATCACCCTGATCCTGATCCTGTCCATGCGCTGGATGTACTTTAACGGGGCCTCCCTTCTGGCCTACGAGTCGATTGCCGCGCTCTTGCTGGCCTATGTGGCCTACCGCCTGATCGACTTCATCAACGAGACCTTCCAGCAACAAGAAGAAGACCGCCACGCCGGCGAAATCGCCCAAGCCTCGCTGCTCAAAGCCAACCAGACGCTGATCAACAACGAAAAGTACCTGCAACAACTGGCAGCCGTGGCCGAGAATGCGAATGACTCGGTCGTTGTCTTTGACAAGACAGGCCGGATCGCATGGGTCAACGACGCCTTTACCCGCCTGACCGAATACACCCTGAACGACGTCATGGGCCGCCGCCCGAACGGTCTGCTGAACGGGCCCCTGACCTCTTCGGAATCCATTGCCAAGATCGAACACGCCGCCGCCACCCAAAGCCCCCTGCGGATCGAAATCCAGAACTACACCAAATCCGGTGATCCCATCTGGGTGGAAACCAACCTCGTGCCCCTGCCCGATGTGGCCGAGAACGCGGGCGGCATGATCGCGATCGAACGCAACATCACCCATTCCAAAACCCGCCAGACCGAACTGGCCGAGGCCATGCTCAAGGCCGAACGCAGCGAACGGGCCAAGACCGAATTCCTCGCCACCACCAGCCACGAAATCCGCACGCCCATGAACAGCATCGTCGGCCTCGCGGACCTGCTGGCAGAGCAGGAACTGGACGACCAGTCCCGCGAATACGTCGGCGCATTGCAGGACACCGCCCAGTCGCTGGTGCGGATTGTGAACGACATCCTCGACCTGTCGAAACTCGAGGCAGGCAAGCTCAAGATCGTCCCGAACGTCTTCGAACCGACCGAGTTCTTTGACAAGCTGGACGGCATCCTGCGCCCCCGCGCAGAGGCCAAGGGGCTGTCCTTCTCGATCGACCTGCCCGATGACATGCCCCTGATCTACGCCGACGAAGGGCGCATCCGCCAGATTCTGGTTAACGTGATCGACAACGCCATCAAGTTCACCCCCGCTGGCGGCGTCACCATTTCTGTCCAGAGCGCACGTATCGCGAACACCTGCCGCTTTGCCGTGGATGTGACGGACAGCGGCATCGGCATCTCTGACAAAGGCATGCGCCGCCTGTTCGGCTACTATTCGCAGGCCGAAGAGACCACCTCGCAGGAATTCGGCGGCTCCGGCCTTGGCCTTGCCATTTCGCGCCAGCTGGCCCGCGAGATGGGCGGCGACCTGACCGCCGCCTCGCACGAAGGGCAGGGTTCCTGCTTCTCGTTATTCCTGCCTGTGACCTGCGCCACCAGCCGCGCCGCGCCAGAGGCTCCGGCCCCTGTGCGCCCCTCCACCCCGCAGGATCTGACCGGCCGCACCGTTCTGGTGGCCGAAGACAACGCCACCAACCGTATGCTGATGAACAAGTTCCTCGAGAAATGCGGGGCAGAGATCCTGTTTGCCGAGGCTGGCCAACAGGCCATCACCGCCGCCACCAGCAGCGCCCCCGACCTGATCCTGATGGACATGCAGATGCCCGGCATTGACGGGCTAGAGGCCACACGGCGCATTCGGGCGCTGGACCTGCCCAAGCGCCCCTACATCATCGCCCTGACCGCCAACGCGCAAAAAGACGACCGCGATGCGTGCCTTGCGGCGGGAATGGACGACTTCCTGACCAAACCCGTGCGCAAAGTCCAATTGCTCGACACTTTGCAGCAGGTTCTGGCAGATCCCCCCGATATGGAAAAACCTCTTTGATACCAACGGGCCCCTAGCGTACACCTGTCCTGTTACCGCGACCGGAAGGGGCCCGTACCATGGACATCGCAACCCGCGTCTATAACCACAAGTGGCAGATCGACCCCATCGTCCGGTCCCTGATCGACACGGATTTCTACAAGCTTCTGATGTGCCAATCGGTGTTCCGCAACAAACCGGACACCCGCGTCGAATTCTCGCTCATCAACCGCTCTGACAAGGTCCGCCTCGCAGACCTGATCGACGAAGGCGAGCTGCGCGAACAACTGGACCACATCCGCAGCCTCTCCCTATCCCGCGGGGAATCCACCTGGCTGCGCGGCAACATGTTCTACGGCAAGCGCCAGATGTTCCGCCCCGACTTCATGGAATGGTTCGAGAACCTGCGCCTGCCCCCCTACCACCTCGAAAAGGTGGACGGCCAATACGAACTCACCTTCGAGGGCTCCTGGCCCGAGGTCATGCTCTGGGAAATCCCCGCCCTCTCTGTGTTGATGGAGCTGCGCGGCCGCGCCGTCCTGAACCGCATGGGCAAGTTCGA
>CAXQKF010000251.1:0-2958 GCA_964224285.1 Donghicola sp. | reverse complement strand
AGGATCAGCTGGGTGTTCCGCGCGATGCGGGCGCTGAATTCGGTGGGCAGTGCGATGGCTTCGTCCAGCGCATTGGTGTGCAGCGACTGGGTGCCACCAAGAACCGCCGACATCGCCTCATAGGCAGTCCGGATCACGTTGTTATAGGGGTCTTGCTCTTGCAGCGACACGCCCGAGGTCTGACAGTGGGTGCGCAGCATCTTCGAGCGCGGATCTTTGGGCTCGAATTCATCCATGATGCGCGACCACAGCATCCGCGCCGCGCGCAGCTTGGCAGCTTCCATGAAGAAGTTCATGCCGATCGCAAAGAAGAACGACAGGCGGCCTGCGAACTTGTCCACGTTCATGCCACGGGCAATCGCGGCGCGCACGTACTCACGACCATCAGCCAACGTGTAAGCCAGCTCTTGGACAAGGTTCGCGCCGGCTTCCTGCATGTGGTAGCCGGAGATCGAGATGCTGTTGAATTTGGGCATCTCGTTCGAGGTATATTCGATGATGTCCGAAATGATCTTCATCGAAGGCTGGGGCGGATAGATATAGGTGTTCCGCACCATGAATTCCTTGAGGATATCGTTCTGGATCGTCCCCGCGAGGACCGACTTGTCATGGCCCTGTTCCTCGCCCGTGACGATGAAGCTTGCCAGGATCGGGATCACCGCGCCGTTCATCGTCATCGACACCGACACCTGATCCAGCGGGATGCCGTCGAACAGGATCTTCATGTCCTCGACGCTGTCGATGGCCACGCCAGCCTTGCCCACGTCACCGATCACACGGGGGTGGTCGCTGTCGTACCCACGGTGGGTCGCCAGATCGAAGGCCACCGACACGCCCTGCTGACCGGCAGCAAGGTTCTTGCGGTAGAAGGCGTTCGATTCCTCGGCGGTCGAGAAACCGGCGTACTGACGGATGGTCCACGGACGGCCCGCGTACATGGTCGCCTTCACCCCGCGGGTAAAGGGCGCCATGCCCGGCATGTTGCCCATGTGGGGCAGATCAGCGGTGTCATCGGCAGTGTACAGCGGCTTGACGTCGATCCCCTCAAGGGTGTTCCACGTCAGGTCCTCAAGGGGTTTGCCGCGCAATTCCTTTTCGGCCAGTGCGCGCCAGGCGTCTTTGTCTTGGGTCATCTGGTCGTTCCTCCAATCGACGCGGGCCTGCCACAGTCGGGACATTTCCGCGGGAAAAAGCTTCGAATTCGGGGGCATCGCCCCTATCTGTAAGCGACAGGAGGAGCCATGACCCGACTTGCCGCTATGTTCGCAATGTTACTGTCGCTGACCGCCCCCCACGCGTGGGCACAGGAAACGGACATGACAGAGGCCGTGATCATCGACGGTCTGACCGCCGATCTGGCCCAGTTCAAATGGACGCACCGCCCGCTGGTCGTCTTTGCCGACAGCCCGTTCGACCCCGCCTTTACCCGCCAGATGGAGCTGATCGAGGACGATCTGCCCGCGCTGGTGGAACGCGATGTGGTCGTGCTGACCGATACCGACCCTGCGGCCCGCTCTGCCCTGCGCCGCGCCTTGCACCCTCGGGGCTTCGGCTTTGTGCTGGTGGGCAAGGACGGCGGCATCAAGCTGCGCAAACCGTCCCCGTGGACCGTGCGAGAGATTTCCCGGACCATCGACAAGATGCCGATGCGCCAACAGGAAATCCGCGACAGCCGCTGACCACCCCGCATTACGCGCGATATGCCAGCGGCTAACGCCATGGCTTATTCGAACTCCATGATCACTTCGTCGACCGCAAGGCTGTCGCCCGCGCCGGCGTTGATCTTGGTGACGACTGCCTTCTTCTCGGCGCGAAGGATGTTTTCCATCTTCATCGCCTCGATGGTGCAGAGCGCCTGACCCTCTTGGACTTCCTGACCGACTTCGACGTTCATCTTTACGATCACGCCGGGCATCGGGCACAGCAGCATCTTCGAGGTATCGGGCGGCAGCTTTTCGGGCATCAGGGTCGCCAGAGCCGCCTGACGGGGGCTGTAGACGTGCACCTTCAGGTCCGCGCCGCGGCTGCGCACGCGGAAGCCGTTGGTGATCTTGCCGGTTTTCAGCACCAAGGGGGTGCCGCCAACCATCAGGGTCGCCAGCTGGTCGCCCGGGGTCCAATCGCTCTCGACGCGCAGAACAGTGCCATCGGCAAAGCTGACGTCCGAACCTTTGGGGTCCGCAGCGATGGTCACAGCGAATTCCGCGCCACCCAGACGCACGACCCAGTCGTCACCGACCTTGCGCTCGTGGTTGTCCATGGTGCCCGAGATACGGGTGCGGCGGATTTCAGCAACGCGGTTCATCGCGGCACAAGCAGCAGCGATACGGCGCAGCGCAGGTTCGGGCAGTTCGACGCCAGCGAAACCTTCGGGGTATTCTTCGGCGATGAAGGCGGTGGTCATATCACCGTCCACGAACTTCTTGTGGTCCATCACGGCCGACAGGAACGGCAGGTTGTGACCGATGCCCTCAACCTCGAAGCTGTCGAGCGCGGTGCGCATCTCTTCGATGGCTTCCAGACGGGTCGGTGCCCAAGTACAGAGTTTGGCGATCATGGGATCGTAGTACATGCTGATCTCGCCGCCCTCGAACACGCCGGTGTCGTTGCGGACAGCACGGGTGTCTTCGGCCACCTCGACGGGGGGACGATAGCGGGTCAGGCGGCCGATCGACGGCAGGAAGTTCCGGTAGGGATCCTCTGCGTAGAGGCGGCTTTCCATAGCCCAACCGTTCAGGGTGATGTCTTCCTGCTTCAGCGACAGCACTTCGCCGTTCGCCACGCGGATCATCTGTTCCACAAGGTCGACACCAGTGATCAGCTCGGTCACAGGGTGTTCCACCTGAAGACGGGTGTTCATTTCGAGGAAGTAGAAATTCTTGTCGCCATCAACGATGAATTCCACGGTACCTGCGCTGGCATAGCCGACGGCCTTGGCCAGTGCGCAGGCCTGCTCGC
>CAXQKF010000250.1:0-3288 GCA_964224285.1 Donghicola sp. | reverse complement strand
CCAGACCTGGCATGTGAAAACGAACGGGGAGGCAGAAAATGTCGAAGTCTCTTAATCTCTATGCAGGCTCGGCCATCGGCACCGTTCTGATGCTGACAGTGGCGCTGAACTTTGCGGATCGTCTGGTTCCCGAACACAGCGATAACTACGATCGAATGGCGGTCGAGAATGATCCCGATTTCGCTCTGATTGCCCGTGCGCAAGCTGCTGCGGCCTATGCGGATGCGCCCTTTGGCTTGGGGCGTCCCGCCCTAGAGGAAGAGATCGCCGCGTGGGATCTGGACGTCAGCCCCGATGGCACCGGCCTGCCCGTGGGTTCGGGCGACGTGATGACCGGCGAAGAGGTCTTCATCGAGAACTGCGCTGTGTGTCACGATGACTTTGCCGAAGGTCGGGGCAACTGGCCCAAGCTGGCGGGGGGTGACGGCACTCTGGCGGACGAAGACCCGCTGAAGACCGTGGGCAGCTACTGGCCCCACCTGTCGACCGCATGGGATTATGTGAACCGCTCCATGCCCTTTGGCAACGCGCAGAGCCTGTCGGCGGATGATGTCTATGGCATTGTGGCCTACATTCTCTACTCGAACTATCTGGTCGAGGATGACTTCGTCCTGTCGAACGAGAACTTTGCCGAAATCGTTCTGCCGAACGCCGAAGGCTTTATCATCGACGACCGCGAAGAGACCGAATATTCGATCTGGCGCGCCGAGCCCTGCATGGAAAACTGCAAGGACGAGGTCAAGATCACCAAGCGTGCGACCGTGCTGGACGTGACCCCCGACGAGGAAGTCACCGAAGATGCTCTGGCCGCACCGGCAGAAGAAGCACCTGTTGAGGTCGCCGCTGCTGATCCTGCCCCCGCCGCAGAGGTCCCCGCGGCCGCTCCTGCGATCGCAATCGATCAGGCACTGGCCGACAAGGGCGAGAAGGTCTTCAAGAAGTGTAAAGCCTGCCACAAGGTCGGTGACGGAGCCAAGAACGGCTCTGGTCCGCATCTGAACGCCATCGTCGGCCGCGCAGTCGCAGGGGCGGACGGGTTCAAATACTCGGGCGCGATGACCGACTACGGCGGCGACTGGACGCCCGAACGTCTGGCGGCCTTTATCGCCAATCCCAAAGGCGAGATCAAAGGCACCAAGATGTCGTTCTCGGGTCTCAAGAAAGAGGACGACGTGGCGGCTGTCATCGAGTACCTCAAGACGTTTGGTCAGTAATCCATGATGCGGATTGCTTCATATCTGAAGGCAGCGGCGGTGATCGCCGCTGCCTTTGTGCATCCCGCCCATGCCGAGGAAATCGCAGCCCCCCTTGGGGATGCGGCCAACGGCGAGAAAGTGTTCCGCAAATGCGCCAGCTGCCATGCAGTCGGCGGAGGGGCCAAGAACAAGGTCGGTCCGCACCTGAACGGCATCTTTGGCCGGACTGCGGGCACGATCGACGACTTCCGCTACTCCAAAGGACTTGTGCGTGAAGGCAAGAACGGGCTTGTCTGGGACTACGAGCATCTGGATGCTTATCTGGACAACCCCAAGGCGCTGGTCAGCGATACGCGCATGAACTTCCGCGGTCTGAAAGAGGAGCAGGACCGCCACGATGTTCTCGCCTATCTGCGCCGGTTCTCGGATAGCCCGCGGGATATTCCCGAGGCCCAACCCACAGCCCTACCCAAAGAGGTAGAGCTACCCGCCGAAGTGCTAGCTATCGTTGGGGACCCGGCCTACGGAGAATACCTGTCAAGCGAATGCAGCACATGCCATCAGAGAAATGGCAGTGACGAAGGCATCCCGTCCATCACGGGCTGGCCGACCGAAGACTTTGTGGTCGCCATGCATGCCTACAAAAAGAAAATCCGGCCCCATCCCGTCATGCAGATGATGGCAGGGCGGTTGTCGGACGAAGAGATCGCGGCCTTGGCTGCGTATTTCGCGGACCTCGGAGACTAAGAACACAACACCGATCGGGCCGCACATCTAGGGAGGAAGAACCATGAAATTGAACAGACGTTCGTTCATTGCTGCAGGCGCGGCAACCGCGACGCTCGGGGCGCCGGCATTGCGGGCGAACACCAAGCCGCGGGTCGTCGTGATCGGCGGCGGTGCAGGCGGGGCCACCGTCGCGCGCTATGTCGCCAAGGACAGCAAGGGCGAGATCGACGTAACGCTGATCGAACCCACACGCCAGTACTACACCTGTTTCTTCTCGAACCTCTACTTGGGCGGCTTCCGCGAGATGGACAGCCTTGGGCATTCCTACGGCAATCTGGCCGCGGGTGGTGTGAACGTCGTCCACGATTGGGCCATCGGCATCGACCGCGATGCCAAGACCGTGGCGCTGGCCGGTGGGGGCGCGGTCCCCTATGACCGTCTGGTCCTGAGCCCCGGTATCGATTTCGTGGACGGCGCGGTGCCCGGTTGGTCGACCATGGCCCAGAACGCGATGCCCCACGCCTACAAGGGCGGCAGCCAGACCGAGCTTTTGCGCGCTCAGATCAACGCGATGCCCGAAGGCGGGACGTTCGTGATGGTCGCGCCGCCGAACCCTTACCGCTGCCCCCCTGGCCCCTACGAGCGCGTCAGCATGGTCGCGCATACGCTCAAGGCCAATAACCCCAAAGCCAAGATCATCATCGTCGATCCCAAAGAGAAATTCTCGAAACAGGCTCTGTTCGAAGAAGGCTGGGGCAAGCACTATTCCGGCATGGTCGAACGCATCGGCCCCGACTTCGGCGGAGCGAACGTCGAGGTGAACCCCGACGAGATGACCGTCAACGTGGACGGCGAAGTGATCAAAGCGGACGTCTGCAACGTGATCCCCGCCATGAAAGCTGGCAAGATCTGCGAGATGGCAGGCGTGACCGAGGGCAACTGGGCCCCCGTGAGCGGCCACACCATGCAGAGCAAGATTGACGAGAACATCCACGTTCTTGGCGATGCCTGCTCGCAGGGTGACATGCCCAAATCGGGCTTCTCGGCGAACTCTCAGGCCAAGGTGGCGGCAATGGCCGTGCGCGGGGCTCTGACCGGCTCCAAGGTGTTCCCGGCCAAGTTCTCGAACACCTGCTGGTCGCTGATCGACACTAACGATGGCGTCAAGGTCGGCGCGACCTACGAGGCGACCGACGAAAAGATCGCAAAAGTGGATGGTTTCATCTCTCAGACCGGCGAAGACGCGGCGCTGCGTAAAACCACCTACGAAGAGTCCGTTGGTTGGTATGCGGGCATCACTGCGGACATGTTCGGCTAAGGCTGGATTGAAAACGGGCGGCGCATTCGTGCACCGCCCCCAAGG
>CAXQKF010000249.1:0-7901 GCA_964224285.1 Donghicola sp. | reverse complement strand
CCAGTTGGCGCATGACGCGGAACACCTCTGCCTTGGCACCGATGTCGATGCCGCGGCTGGGTTCGTCCATCAGCAGCACCTTGGGCTTGGTCATCAGCGCCTTGCCGATCACGACCTTCTGCTGGTTCCCGCCCGACAGGGAGGACACCGGATTTTCCGGAGAAGCGATCTTGATCAAGAGCTGTTTGACATAATCGCCCACAGTCCGCCGTTCGCGCGGCAGGTCCAGATGCCCCATCTTGGACAGATCCCCCAAAGAGGACAGTGTCATATTCTCGCGGATCGACAGGATCTGGACTAAGCCATCCTGCTTGCGATCTTCGGGGATGATGGCCAAGCCCATCTTGATGCGGTCGGACACATGGGGCGAGGTTGCCTCTGTGCCAGCCACAGTGAACCGGCCCCGCGCGTGGGGGTAGCGGCCCATGGCGGTCTCGACAAATTCGGTCCGGCCCGCGCCCATCAGCCCGTAAATTCCCAGAATTTCACCCGCCTGCAGCGACAAAGACACCCCGTCGACAGAGTAGCCCCCCGAGCCGTCCGGCAGATAGACATCCTCGGCGCGAAAGACCTCTGCCCCAAAGGGGTGGTCGATGGTTTTGGGGAAATCCTTGCTGGCGTCGCCAATCATATTCAGAACGATCCAAGGGATATCAACGCCTTGCATCGACCGTGCGCCCGTGATCACCCCATCCCGTAGAACGGTGATATAGTCGCCCACACGGATCAGTTCCTCGAGCCGGTGGCTGATATAGACGATACCCACCCCGTCGCGTTTCAACTCCTCGATCACGCGGAACAGGATTTCGACCTCTGCCGCAGACAGAGCCGACGTCGGCTCGTCCAGGATCAGGATCCGCGCATCCTGCGCCAGACTTTTCGCGATCTCGACAATCTGTTGCTGACCGACCTTCAAGTCCCCGACCAATGCATCAGGGTCGATGTCATGCTCCAGCCGCTGCATTAGGGCGCGGGTGGCCTCGCGCTGTGCGGCGCGGTCGATATCCACGCCATAGCGGGTCTTTTCGCGATTGATAAAGATGTTATCGGCCACAGTCATGTTCGGGAACAGGTTCAGTTCCTGAAACACGATGCCGATGCCATGACGCGCAGCGTCCTCGGTGGACGCCAAGTGAACCTCCTCGTCCCCGACATAGATCGTGCCAGAGGTCAATTGTTCGACCCCCGCGATGACCTTCATCATGGTGGATTTACCGGCGCCGTTCTCGCCGACCAGCACGTTGACCGCGCCCATGCGCAGGTCAAAATCCGCGTTCTTGAGCGCGACCGTGCCGGGATAGACCTTGGTCCCCCCGCGAATGCGCAGGCCGACCGGATGGGTGTCCTGCTGCATCACTGCACCGCCAACTGGGTGGGCACCAGCTCGATCGCGTCGCCCTTGTTGCGCAGGGTGAACACGCCCTCGAAGGTGGTCGTTTTGCCGACCAGATCGCCCTCGGGCAGGGTGATGCCCGCATTCGCCAGATCATTCAGCGCTCGCGCCAGTTTCGCAAATTCGATCTGATCACGGAAATCGGTAAAGCTCAGGAACGGCATCGCGTCCCGCAACGCTGTCCCACGGATCACCGGACCCAGTTGCAGCGTCACATCCGCCGCGCCATCCGCATCGGTATCGACCATCAACTTGGCCGCACGACTGGCAGTGTTCGCCTCGATGATCACGCCCGCGCCAGTGGCGGCAAAGTTCCACGGGTTCGCCTCGCCCTCGGGGCGCAGCCCATGGGCGGCACCGGCCGCATCCAACCCTTCGCTCGAGATTTTGGCACGCAAATCAGTCAAGGGCACTGCATGTTCGCTGACCACAGGCAGCACCTTGTCTGCCCAGATTTCACTGGCATGGGCGGCCATACGCGCCTCGTCCGTGGTTTCTGCGGCCTCGGTCGTGGCGGCTTCGGGATCGGGATTTTTGACAATTTTACAGCCTGCCAAGGGCAGCAAAGCACAAGACAGGATCGCGAGCGGCGTGAATAGTTCGCGCATTCTGGGACCTTCGGAAATAAAAAGGACGGGCGCGGGAAAATCCCGACGCCCGCTTGGGAGAGAACTCAGGCCGTGAGGGCAAAGGTCTCGAGCTTGGCCGCGTTGTCGCCGTTGATCAGCACGCAATCCATCAGCTGTTTTTCGTCCTGACCGGTCGAGCCGGTGCTCAGGTACTGGTCTGCCTGTTCGACGGCGATCTGCGCCTGACGATACGCGGGCTGCAGGACGGTCGCCTTGATCCCGCCAGCCAGAATAGAGTCGCGCACGTCGTTCGACCCGTCAAAGCCCACAACGATCACATCGGTGCGGCCAGCGGCCTCGAGAGCCGCCCAAGCGCCCATCGCCATGGTGTCATTGCCACAGATCACGCCCTTGATGTCTGGGTTGGCCTGCAAGATGGTTTCCATCTTTTCGTAGCCTTCGGTCTGGGACCAGTTGGCCGACTGCTGTGCGACCATGACCATATCGGGGTACTGGTCGATAATGTCGTGATAACCCGACGAGCGGATGCCCGCGTTGGTGTCCGCTTCGCGGCCGACCAGCTCCACATAGTTGCCCGCCTCGCCCATCAGCATGACAAACTCTTCGGCGCCCAGCTGCGCGCCCTGATAGTTGTTCGATACGATCTGGCTGACGGCAATGCCGGATTCCTTGATCTCCCGGTCGATCAAGAAAGACGGAATGCCCGCATCCTTGGCACGCTGAACCGCGGCCACGGTCGCATCCGCGCCTGCGTTATCCAGCACAATCGCCTTGGCGCCGCGTGCGATGGCGGTATCGAACAGCTCGGATTGTTTGTTCGGATCGTCGTCATGGACCATGATCAGGGTCTCGAAGCCCAGCTCCTTGGCCCGCGCTTCGGCACCGACGGCTTCGGCCTTGAAGAACGGGTTATCGTGGCTGGGGGTGATGATCGCGATCAACCCCTTGTCCGCAGCAAAAACAGGGCGTGCCAACGGCAGAACTGCCGCTACCGCAACGCCGGACATAAAATGACGACGAGTAAGTTTCATAATAATCCTCCAGATGACCGCCTTCACACGTTTGTCGTGTGTCCTCCACCGGTCATGGTTGAGCGTGAGTTATAATTATCGCCTTGTCAACTGGTATGATCACTACTACTCTTTGCGCAGAAATCCCAAGGAAACCGACCATGTCCCGCAGCACGATCAACGTCACCTACCGCATTGAAACGAATGGAGATATCGAGGCTCTGGCCGCCAAAATCGCCTCAGACCAGTCCACGGGAACGTTCACCGCTCTGCCCAACGAAACCGAAGAAGTCCGCGCCCGCTGCGCAGCGGTCGTCACAAGGATTGCGCGACTGGATTCGACGGACACCCCGTCCTTTCCCGACCCTGCGGGGACCGGCCCCTACCACCGCGCGGATATCACAATCGCCTACCCGCTAGAGGCTGTGGGGACCGATATCGCGGCGCTGATGACCATCGCTGTGGGGGGCGTTTACGCGGTTCGAGGCCTGACCGGCATCAGGGTGCGGGACATCGACCTGCCCCCCGAATGGGCCTGCCATCCGGGTCCGCAATTCGGGATCAAAGGATCGCGCCGCCTGATGGGGGTCCAAGATGGCCCGATGATCGCGTCCATCATCAAGCCCTCCCTCGGCCTGACGCCCGACGAAACCGCCGCCGTGGTAAAAACCCTCTGCGAGGCGGGCGTGGACTTTATCAAGGACGACGAGAAGCTGATGAGCCCCGCCTATTCCCCCTTTGACGAGCGGGTCAAAGCGATCATGCCCGTCATCCACGAGCACGAGCAAAAGACCGGCAATAAGGTCATGTATGCGTTCGGGATCTCTTCGGCGGATCCGGATGTGATGATGCAGCGCCACGACACCGTGGTCGCGAACGGGGGGAATGCTGCGGTCGTGAACATCAACTCGGTCGGCTATGGCGGCATGAGTTTCCTGCGCAAGCGGTCCGCCCTGTGTCTGCACGCGCATCGCAACGGCTGGGATATCCTGACACGGCATCCGGGGCTCGGGACGGATTTCACGGCCTATCAGAAAATCTGGCGTTTGTTGGGGGTGGACCAGTTCCAGATCAACGGCATCCGCGCAAAATACTGGGAGCCGGACGACAGCTTTGTCACCTCGTTCAAGGACGTGATGACCCCGATTTTTAACGAAGACGACCGTCCGCTTCCCGTCGTCTGCTCTGGCCAATGGGGCGGACAGGCGGTGGATACCTATCGCCGCACGGGTCAGACGCTGGACCTGATGTATTTGGGCGGAGGAGGCATCCACGGCCACCCGATGGGCATCGCCGCCGGGGTCAAGGCCATCCGCCAAGCATGGGACTGCGCCGCCGCGGGGCTGGAGTTGGCCGACTATGCCCGCGACCACCCTGAACTCGCCGCATCCCTAGCAAAGTGGGGATAGCCCTGCGCGAGGCACCTCGCGCAGTGTCGTGACAATCTGCTTGGGGCACGGCCTTCGACAGGCCTGCACGGTTAGGGAAGATCAGCGGATAAACTGGTCAACATAGTCTGCGCCCAGCCCAACGGCCTCATAGTGCTTGCGGCACATCTCGATCTTGGTGAAGACATCCTCGAACCCCATCGTGTTCCCCCAAGGATCAACATAGAGCATCACGCCGTTCACCTGAAAAAAGGTAATCATCTCGTCCACATCGTCAGGAACAACCAACGTATGGGTCTCGCCGGGGGGCTCGTAGACATAGCCGCCCTCTTGGGCTTCCCAGTCGTGTTCCAGATAATGCCAGCGGCCCTTCAGCACGAAGCCGTGCACCGGTTGAGGGTGGCGATGTCGCGATAGAACACCCGATTTGCGCACCCGCAGAAGGTTCATCCAATACCCCTGCGAGGCATTGAGGCAAAGCGGGCGGAAGGCGACATTTTCTGCCTGAGGCACCCAGATACGCTCATCGCTGGCGATGGCTTCCGGCACGACGATTTCCTCCATCGCGTCTGGCGGAAACGGCAGTTGATAGGGCATCCGTGGGTCGTCGTCTTTTCCTTGAACGGGCATGATGGATTTCCTTCTTTGCGTTACATTGCAGCGTATCCGCCATCGACGGGATAGACCGCGCCGGTGACGAAAGAGGCTTGTTCTGAAAGCAGCCAAGCGACCAGAGCGCCGACCTCGGCGGGCGCACCCCAGCGCCCCAGAGGCGTGCGGCCAAGTATCGGCTCTGCCCGTGCTGGGTCGTCTTGCAGAGCTTGTGTCATCTCGGTCGCGATCCAGCCGGGGGCGACCGCATTGACGCGGATACCTTGCGCGGCCCATTTGCCCGCAAGCGCCTTGGTCAACTGCGCCACACCGCCCTTGGAGGCCGAATAGGCAGGCACCAGCGGGCCGCCGAAAAAGCTAAGCATCGACGCGGTGTTCACGATCGCCCCGCCCGATTGGGCCAGCAGCGACTCGGCGGCCAGACAACAGCGCATTGTCCCCGTCAGATTGATGTCGACCACCCGTTCAAAGGTTTCGATGTCATATTCTGCGCCCCGCGCCAGCACGCCCGCGCAGTTCACCAATCCGTCCAGCCGTGTCAGCCCGCCGAAGAAAGCCGAGACTGCGGACATGTCTCGCACATCAAGGACTGCGCAGTGATCCTCTGGGTGGTTGGCCGCATGCGTGGCGACCTCGGCCTCTGACACGCCAGTTGCCCTGATCTGCCAGCCTGCCGTGCGTAGGACCGAGGCAACCCCTGCCCCGATCCCGCGAGTTCCGCCGATGATAACAACCTCTTTCACGATCAATCCTCCGACAGGAATGCCTCTACCTCGGGCCGGCGCGGCATCGGTGCCACAGCCCCATAGCCAAGGGTCGACAGAGCCGCCGCCGCATTGGCGTAGCGCGCGGCCTCAAAGGGGTTATCCCCTGCGGCGACCCGCGCAAGAAACGCCCCGTCAAACGTATCGCCAGCCGCCGTCGCATCCACCGCCTTAACCATACGCCCCTGAACACGCGCACGTTCGTCAGGTGTTGCAACCAGAGTCCCTTCGGACCCCAGTGTCAGCGCCACGACCGAGGCACCAAGGCGCAGGTAGAAGTCAACGATAGCATCCGGATCACTCAGCCCCGTAAGATGTTGTGCATCCTCGAGGCCCGGCAGCGCAATATCGCATTGCGCCATAGCGGCATGGGTCACCGCCCGCGCACGCTCTAGCGGCCAGAGCTTGAGCCGCAGATTGGTATCATAGGACACCTTGCCACCCGCCGCGCGGGTCAGGCGGATCGCCTCGAATACAGCGTCGGCAGCGTGATCTGAAATGGCCTGACTGATGCCCGAGACATGCAGGATCTTGCACTGCTGCAGCGCGTCCACGGGCAAATCCTGCGGCCCCATCCGGCTGCTGGCCGAACCCGCGCGGAAATAGCTGAATTCGTGACCATCCGCGCCGTGGGTGACAAAGTAGATGCCCGTATGGGCCGTGGTCACCTGTGTAACCGTTGAGGTATCGATGCCTTCGGCCCGCCACAGGTCCATGAAGGAATTTCCGAAGGTATCCGCACCCAGATGGGTCACATAGCCGACCGACGCCCCCTGACGAGCCGCAGCGATTGCGCAATTGGACGTATCCCCCCCGTGTCCGGGCAGGTAGTTGCCATCGGGCTGTTGGTTGAACTCCAGCATCGGTTCGCCAAGGCAGAGAATGTTGGGGGTCATGATCTTCTTTCGTTTCAGTATGTGGAAGAATGGGCCACCCCGATTGGGGATGGCCCGCAAGTGTTCACTCGGCGGTGTAGCTCTGGCCCACGCCGGGCACTTTCCAGATGCGGAAATTGGGGATCGCGGGGTTTTCGAAATCCATGTCCCCATCCACCCAGACATGCAGATGGTTGGACACAACATAGAGCGCCCCGTCAGGCCCCCACGCCAGTGTATCCGGCCAGTTCATCTCGGGGTGATGGACGAACCGAGAAACTTCGCGCGTGCTCTCGTCAAACTTCATCACACCGTCCAGCGAGAGCGCGGTCATGTAGATGTTGCCCGCATTGTCAGCTGTCATCCCGTCCGTGTTCGAGGGCAGAACGGCTGCAACCTCGACCGCGTTCTCGATCACGGTTTCATTGGTGTCGAAGGCACGCAGCAGTTCGGTTGGCAGGCTGTAAAGGTGGTTGCCCGTCAGATTGGTCCAGTAGAGGGTTTCTTTGTCACCCGACAGGGCGATCCCGTCAGCCCCCGTCCGCATCCCGCCGCCTTTCAGAACGGGGCGGTCATCAATGTTGAAAAAGAAGTTCGGCTCATCATTGGTAAACCGGCTCTGATCAAGAATACGGCGCACGGTGTTGGTGTTGCTGTCATAGACGATCAGCCCGCCGTGCAGCGGATCGCAGAAAATGCCGCTGTCCGCGATATAGGCAAAGCCCGTGTCGTTATCGACGGCAATGTCGTTGAGGAACGAGCATTTGGCATCCGCTTCCTCATCCGTGAATTCATAGCGTTGCAGTTCCTTGTTGGCCTTGATGTCCCACAGAACCAGCTTTGCATCGCCCGCAGCATTCGGCGCACCCGCTACATGCCCCTGATCAAGGATCCACATCACGTCATTGCGGTCGATCTCGAAACCCAGAACCGCCTTGAGGCCCACGGCATTGGCGATGTCGTTCATCGCCTCGCTCGGGAATGCCTCTAGCGCGAACCCGCCCGAGGCGTCGGGGACCAGCTTGGATAGGGTTGCGGGGATTTCCTTGCCGCCCCAACGGGCCGTCGAGACATAGATGTTGCCCGCGCTGTCGACCTTGGCGCCTTGAATCAGCGCCTTGCCGTAGATCTCGCTGCCCTCCCAAGCAGACTTGATCGTCTCATCCTTGACAGAATAGGGCAGTGTGTTCCATTCCGCGACTATCTCCGGATCGGCTGCAACCGCCGGAGTGGAGATCGGACGAGCACACGTCTGACCTCCAGTCACCC
>CAXQKF010000248.1:0-5342 GCA_964224285.1 Donghicola sp. | reverse complement strand
AGGATTTCGAATTGGCGCAGATGGGCCGCGAGGCCGCACGCGACTGGGATAGTTTTCTGACCGGCGCAACACGCGTGGTGTACAGCGGCGATGATCTGGTTGGCTACAGCCCCGAAGCAGCCCGTGCTCGGGTCGGTCAGGCCCTGCGCGATCTGGGGCCGGGCCTTGGCGATGTGGTGCTGCGGTGCTGCTGTATGCTCGAAGGTCTGGAAAACGCGGAAAAGCAGCTGGGGTGGTCCGCGCGATCCGGCAAAATCGTCCTGCGGATCGCGTTGCAGCGTCTGAAACGCTACTATGCCATGGTCGAGAGTGCCGGCCAGATGATCGGTTAACCGCCCACCAACCAGCCCACGCCATAGGCCACCCCTGCGCAAACTGCCCCGACGAGAACGGTCTCGCCCACGGCGCGCAGGGCAGGGTCTTCGGTCACGCGCCAGCGCAAGAGTCCCAATGTAATCAGCGCGCTGGCGGTCGTTCCTACGGACCACAGCAAGGTCGTCCCTCCTGCATCTCCGATGAAATAGGGCACCAGGGGCAGCGCCCCGAACACCACAAACGCCAGAAACGTCGCTAGGCCGCTGGCCCACGGGTTTTCCTGTTTCGGATCGGTCATCCCGTGTTCAAAGGTCATCGCCAGATCCGCCATGACCTCGGGGTGGCGGCTCAGGACTTGGGTCACGCGATCGGTGTCTTCATCGGCCAGACCCCGTGCCGCCAGAAACTGCCTGACGGCGACCCTCGACCGCTCCCCGATCACCTGACTGCGCCGCGTCCGGTACATCGCGTGCCGCGACCGCAAGGACAGAAATTCCCCCAGCCCCATGCTCACGGCGTCCGCGAACAGGTTCGCCAGACCAAACACCAGCACCGCGATGCCGCCGATCTGGGCTGTCCCGTCGGCCTGCGCGCCCGCAAATCCGGCCACAATCGCAAAGGTGGTGACGATCCCGTCATTTCCCCCGAACACGATCTGCTTCAGGAAATCCCGCGTGCGCGCGATGCTCTTGCTTTCTTGTTGGTCGGGGGCTGTCTGCATTGGGGGAAATCCCGTGTGGATGGCCCGACCAGACTAGGCGGATCGTGCGGGACTGCAAGCGGACGCTCTGGCGCACCTGCGCCAAGAGCGATAATCTACGCTTATGAAACTGACCCTAAGAC
The DNA here is from genome assembly GCA_964224285.1 of Donghicola sp. GTDB lineage: Bacteria > Pseudomonadota > Alphaproteobacteria > Rhodobacterales > Rhodobacteraceae > Donghicola. Next base: position 4,184 of record CAXQKF010000248.1, on the reverse strand, counting down.
AGCTAGAATACTTCATCGCATTGGCCGAGATGCGCCATTTCGGGCAGGCCGCGGCCAAAGTGCATGTCAGCCAACCCGCATTGTCCGTACAGATCAAGGAACTGGAGGCCACCCTCGGCGGCCCTCTGGTGGAGCGCCACGCACGCGATGTGACCCTGACCCCCTTTGGCCGCCTCGCGCTAGAGCAAGCGCAAGAGATCGTCTCGCAGGTCCGCGTTCTGGAACATTCCGCCCGCTGGCGTGAAGGCCTCGCTGGTAAACTCGTGATCGGGATGATCCCGATCGTTGCACCCTATCTCTTGCCCTCAGCGCTGGCCGAATTGCGGTCCCGCGCCCTCAGCCTCGATGTACAGGTCCAAGAGGCCAAGACCGACCGCTTGCTTGCGGCGCTCCAGCAGGGCGAACTGGATGCAGCAGTCATCGCGCTTCCGGCCGAGGCAAACGGTCTGGTCGAGCGTCCCTTGTTCGAGGACAGGTTCCTCTTGGCCGGCTCGCAGGCCCGTATCGCCAATCTGGGTCAGAGCCTCGAAGAGTTGCGCCCCGTTTCCCTCGACCCTGACCAACTGCTCCTGCTCGAGGATGGCCACTGCCTGACCGACCAGGCGCTCGAGGTTTGCGGCAGATCCAACCACCAGATCAACATGGGCGCGTCTTCTCTGGCGACACTCGCGCGCATGGTGGCAGCCGGATTTGGCCTGACGTTCCTGCCCGAACTCGCCGCCCTGACCGAAAGCCGCGCCGCCCCCGACATGGCGCTCGCGCGCTTTCACGGCACGGAACCGGCGCGGACCATCGGTCTCGTGCGCCGCGATGTGGCGGGGGATGACGGCTGGTTCACCGAGCTTGGCGATATTCTGACCCGCGTGGGCAATGACCTGATCGCCGAAACCAGAAACGCCTTCTGACTTCTTTTTGCTCTAAATACTCAAACGCCCTGCGCTCCGGAACCGGAGCGCAGGGCGCCAACATTTCAGATCAGGAAAACCGCTAATTATTCAGCAGCAACGGGCTTGGCCGCGTTTTCCAGATACTTCAGCAGGTTCTCGGGCGAGCTTTCGCCATAGGGGTCTTCGCCGTGGTTGTCGCAACGGCCGGGCTCTTCGAACCATGCTTCGACGACGCCGTTGTTGACGATCGCCGCATAGCGCCACGAACGCATGCCAAAGCCCAGGTTGTCCTTGGCGACGAGCATGCCGACCTTGCGGGTGAATTCGCCCGAGCCATCGGGGATGACTTTGACGTTTTTGATGTCCTGCATCTGGGCCCACTTGTTCATGACAAAGCTGTCATTGACCGACATGCAGTAGATTTCGTCGATGCCCAGGTCCTGGAACTTGGCAAAGTTGTCTTCGAATCCGGGCAGCTGGTAGGTCGAGCAGGTGGGGGTGAACGCACCGGGCAGCGAGAACAGGATCACGCGCTTGCCTGCGAAATAATCCGCAGTGGTCATGTCCTGCCAACGGAAGGGGTTGGTGCCGCCGACGGCTTCGTCGCGAACGCGGGTGCGGAAGGTCACTTCGGGCAGGCTGATACCAGGCTTCATTTCGTCTCTCCGTGGAGTTTGGTGAAGGGGGTCGAATTCTGCGGCGCAGTAATGCGCCTGCGGCAATTACTAGAATCGTTCCAAACTGGGTGCAATGGGGGCAGGGCTCTTTATTCCTGACAAAAACAAATATCTTTGTGAGCGGGCAGGTTATGCCTGTTTGTGCAGCAATAATTCCCCTTGAAAACATACCCCTGAGAAAAGCCATTCGCGCTGCACATAGGCGCAATGCGCCAGATGCAAACCGCGATTGCGATGCTGGAACTTTGCCGCGAGTGGCACTAAAGTAGGCCAACGCAACCATACCCCCGTCTGGAGCCACCCCGTGCGAGACCTCAAGATCCCGAGCCAGCGCCACCCCGAAAAGGCGCATCGCCCCGATAACGCACAGCCAAAGAAACCGGACTGGATCCGTGTGAAGGCTCCCACCAGCGAGGGGTATCGCGACACCCATAAAATTATGCGTGAACACAAGCTGGTCACGGTCTGCGAAGAGGCCGGTTGCCCCAACGTAGGCGAGTGCTGGTCTCAGGGTCACGCCACCATGATGATCATGGGCGACATCTGTACCCGCGGCTGTTCGTTCTGCAACATCGCCACCGGCCGCCCCGACGCGCTGGACGTGTTCGAACCGGGCCGCGTGGCCGATGCGGTCCAGAAACTGGGCCTGAAGCACGTTGTGATCACCTCGGTGGACCGCGACGATCTGGAGGACGGTGGGGCAGAGCACTTTGCCCAGACCATCCGCGCCGTGCGGCACCGCAGCCCCTCGACCACCATCGAAATCCTGACCCCCGACTTCCTGAAATGCGCCCCCGAGGTGCTGGAGACCGTGGTCAAGGCCAAGCCCGACGTGTTCAACCACAACCTTGAAACCGTGCCAGGCCAGTACCCGACCGTGCGCCCCGGTGCGCGCTATTTCCATTCGCTGCGCCTGCTGCAACGGGTCAAGGAAATCGACCCCACCATTTTCACCAAATCGGGGATCATGGTCGGCCTTGGCGAAACCAATGAACAGGTCCGTCAGGTGATGGACGACATGCGCGCCGCCGACATCGACTTCCTGACCATCGGCCAGTACCTGCAGCCCACGCCGAAGCACCACAAGGTTGACCGTTTCGTCACCCCCGAAGAATTCGCGGGCTACGAAAAGGCGGCATGGGCCAAGAACTTCCTGATGGTATCGGCAACCCCGCTGACGCGCTCCAGCTACCACGCGGGCGATGACTTTGCCCGCCTGCGCGAGAACCGTCTGAAGAAGCTGGCCGAAGCCTGATTTCTATCCCAGACCGATTTGAACGGGGCCCCTGTGCGGCCCCGTTTTTGTTTGCGCTCAGGGCAGGGTCAGCAGGTAGGCTGCGATGGCCTGTCTGTCGGTGTCCGGCAGCTTGGCCAGATTTTCGACCACATAGGCCATGTGCCCCCCGACGCTGTCGTAATCGGGGGTGAACCCCGAAGAGAGGTAGTAGGCGATATCCTCGGCGCCCCATCCCAACTGGCTGGTCGTAATGCCGGGGATCTGGCCTTTGCCCGACGGATCAGGCGCCCCTTGCAGCCATGACGCCCGATCCAGCCCGCCGAACGGATCGCGGGGGGTATGGCATTCGGCGCAGTGCCCCAAGGCTTCGACCAAATAGCGGCCGCGCTCGATTTCGTCGCTGGGGGTGTTGGTGACGACATAGCCCTCGCGCAGATACAGCAGCTTCCACAGGCCGAGGCTGCGGCGGATGTTGAACGGAAAGCCCATGTCGTGGTCAGGGTTGTCCTGCGTGGTGGTCGGCAGCCCGTCCATATAGGCCTTCAGGTCCACCACGTCCTGCGCCGCCATATTCGTGTAGGTCGTATAGGGAAAGGCGGGGTAATAATGCTGTCCCTCGGGGGACACCCCTTGGGTCACGGCGGCCGCGAACTCTGTCACCGTCCAGCCGCCAATTCCGTGCTCGGGATCGGGCGAGATGTTGGGAACCACGAACGTGCCAAAGGGCGAGGGTAGCTCCATCCCGCCGGTCAGCAGGGTCTTGTCCTTGGTCTCTTCGTCCATATGGCAAGAGGCGCAGCCTGCCGCCCAATAGACTTGTTCGCCGCGGGTTGCGTCAGGGGTCAGGCCCTCATAGGCCGCTGCGTCCACCGAGGCAGGCGCAGAGAGCCACCAAGCGGCGGCTCCCCCGAGGATGGCCAGAGTGGCGGCCGATTTCAGTAGTGCCTTCATCGCCGGTTACTGCGGGGCGCGGTAGGTTTCGTGGCAGGATTTGCAAGCACCGCCCAAGGCGCCCATGGCAGGCCCCATGGCGTCCGTGCCAGCCGCAGCGGCGGTCTGCATGAGCGTTGCAGCCTCGCCAAAGGCGGCCCATTTCGCGGCAAAGTCATCGGGGTTCTCCCAGATGACGGGCAGGGCGCGGGTGCCGTCCATGCTCATGTCGTCAGTGCCTTCGGCAAAGAGCGTCGGCTGATGCACCATGGAAACGCCCACTAGACTATCGGCCGCGGCCTGCGCCGTGGCCGCGTCATATGCGATTTCGCCTTTGACCATGCCCCCCAGAACCCCGAGGTTCAGAGCCATGATACGGAACTGGCCTTGGCGTGCCTTGAGCTGGGCCGACATGTCCTGCGCTGCGGCAGGCAATGCGAGGGTCGCGCTGAG
>CAXQKF010000247.1:0-4016 GCA_964224285.1 Donghicola sp. | reverse complement strand
CGCAAGGTCGATGACTTCATCCTTTACGGGATTGCTGCGGCGATGCAGGCGGTGAAGGATTCCGGTTGGGAGCCCGAGGACGCAGAGGCGCGCGAGCGGACCGGCGTCATGATCGGCTCTGGCATCGGTGGTCTGAATTCGATCGCGGAAACCGCTGTACTGATCAAGGAAAAGGGCCCGCGTCGTGTGTCGCCGTTCTTTATCCCCGGTGCGCTGATCAACCTGATCTCGGGTCAGGTTTCGATCAAGTTCGGATTCAAAGGCCCGAACCACGCTGGTGTGACCGCCTGTTCGACCGGCGCCCACGCCATTGGCGATGCGGCCCGTCTGATCAAGGATGGCGACGCGGACGTGATGGTTGCGGGTGGCGCCGAGGGTGCGATCTCGGAAATCGGGATTGCGGGCTTTAACGCGTGTAAGGCTCTGTCGACCAAACGTGCGGACGATCCCAAAGCGGCGAGCCGCCCCTATGACGCGGACCGTGACGGCTTTGTCATGGGCGAGGGCGCAGGCATCGTGGTTCTCGAAGAGTACGAGCACGCCAAGGCGCGCGGCGCGAAGATCTACGCCGAAGTTCTGGGCTATGGTCTGTCGGGCGACGCTTATCACATCACCGCCCCTAGCGAAGATGGCGAAGGCGGCGAGCGTTCGATGAAAGCTGCGCTGAAGAAAGCCGGTCTGGAGCCCTCCGCGATCGACTACATCAACGCGCATGGCACCTCGACCATGGCAGACGTGATCGAACTGGGCGCGGTAGAGCGTCTGATGGGCGATCATGCGAGCAGCGTCACCATGTCCTCGACCAAGTCGGCGACGGGTCACTTGCTGGGTGCTGCTGGTGCGATCGAGGCCATCTTCTCGATCCTCGCGATCCGCGATCAGGTCGCGCCGCCGACTATTAACCTCGACACCCCTGCGGTGGAGACCAAGGTTGATCTGGCCCCGAACAAGAAGGTCGAGCGCAAGATTGATGTGGCCCTGTCCAACAGCTTTGGCTTTGGCGGTACCAATGCCAGCGTGATCTTCGGGAAAGTGAAGTAATGTGGCGCAGTGTTGCCTCTAACGCGCTGACGTTTCTGATCGTCGCGATCTTTCTGCTGTCTGGCGTCGTGATCTGGGGGCAACGCCAGTACACAGAGGCCGGACCGCTGGACGAGGCGATCTGTTTGCGCGTTGAGCGTGGCAGCAATTTCAGCCGCGTGTCCGAGAACCTCGCTGACCAAGGCGCGATCACCAATGCGAAGATCTTTCGCGTTGGTGTCGATTACAGCGATAAATCCACCGAGCTGAAGGCGGGGTCCTATCTGGTGCCCGCCAACACCTCGATGGAAGAGATCGTGGATATCGTGACCCGTGGCGGCGCAAGCTCTTGCGGCACCGAGGTGGTTTACCGCGTTGGCGTGAACTCTCTGCTTGGCGAGGTCCGCGAGTTGGACCCCGCGACGGGCCGTTTCGAAGAAGTGGCCGAGTATACGCCCGGTGTGGATGCCGAAGTGCCTGCCGAAGTGACCCGCGTGAAGGAACTGGGGGACACCCGTTATCGGATCGCGCTGGCCGAAGGTGTGACCAGCTGGCAGATCGTGAACGCGCTGAACAGCGTGGATATCCTGACCGGAGAGATTTCGGGCATTCCGTTCGAAGGCAGCCTCGCGCCGGACAGCTACGAGGTCGCCAAGGGCGATGACCGCGCCGCAGTGATTGCCCGTATGGAAGCCCTTCAGGCGGAGCGTGTGGCTGAAGTTTGGGCGAACCGTTCGGACAACATCGAGGTCGAGACCCCCGAAGAGATGCTGATCCTTGCCTCGATCATCGAGAAAGAGACCGGTATCGCGGAAGAGCGTCCTCAGGTATCGAGCGTGTTTACCAACCGTCTGGCCCAAGGGATGCCCCTGCAAACGGACCCCACGGTTATCTATGGCATCACCATGGGTGAGGGTGGTCGGGGCCGCGGTCTGCGTCAGAGCGAGCGGCGCCGCGAGAGCCCTTGGAACACCTCTGTGATCCGTGGTTTGCCGCCGACTCCGATTGCGAACCCGGGTTTGGCGTCTCTGCGGGCGGCGGTCGATCCTGCGGACACGCCCTATCTGTTCTTTGTGGCGGATGGCACGGGCGGTCACGCGTTTGCCGAAACTCTGGCTGAGCATAACGCGAATGTGGCCGAGTGGCGCAAGATTGAAGCTGAGCGCGCAAATAACTGATATCGCTTGGATAAAGCGGTTTTGAGGAAGCGTCCTTTTGGGGGCGCTTTTTCGTTTTTGGGGCCTGCTTGTGCAGGCCGCCTGCGGCGCGGGTATTTGGACCAAGAAAGAGCCGAGGCTTGCCAAAGGGTTAAGGGCGCGGGCGTGCGAAATGCCGGGTCATAGGCGTGGCGGGGCCGGCGCGGTATATCTGGTGCCAAGCTAGACGGGACGGGCCCGCCACTTTGCAGGCAAACGGGTGGTGGGTCGCGTTCTCTCGTGCGGGTTTCGCATGAGAGGCAAAATACAATGAACACATCTATCGAGCAGCCCCGTGAGGACCGTATTTTCGACCGCTTTCGCAATGTGGCGGCGCAAATCCACGATCTGATCGGGGAAGTCGAAGCCCTGCAGAACAAGATCCGTGTTGGTGACCTGGAGGCTGTGAAGGACAGCGAAAGGGCACTGGCCGCGCTGCGGGGTTGGATGAAACGGGCCTATGAGTTGGAGGAACTGCACCATGAACGAACTGGACAGTCACGGGGCGGAGTCGAGCTTGACCTCGGTGCCGCACGTGCTTCGATCGGGGGCCGGTTGGCTCGCCTCCGCGCCGCTGAGGGTGCAGGAGCAGTTTCTGGACAGTCTGAGTGAGGCAGAGGTTGCGGCGTTGCCGTGGCTCTTTGAGTTCTGGGCTTTGCCACATCAGTTGCCGCCTTCGGGGGATTGGCACAGCTGGGTGATTATGGGCGGGCGCGGCGCGGGGAAAACCCGCGCCGGTGCCGAATGGGTGCGCGCGCGGGTCGAGGGCAGTAGGCCCCATGATCCGGGCGCGTGTTCCCGCATCGCGCTGGTCGGAGAGACATTCGATCAGGTGCGTGAGGTGATGATTTTCGGGGAGAGCGGGATTTTGGCCTGCTCTCCGCCGGACCGGCGGCCGGAATGGAGTGCGACGCGGCGGCGGTTGACTTGGCCCAATGGGGCCGAGGCTGCGGCCTTTTCCGCGCATGATTTCGAGGGGCTTAGGGGGCCGCAGTTTGATGGCGCTTGGGTCGATGAATTGGCCAAGTGGAAGAACGGGCAGGAGGCTTGGGACATGTTGCAGTTTGCGCTGCGGCTGGGGGATGATCCTCGGGTCTGTGTGACGACCACGCCGCGGAATGTGGGGGTGCTGAAGGATTTGCTGAAGGCGCCGTCCACGGTGGTGACCCATGCGCGGACGCAGGACAATTCTGCTTATCTGGCGGGGTCGTTCCTGGCCGAGGTCGAGGCACGCTATGCGGGGACGCGGCTGGGGCGGCAGGAATTGGATGGCGTGCTGCTGGAGGAGGCCGAAGGCGCGCTCTGGCGGGCGGCGGATCTGGAGCGGGCGCGGGTGGACCGGGTGCCCGAGTGTGACCGCGTTGTGGTGGCGGTGGACCCGCCTGTGACGGGGCATGCGGGGTCTGATACCTGCGGGATCGTTGTCGTGGGGGCCGTGCTGCAGGGGCCGCCGCAGTCGTGGCGGGCCTATGTGCTGGAGGATGCCTCGGTGTCCGCGGCTAGTCCGATGGCTTGGGCGCAGGCGGCGGTGGCGGCGATGCGTCGGCATAGCGCCGACCGGATTGTGGCTGAGGTTAATCAGGGCGGCGATCTGGTCGAGACGGTTTTGCGGCAGGTGGACCCCATGGTGGCTTATCGCAAGGTCCATGCCTCGCGCGGGAAGGTTGCGCGGGCTGAACCTGTGGCGGCATTATATGAACAGGGGCGGGTGCGCCATGTGCGCGGACTGGCCGATCTGGAGGATCAGATGTGCCGCATAGATCGGAAGAGCACACGTCTGAACTCCAGTCACCAGTGAGC
>CAXQKF010000246.1:0-4970 GCA_964224285.1 Donghicola sp. | reverse complement strand
TCGCGCTGAAGCCGGGGCAGATCGCGGTGAAGCGGATCGGGTCGGGGGCGAATTCACGCGCCATCGCCTTGGTCAGGCCCAGAATGCCTGCTTTTGCTGCCGAGTAGTGCGGACCACCAAAGATGCCGCCGCCGCGCTGTGCCAAAACCGACGACAGGTTAACGACGCTACCGGATTTCTGTGCCTGCATGACGGGCATACAAACCTGCGACATGTACAGGGTGCCGCGCAGGTTCACGTCCATGACGGCATCGTAGTTGCCGGGCTCGATCTGCAGCGACTTGAGCGGCTGGGTGATGCCAGCGTTGTTCACCAGAATGTCGATGCGGCCCCACTTGGCGACCAGCTCGTCAACAGCTGCCTGACAGGCGGCTTTGTCGATGACGTTGCATGCCAGACCAACGTGCTGCTCGCCGATGTCAGCTGCTGCTGCTTTGGCTGCGTCTGCGTCCAGATCCAGGATCGCGACGGTTGCGCCGTGCTCGGCGAACAGTTTTGCAGTCGCTTTACCAAGGCCACGTGCCGAAGCTGCGCCGGTGACGATTGCGAATTTACCTTCTAGTAGGCCCATGAGCCTCTCCTCCGAAGTAGTGTGTTACTGGTTGTTTTCGCGGGGGGCTTTAGAGCCACCCCTTGATCTGTTCGACGACCTTCGAAACCGAAAGGCCGTACATGTCGTGCAGGGTCGGCAGTGCGCCAGCCTCTAGGAACTCGTCCGGCAGGCCGATCATGCGGAACTTGGGCGCAACGCCGTTGGTCAGCAGGGCACCGGCGACAGCCTCTCCCAGACCGCCGACCTTGGTGTGGTTCTCGGCGGTGATGACCAGACGGCCCCCTTTGGAGGCCTCGGCGACGATGGTCTCGACGTCCAGCGGCTTGATGGTCGGGCAGTGCAGCACGGCCACATCAACGTTGTCCTTGGCCAGTTGCTCGGCTGCATCCAGCGCGCGCATGGTCATGAAACCGGTCGAAATCACCAGCGCGTCCTTGCCCTCGCGGATCATCTGCGCCTTGCCCAGTTCGAACTTGTAGTCCGGCTTGTGGCGGGTCAGCACCGAAGGCACCTTGCCGCGCAGCAGGCGCGAATAGACGGGGCCGTTGTGTTCGATCATCGCGGGGACCATGCCCACGATGTCATCGGCACAGCAGGGGTCAATGATGGTCATGTTCGGCAACCCGCGGAAGATCGCCAGATCCTCGGTCGCTTGGTGGCTGGGGCCGTAGCCGGTGGTCAGACCAGGCAGCGCACAGCAGATTTTCACCGGCAGGTTTTCCTCGGCAATCGCCATGGCAATAAAGTCATAGGCGCGGCGCGAGGCGAACACGGCATAGGTGGTGGCAAAGGGGATGAACCCTTCACGCGCCATACCGGCCGCAGCGGACACCAGAATCTGCTCGGCCATACCCATCTGGTAGAACCGGTCGGGCATCTCGTTGCCCAGGATGTGCAGGTCGGTGTATTTACCAAGGTCAGCCGTCAGGCCGACGATCCGCTCGTCCGCCTTGGCCGCCTGAACCAGAGCCTGACCGAAGGGGGCCGCAATGGTGTCGTACCCTTCGGCGGCCAGCGATGCGATCATCGCGCTGGTGGCCTGACGTTCCTCTTTGGGGGTGACTTTGCGCGCCTCGTACTTGCGCGCCATCGATGCCATGGTCATGCGGGCTTTCCTTCTTCGAGAACGTCCAGAGCCTTGCCCCATTCATCCGCATCCACGCGGACAAAGTGGGTGATCTCGCGCGCCTCGAGGAACGGGACGCCCTTGCACATGGTGGTGTCGAAAATGATCACGCGGGGACCGTTGTGGTCGCTGTTGCGGGCCGCATCCATCGCCGCAACCACGGCGTCAAGATCGTTGCCGTCCACGCGCTGGGTGAACCAGCCGAACGCTTCCCACTTGTCGCCCAAGGGCTCCGAGCACAGCATTTCGGTCGATTTACCATCTGCCTGCTGGTCGTTGAAGTCCACGAGGCAGATCAGGTTATCCAGCTTGTGGTGCGCGCCTGACATGGCGGCCTCCCACGTGGAACCTTCGCCAAGTTCGCCGTCCGACATCAGGTTGTAGATGAACGCGGGGTTCTTCTTGCGCTTGAGACCCATCGCCATCCCAACTGCGATGCCCAAGCCGTGACCCAGCGAACCGCCGGTGATTTCCATCCCCGGGGTGTACGACGCCATGCCCGACATGGGCATACGGCTGTCATCCATCCCGTAGGTTTCCAGTTCCTCTTCGGGCAGAATGCCCGCTTCCATCAGAACTGCGTATAGCGCGATGGCATAGTGCCCGATCGACAGAAGGAACCGGTCGCGGCCCTCCCATTCGGGTTCGTCAGCGCGATAATCCAGTGCGTGAAAATAAGAAGCCGCCAATACATCGGCGATGCCCAACGCCTGCCCGATGTACCCTTGGCCTTGCACTTCGCCCATCAGCAAGGCTTTGCGCCGGATGTTCCATGCACGGCGCGCCAACGAAACGTTGGAACGCGCAGGTGCGCGGTCATCTACTGTCATGCTGTCCTCCCAAGACGCTGTTCAGCTTGTCGCGGGGATGTAGCAGGGCTGAGTGACGGCGTATTTTAAGAATAATTCACAACATGTGTAGGTGAAATTAAGTTAGCGCCATCACCCTGTATTTTATGGCGGAAACAATGGGCCCGTCAGTCGGCAAAAGGGCGCGAAACGACAAAACCCGCCCGAAATTCGCGGGCGGGCAGCGTCATTAACCCCTCATAAACCTCAGGGACGCGGCAGTCGCACCGAGAACACAGAGCCTTTGCCGACTGTACTGGTCAGACTCAGGTCGCCCCCGATGACTTCGACCAAGCGGCGCGTCAGAGACAGGCCAATGCCCACACCCGCGATATCGCTGTTCTCGCGACCCAAGCGTTCAAACGGGGTGAAGATGTCCTTTTGCCGGTCTTCTGCGATTCCCGTCCCTGTATCCACGATATCCATGCGCAGGGTATCGCCCTCGCCGTCCTTGAGTTGAACGACAACGTCACCACCAGCCTTGTTGTACTTGATCGCGTTCGAGATCAGCTGAGACAGCACCCGCGACAAGGCTCCGCTATCGGTCATGGCCGTTGTGTCCATCCCGGCCTCTACCTCTATATCAAAGCGCACAGCCTTCTTGTCAGCCATCGACTTGAGCGCGACATAGGACTCCCGCACCAAGGGCACCACATCGACCGCCTCGAACGAGGTCGCCATGGCCCCCTGCTCGATCCTGCTGAGGTCCATGACACCTTCGACCATCGTCAGGAGTTCGTTCGAAGACTGCTCGATCTGATCCAAATCCGCCATTTTACTAGCATCAATCTTCTGACCCTCTGCCATTTGCAAAAGCTGCGTATAGCCGAGGATCGCATTCAGAGGCGTCCGCAACTCATGGGACATGGCGGACAAGAACGCCGACTTTGCCCGACTGGCCGCCGCAAGCTTGCCACTCATCGAGACGAGATGCTTGTTCACGTTCTGGAGTTCCGCAACCGAGTGGATGCGTTGGTGCGATAGGGTTCCGCCTTGGGAAATGTCGGCCATATCCGCCTCCAGTTCGGCCAGCGGCTGCGCCACCGATGCGCTCATCTTGGAGGCCCGACGCCACAACACCGCGAAGTAGACCGAGTAGAACAGGACCAGCGCACCCAACATAATGCCGCTCACCATCCCGAGGGTGTCCCGCAGGGTGTTCGACGGGGTCAGCAGTACATCTGCGTTGGCAATCGCGATCAGCTTCCATCCCGGCCCTGCCACCGTAGCCCAGGACGCCATAGCCGGGTGCCCCAGATCCAGATCGAGAATTCCGCTGTCCGCATCCTGCATGGCCAAGGCAAGCTCTGCCAAATCAGTCCGGCGAAAGATGTTGAACTCTGACGGTTTGAACGTGTCGTCCAGAATGGCCTGATCATAGCTGTGATCCAAGAGCTCCTCGATCCCGAGATCGCGCTCCCCCTGGGGCGGCAGAGCCAGAATGGTCCCGTCCCGCCCGACCAGCATCGCATAGCCTTCGCCCGCCAGAGAGATATCGAGCACCTGATCGACAATGGTCTTGATGGTGATGTCGATGCCGACCACAGCTTCCAGCTTGTCAGGCCCCATAACCGGAGAGATCGAGGACACCATCCACCCTGCCCCCGCAGGATCGATATAGGCATCGGTCCAGACGACCTCCCCATCGGGGTTATGCGCCTCGTCCGCCTCGTAGTAGAAGTTGTAGCTTGGGATATCCATCTTTGGCGCAAAGATGTCGAGCACGTCGAAATAGGGATAGATCCTGTTCAGACTGTCATGGGTATTCAGGTAGACCTGTGCGATCAGCGGATCAGCCTCCACGATCGACTTCATCAATGGATCAAGGCGTGCGGTCCGCCAGACCTTCTCTTGTTCGGCGGCCTCGACCGGAACGATCCCGCTGTAGAATACCGCCGCGCCGCCAGTGTCCTGAGTCGTGTAAAAAACCCCGTCGGGGCTGTAGGCATGACGCGCCTCTTCGGATTCGGAGACTTCAGCAGGCGCCTGCAAGGCCCGTCCCGTGGCGTCCCCATATACCGTGGTCAGGGCTTGGACCGTCGCGAGCCGCCGCGAAATCGTCTGGGCCTCGCGGTTCGCAGCATCGCTCAGGGCCGTCTGCGACAGTTCAGTGACAGCTTCGGCTCCGCGTTTGTGAACGAACTCGCCCGTGCCCCAGTAGATTCCCAGAAACGTCAGTTCGATCAACAAGAGGGGAATCAGCGCAGCACTGATGTAGGAGTTCCAGAGCCACTTCTTCAAAGGGATCGCCGGAGACGTTCTCGCCAGATTTGATTGCACCACTGCCCCACCACCTTTCAGAGTACGGCCAAAACCTACCAAATCGCAGGTTGAGCAACATCCATCCTTTCCTACATATACTTTTGATTGTTCGCGGCTGGATTTGGAAATTTCACCTTACTTTCAGATCGTTAATCAGCCCTTGAATTCACCTTCCGGGAAA
>CAXQKF010000245.1:0-4569 GCA_964224285.1 Donghicola sp. | reverse complement strand
ACCGCGTTCATCTCGACCAGTTTCGTGAAAACTTTGGGCAAAACCCTGTGCCTGTGTCTGGTCGCCATCGCGATGGACGTGGTCTGGGGCTATGCGGGCATCCTGAGCCTTGTGCATTTCGCCTTCTTTGGCCTTGGCGGCTATATGGTTGGCATGTGGCTGATGTATGAACGCACCCAAGAGGTCGTTCTGCGCAGCCTTGAAAACCAAGCCATTCCCCCGACCGAAGCCGAGATCAGCGACGCCATCGCCACCCAGATTTTCGGCGTGGTGGGCAGTGCGGACTTCCCCCTGATCTGGAGCTTTGCGCATAGCCTGACCCTTCAGTTGATCCTCGTGATCGCGGTTCCGGGCATTCTGGCGCTGGTCTTTGGCTGGCTGGCCTTCCGCAGCCGCGTGACGGGCGTGTACCTGTCGATCCTGACCCAAGCGATGACCTTGGCGCTGGCGCTGTACCTGTTCCAGAACGACAGCGGCTTGCGCGGCAACAACGGCCTGTCGGGCCTGCAAAACCTGCCCCACGTCACCGCCCCCCAATCCGAGATTTCGATGTGGTTCCTGTGGGCGTCGGCGTTTGCTTTGGGCTTTGGCTACCTGTTCTTTACCATGATGCTGACCGGCAAGTTTGGCATGGTCGTCAAAGGCATCCGCGACAATGAACAGCGCGTGCGGTTCCTTGGTTACGAGGTCGAGCATTACAAGCTGTTCCTGTTTACAGTGACCGCGATCGTGGCCGCCGTGGCGGGTGCCTTGTACTACCCGCAAGCAGGCATCATTAACCCTGCTGAGATTATGCCGATTGCCTCGATCTACTTGGCCGTTTGGGTCGCGATTGGTGGCCGTGGTCGCCTGTATGGCGCGGTGATCGGTGCGGCGTTCGTCAGCCTCTTGTCCACTTGGTTCACCGGCGGTCAGGCCCCCGACATCCCGCTGGGCTTCTACACCATCTCTTGGGTGGACTGGTGGCAGGTGCTGCTGGGGATCAGCTTTGTTCTGGTCACGCTGTATGCGCCCAAGGGCATCGGCGGTCTGTTTGATCTGCTGAAACGCAAGGAGGTGCAGAAATGAGCACCCTTCTCGAAGTCTCCGGCGTCTCGGTCAGTTTTGACGGGTTCAAAGCGATCAACAATCTGTCCTTCCAGATTGGCAAGGCCGAGATGCGGGCGGTGATCGGCCCCAACGGCGCGGGCAAAACCACGTTCATGGACATCATCACCGGCAAGACCAAGCCCGACGAGGGCCGCGTCATCTGGGGGGATCGCTCGATTTCCCTGCTGGGGATGTCCGAGGCGCAGATCGCCCAACAGGGGGTCTGTCGCAAATTCCAGAAACCGACCGTGTTCGAAACCCAGAGCGTCCGCGACAACCTGATGATGGCGCTGAAACGTGGCCGTTCGGTCTGGGATGTGCTGAAGTACCGCCCCGGTGCCGACAACGCCCACTTGGAAAAGCTGGCCGACGAAATCGGGTTGCTTGGTGAATTTGCGCGCCCGTCGGGCGAGCTTAGCCACGGTCAGAAGCAATGGCTCGAGATCGGGATGCTACTGGCGCAAGACCCCAAGTTGCTGCTGGTGGACGAACCCGCGGCGGGCATGACTCCGGCCGAACGCGAACACACCACCAACCTGCTGGTCGAGGCTGCCAAAACCCGCGCTGTCGTCGTGGTCGAGCACGATATGGAGTTCATCCGCCGCCTGAACTGCAAAGTCACCGTGCTGCACGAAGGCTCGGTTCTGGCCGAGGGCAGCTTGGACCACGTGACTTCGAACCAGGAAGTCATCGACGTATATCTGGGACGGTAAAGAATGCTGAATGTGAACGATCTGACCCTGCACTACGGGCACAGCAAAATCCTGAACGGCATTTCGATGACGGCTCAGACCGGTGAAATCACCTGTGTCATGGGGCCGAACGGTGTGGGCAAGACCAGCCTGATCAAGGCCATCTCTGGCACCCACCCCCGTTCCGGCGGCACCGTCGCCCTGGACGGAGAGGACCTGTCCGTTCTGCCCGCCCACCAGTTGGCGCAAAAGGGCGTCGCGATTGTCCCTCAGGGGCGCGATATCTTTCCCTTGCTGACGGTTAAGGAAAATCTGGAGACCGGCTTCGCCTGCCTGCCCAAGGACCAGCACGTCATCCCCGACGAAATCTACGAGCTGTTCCCCGTACTGAAACAGATGACCGCCCGCCGTGGGGGTGACCTGTCCGGCGGTCAGCAGCAGCAGTTGGCCATCGCCCGCGCACTGATCACCAAACCCAAGCTTCTACTGCTGGACGAACCGACCGAGGGCATCCAGCCCAACATCATCCAGCACATCGGCGAGGTGATCAAACACCTGCGCACCCAAGGGCAAATGGCCATCGTGCTGGTGGAGCAGTATTTCGACTTTGCGTGGGACTTGGCTGACCAGTTCGTTGCGCTGCGCCGCGGAGAGGTTATCCTGGCGGAACGCAAATCCGACACGACCCGCCAGCAGGTGCTGGACTTGGTCTCTGTCTAAACGAACAAAGCGCGCCTCTGGGCGCGCTTTTCCATGCTGTCAGAGCTGGTTGAAATCACGCACCGCCAGCTGAGATCAGTGTTCCATGTGCGTCAAACAGCACTGCAACGCCGAATTCCGCATCCCACGCGCACTCTCCGAACACCCCAACCATCAGACGTGATTCGCCCTCTGGAGTCGTGGAACGAACGATCTGAACTTCGCTCAATTGCACGGCTCTCATTATGTTAGCAGGTCCGGTCGGAGCAATCTGCCCACTGAACTTACCATTAATAATTGCCTCGCTATCACAAAGATCCTGAAGCGTTGCGAATTCAGACGCGCGTGTGGCAAGGCATTCCAAAGCGGCTTGCCACATACGACCTTGAATTTCATACAGAATTTCGTGCGGCACTTTTTCCATATTTCTCAACGCGAAACGTGCATCTTCGGAAAAAACCTCGTCTGAATAGGAGGTCACTGGCAGAATATCTCCGCCGAGAAAGTCGATTTTAATGACTGCAGGGGGATAGCAAACAGCCGCAATACCCTGTGATGCAGCGATCGTTTGAAACGCGGATTGGCCCATATTAATTTACTCTTATTATCACTACTCGGTAACTTATGCTTATATATATGCAGAAAAATTGGCCAAAGTCGTCAATATTTCTGACCATTAAGATATTTTTCCACAGGCTCGCTCAACGTCCCCTCCCCTCCGGACTTGCCGCCCGAAAACCGGAACCTGTGCGCGCCTCAACCGGTTTGGATGCGCGGCAACCTGATCAAACGATCTCTTTCCCCAAAGACCGAATTCGTGTAAGGCGGCCCAATCTGAGACGTGGTGCGCAGACCTCCGCACTGTGAAAGTGAATGATGATTGAGGTCGGCGGCAATGGGGCCGCCATGCAAACGGGAGCCCCAAGAGGGCTTGGAAGAGCTCCCAGCTAGGATACGCTGATGTTCAACGAATTCAAAAAATCTATGCAGTGGGGCGATGAAACCCTCACTCTGGAAACCGGTAAGGTTGCCCGCCAGGCAGACGGTACCGTGATCGCTACCCTGGGTGAGACCTCGGTTATGGCGAACGTGACCTTTGCCAAAGAGGCAAAGCCGGGTCAGGACTTCTTCCCCCTGACCGTCCACTATCAGGAAAAATACTACGCAGCCGGCAAGATCCCCGGTGGCTTCTTCAAGCGTGAAGCGCGTCCCTCGGAAAAAGAGACCCTGACCGCGCGTCTGATCGACCGTCCGATCCGCCCGCTGTTCGTCGGCGGCTTCAAGCACGAAGTTCTGGTGATGTGCACCGTGCTGAGCCACGATCTGGTTAACGACCCCGACGTCGTTGCAATGATCGCTGCTTCGGCTGCTCTGACCATTTCGGGCGTTCCCTTCATGGGTCCGATCGCTGGCGCACGCGTTGGCTTCTCGAACGGCGAATACGTCCTGAACCCCTCGGTCGAGGATATGGATCACCTGCGCTCGAACCCCGAGCAGCGTCTGGACCTGGTTATCGCCGGCACCAAAGACGCCGTGATGATGGTCGAGTCGGAAGCATACGAGCTGACCGAAGAAGAAATGCTGGGTGCTGTCCAGTTCGGCCACGACGCGATCAAACCCGTTGTCGATCTGATCATCAGCCTGGCCGAAGAGTGCGCGAAAGAGCCCTTCAACTTTGTCGCGCCCGACTACAGCGAGCTCTACGCCAAGGTCAAAGCCGCTGGTGAAGAGCAGATGCGCGCAGCCTTCGCGATCAAGGACAAGCAAGAGCGCGTTAACGCTGTTGCCGCTGCCCGCGACGCAGTTAAAGCGACCCTGACCGAAGAAGAGCTGGAAGACAGCAACCTCGGTTCGGCGTTCAAGAAACTGGAAAGCTCGATCCTGCGCGGCGACGTCATCAACGGCGGCGCACGTATCGACGGCCGTTCGAACACTGATGTCCGCTCGATCGTTTCCGAAGTCGGCATCCTGCCCCGTACCCACGGTTCGGCTCTGTTCACCCGTGGTGAAACTCAAGGTCTGGTTGTGACCACTCTGGGCACCGGCGACGACGAGCAGATCATCGACGCCCTGCACGGCAACTCGCGTT
>CAXQKF010000244.1:0-9267 GCA_964224285.1 Donghicola sp. | reverse complement strand
GGCCGCTCCATGTTTGCCGTTGGCGGTAATGCCGAGGCCGCGCGCCGCTCTGGCATCAGCGTCCAGAAAATCCGCCTGTCCGCCTTTGCCCTGTGTTCATCCCTAGCCGCTTTGGGTGGTGTCTTTGCCGCGTCCCGTCTGGCCTCAGCCAGTCAGCAGGCAGGGACTGGCGACGTGAACCTGAACGCCATCGCGGCAGCAGTGATCGGCGGCACCAGCCTGTTCGGTGGGCGCGGGTCCGCTTGGTCGGCGCTGCTGGGGATCATTGTGATCCAAGCCATCTCTAACGGTCTGACCTTGCTGAACCTTTCGTCTTCGCTGCGCTACATGATCACCGGTGCCGTTCTGGCTATTGCCGTGATCGTTGACAGCCTTGCCCGCCGGTCCCGTGCCCGCCATGGCCGCGCATAAGGAATATCCCATGAGCAAACTGGAAAACAAAACCGCCGCGATTACAGGCGCTGCCTCGGGCATCGGTCTGGCCTGCACCAAGGCCCTGCTGAACGAAGGCGCCAAGGTGGTGCTGATCGACCGTGACGGCGACAAACTGCAATCGCTTTGCGCGGAACTGGGGCCGAATGCCCACCCGCTGGTGCTGGACCTGTTTGACGGCCCCGCCGTCAGCGCAATGATCCCGCGGATCGAGGCTTTGGTCGGCCCGCTGGATATCTTCCACGCGAATGCCGGGTCCTACGTTGGGGGCGCGGCGGCCGAAGGGGATCCGGATAGTTGGGACCGGATGCTGAACCTCAACATCAACGCCGCGTTCCGTTGTGTGAATGCCGTACTCCCTGGCATGATCGAGCGGAAGGGCGGGGACGTGGTGTTCACCTCTTCGGTCGCCGGTGTCGTCCCCGTGGTGTGGGAGCCTGTCTACACCGCCTCAAAATTCGCAGTGCAGGCCTTCCTGCACGCAACCCGCCGCCAAGTCGCGCCCCATGGGGTGCGCATGGGCGCGGTGTTGCCCGGCCCTGTTGTCACGGCACTCTTGGACGATTGGCCCAAAGAAAAGATGGAAGAGGCGCTGGCCAACGGATCGCTCATGCAGCCCGAAGAGGTGGCCGACGCGCTGGTCTTTATGCTGACCCGCCCCAAGGGTGTTGTGGTGCGCGATCTGGTGCTGCTGCCCAACAGCGTGGACCTGTGACATGGGCTGCGTGATCGGGATCGACGTGGGCACCGGCAGCGCTCGGGCAGGGGTCTTTGACCTATCCGGCGCGATGCTGGGGTCCGGCAAATGCCCCATTGCCCTCCACAAGGGCGCGGGCGGTGTGGTCGAGCAATCCAGCGAGGATATCTGGAACGCGGTCTGCACGTCGGTGAAAGCGGCTGTAGCGCAGGCAGGCGTGGACCCTGCCAGCGTCAAGGGTATCGGCTTTGACGCCACCTGTTCGCTGGTGATCTTGGGGCAAGACGGTGCGCCGCTGCCCGTGGCCGAGGATCGCAACATCATCGTCTGGATGGACCACCGCGCGCTTGATCAGGCCGAGCGGATCAACGCAATGGGTCATAACGTGCTGTCCTATGTGGGCGGACGCATCTCGCCCGAGATGGAGACGCCCAAGCTGTTGTGGCTGAAGGAAAACATGCCGGACGTGTATGCCAAGGCGTGGCAGTTCATGGACCTGACCGATTTCCTGACGTGGCGGGCCTCGGGTGATCTGGCGCGGTCGATCTGCACTGTGACCTGCAAGTGGACCTATCTGGGCCATGAGGGGCGCTGGGATGACAGCTATTTCCGCGCTATCGGGCTTGGGGATCTGGCCGATCAGGGGTTCGAACGCATCGGCACGAATGTGGTTGAGGCAGGCACGCCCCTAGGCGCCGGCCTGACCGATGCGGCTGCTGCCGAGATGGGGCTGCCCGTCGGCACGCCCGTCGGCGCGGGGCTGATTGATGCCCACGCTGGCGGGATCGGCTCGGTCGGGGATGATCCGCAAGCGCGGTTGGCCTATGTCTTTGGTACCTCGTCCTGTACTATGACCAGCACGTCCGAACCGGCCTTTGTTTCGGGCGTCTGGGGCCCGTATTTCAGCGCGATGGTGCCCGGTCTTTGGCTAAACGAAGGCGGCCAGTCCGCCGCCGGTGCCGCCATTGACGAATTGATCCTGCATCACCCCTTTGCCCCGAAAGCGCAGGAGCTGGCGGATAAGGCGGGGCTGTCCCTACCTGATTGGCTGGCAGAGCAGGCCGAGGGTTGCGATGTGCTAGCGACCGTCAAGGGCCTGCATGTGGTGCCCGAGCCCATTGGCAACCGTGCGCCCCACGCGGACCCCAACACCCGCGCCGTGATCAGCGGGATCGGAATGGCGCGGGACCAGCAAAGCCTTGTGTCCCTTTATCTGGCCAGCCTCTGCGGGCTTGGCTACGGCCTGCGCCAGATCATCGAGGCGCAGGCGCGTACCGGCACCCACGTCCAAGAAGTGGTGATCAGCGGCGGGGCAGGGCGGTCAGCCTTGGTGCGTCAGGTGTTGGCCGATACGACGGGCCTGCCCGTTGCCGCGCCCGATACCGCAGAGCCGGTCTTGCTCGGGGCGGCCATCCTTGGGGCGGTCGCAGGGCAGGCGCATGGGTCTGTCACTGATGGGATGAGCGCGATGTCATCCCTTGGCGCAAGGTTCCATCCCGATCCGACAGCTGTTGCGCGGCACAATGCCCGCTTTGCTGTGTATGAGGACTTGCAGGCCGTTGCACGGGGGGCTGTCGCGGTGTGACACGCGCCGTTCAGGCGGGCGCAGGGAAGGCCAGAATCTCTTCTGGATCGTCGGTTTCAGGGTCATCGAGCGGTGCGTCGTCGGCCAGCCGGAACCGCAGGATCACGTCGCGCAGGCTATTGACCTGCGCGGCCAGTTCCTCGGCGGTGGACGAGATCTGGACCGAAGCGCTGTCGTTGGTCTGTATGCTGTTGTCCAGCTCGGTCATGGTGCCTTGGACCTGACTTGCCCCCTGCGACAGTTCTGAATTGGCACGCGAGATTTCCGTGACCAAAGACGAGGTTTCCTCGATCGCTTTGACCAGTTCGGCCATCATCTGGTCCGCGCCTTCTGCCGCCATGACCGTGCCCTGAGAAATATCGCCGATTTCGGTGGCGGCCTGCTGGCTGCGCTCTGCCAGTTTGCGGACTTCGGAGGCCACCACGGCAAACCCGCGGCCGTGTTCGCCAGCGCGGGCGGCTTCGACGGCGGCGTTCAGCGCCAAGAGGTCGGTCTGGCGGGCGATTTCCTGAATGACGCCGATCTTTTCCACCACATCGCGCATCGCGCCGATCGCGCCGCGCATCGCGTCTCCGCTGGTTCTGGCGTTCGTCGCGGCGCTGCTTGCGACGGTTTCGGTGCGGCGGGCACTATCTGCGGCTTGGTCGATGTTTGCAGTCATCTCTTCTACGGCAGAGGCCACCCGCTGGGACAGGGCGCTTTGTTGAACGGCCGTGCTGCTGAGGCTCTCGGCGGTGCCTGCCATGACATTGGCCCCCGTGGCTACATTGCCAGAGCCGGAATTCACCTCGGACACGATATCGCGCAGGCTGGTCACCATGGCGTTCAGGTTGGTCAGCAGAAGGCTGAGTTCGGATTTGCCTTCGACTGTCTCGGTGCGGGTCAGGTCACCAGAGGCCACCCGTGCACTCAGGCTATTTGCCTTGTTCAGGCCGCGGGTGAGGGATCGCAGGATGCGCGCGCCGGAAAACACGGTGATCAGAACTGCGAGCCCCATAAGCCCAAGCGAGATCAGTTGCGCCTGCTGCGAAGCTTCGGTCGAGCGTTTGACGGCACGGTTCATCGCTTCGGTTTCGGCCTCAAGGACGCGGGTCAACAGAGCCTGCATGTCCGCCTGGATCTTGCCGTTGTGTTGGTCGAGCAATTCCGCAGCCTTGAACGCACTGCCGAACCGCAGCACCATCGCGGCCTTCTTGTTCACTTTTTCCAGATCGGTCCGCAATTCGTCGTACTGGTTCAGATCGGCCAGAAGCGCGGGGCCCGCCGTTTCCCGTCGTGCCTCGATCAGATCTGCTTGAACCGCGCGCAGGTCTTTCAGCTCTTTGCGGATGGCAGAGCGCCGACCTTTGTCCTCGAGCAACATGTAGTCCCGCACGAGGCTCTGGATCGAAGCCTGATTTTTCGCGAGCGTTTCGAACAGGCGGATGGTGGCAAAGTTCTGTTCCACAATCTCTGTACTGCGCTTTTCCATCTCGCGCAGTTCGTAGGCTGCCCCAATCCCGAGCGCGCTGATCACCAGCAATTGCAGGGTAAACACAAAGAGAAGTCGGGACTTGATCGTGTTCAACATGGGTGCATCCTAGATTTTCCGAGAATGCAACAAATCTAACATCTGCCTCCGGCCGCCGTAGGACACCTATTCGATTAGTCTGGGGGACTTTCGGTCATAGCCGATCGCTGCAAGACCAGCAGAGCACCCCGCCACATCCCCGAACGGGGCATTCTTGCAGACAAATTCACATTTTATGATATGATGCGGGCAGTCTTTGTCGGATCAAGAGGAGGAGACATGATCCGTATTCTTACCTTTGCGGCAGCGTGTCTGACCGCGATGCCGCTCGGCGCCGAGCCGGTAAACATCACCCGCGATATGATGTCTGTCACTGTGCCGCTTGCGGGCGGCGGGACGGTCGAGGTCTCTCGGATTCAGGATAATGCGCATCGGTTGGAGGGGGACTGGGATTTGACGTCTCGCCCTTGCCCCAGCTTTTGCATACAGCCGATGGTGCCCGCCGAAGGTGTCACGGCAATCGGTGAGTTGGAACTGCTAGAGATGCTTCAGGACCCGAATACCGTCGTTGCGGATGGCCGTGTGCGCCGCGAATACGAAGCAGGCACGATCCCCGGTGCGATCTCAATCCCATACACCGAAGCTGCAGATCGCTTGGACGTTCTGGGTTGCGAGATTGATTTCGAGGGCTTCGATTGTTCGGTCGAGGGGCTCAAGGACGTTGCCTTGTTCTGCAACGGCCCGTGGTGCGGCCAATCCCCCGCAGCGGCGAGACGCATGATCGAAGCCGGCTTTCCGGCGGACAAGATCTACTATTATCGCGGTGGGATGCAGATGTGGCAGTTGTTCGGCCTGACCGTGGTCCAGGGGCACTGAATGCGCGGGCCCTGTTGTCGGGCCCGCGACGATCAAGCTCAGGCAGAGAACGTGTCTTTGAACTGTTCTCTGAGGATGTTCTTTTGGACCTTGCCCATGGTGTTGCGGGGCAACTCGTCCAGAATGATCAGCCTGCGCGGGTGCTTGAAACGGGCCAGTTCGTTCCCGACCGTGGCCATGATTGCCTCTAGATCCGGTGTCGCGCCTTTTTCGGGGACGATGACGCCTAAAACCGTTTCGCCAAAGTCAGGGTGCGCCACCCCGATCACAGCGCTTTCCAGAACGCCGGACTGTTCATCCAGAACCAGCTCGATTTCCTTGGGGTAGATGTTGTAACCGCCGGAAATGATCAGATCCTTGTTGCGCCCGACGATGTGCACGTAGCCGTCCTGATCGATCTTGCCCAAGTCACCGGTGATAAAGAACCCGTCCGCGCGCAGCTCTGCGGCGGTTTTCTCGGGCATCTGCCAGTAGCCTTTGAACACGTTGGGGCCGCGGACTTCGATCTGGCCGACCTCGCCATCGGGGATGGTCGCGCCGGTCTCGGCGTTGGTGATTTTCAGCTCCACACCGGGCAGGGGGAAGCCGACGGTACCTGCGCGGCGTTCGCCGTCATAGGGGTTCGACGTGTTCATATTGGTTTCGGTCATGCCGTAGCGTTCCAGAATCCGGTGGCCGGTGCGGTTTTCGAACTGGACGTGGGTTTCCGCCAGCAAGGGCGCAGAACCGGAAATGAACAGGCGCATGTGGCTGGTCAGATCTTTGGTAAATCGCGCGTCCCCCAGTAGGCGTGTATAGAACGTCGGAACCCCCATCACAGTCGTTGCATTGGGCATCTGCGCGATCATCGCGTCCAGATCGAACTTGGGCAGAAAGATCATGCTGCCGCCTGCCGCCAAGGTGACGTTCGTTGCCACAAACAGCCCATGGGTGTGGAAAATGGGCAGAGCATGAAGCAGGACATCCTGATCGGTAAAGCGCCATTCTTTGACCAGCGTTTCCGCGTTCGACAGCAGGTTGCTTTGGGTCAGCATCGCGCCTTTGGAGCGGCCCGTGGTGCCCGAGGTATAGAGGAACGCTGCCAGATCATCGCCGTCCCGCTCGACGGTTTCAAAGGTGTTGGGCATCCCCGCCGCCTGATCCGTCAACGTGCCGGAGCCATCGGCATTCAGGGTCTCGAGGCGCGCACCCAGTTTCGCAGCGATCGGTGAGAGGGTCGCATGTTTGCCGCTGTCACAGACAAAGACAGAGGCGCCGCTGTTTTCGATAAAGTAGGTCAGTTCATCAGCGGTATAGGCCGTGTTCAGGGGCAGGAATATGAATCCGCCCTGGGCACAAGCGGCATAGAGCGCCAGTGACTCAGGGGATTTCTCCACCTGAACTGCCACCCGATCCCCGATTTTCAGACCCAGATTTGCCAGCACATGCGCGATCTGTGCGGTGCGTTCCAGAAAGGCCTGATGGGTGATGGTTTCGCCCGAGGGCAGATGCAGAAAGGGGGTGTCCTTGCCTGCGTGAACTCCGAAAAGGCGGTCGTACAATGGGTTAGCCATGGAATTTCCCTCTCTTATGCTTTCACGCTGCTATGGGACGCAGCGAGAGCGCGGACCTCGGCCGAGGCAATGACCTCTTGGCTGGCCGCGAAATGTTCGTGGTTTTGGGCTGTTTTGGACAGGTCGTACAGGTAGTTGACCATTGTGCCATCGGATTGGGCGCGCCCCTTGTCCGAGGTGTCGGCCTCGGCGTGGACGGCATGAACGATTGCGCCGTTTCCCAGATGGAAGCGCGCCACCGGATCATACGGCAGGCCGCCGCGTGCCTTGGCATTCAGCAGATAATGGGCTGTGCAGGCACGCAAGGCGTCGGTCGTGTCACATTGGGGCTCCGGCGTTTGCTCGGACCGCCATTTGTTCAGGTTGGGGATCGGGGACAGGGTGACGAAGGTCTTGAGCCCCGCCAGTTCCGTGGCAAGATCGCTTGCCACCTGCTTGATCAGCGAGTTGCCGAACGAAATGCTGGCCAGCCCTGCCTGACAGTTGGAAATCGAATAGAATACGGCCGTCGTGGCGTCCTCGGCAGACATGGCTTGTCTGTCTTCGGCCAGCAGGGCCTGAATGGAACCGGGGATATCCGTGGTCAATGCGACTTCGACAAAGATGAGCGGCTCGTCCGGCATCGACGGGTGAAAGAAAGCAAAGCAACGTCTGTCCGCAGGCTGCAATCGGCGTCTCAGGTCATCCCAACTATGGATCGCGTGCACGGCCTCGTAGGCGATGATCTTTTCCAGAATGTAGGCAGGGCTTTCCCAGCTGATCGGGCGCAGCACCAGAAAGCCGCGGTTGAACCAGCTGGCGAACAGATGGCGGAAGTCCAGATCCAATGCCTCGAGTTGGGGGTCGCCCCGCCCGATCCGTAGAAGGTCGGCGCGCATCTGCACCAAGGCGCGGGTGGCCCCGGGGACGCGGTTCAACCGGCGGATCAGCTCCTGCCGTCTGGGTTCCGCAGCGGCCATAAAGGCACGGTAGGTCGCTTTGGAAGGGACTTTTTCGTAGGCGTCCAGAGAGTCCCGGACGCCTTCGGGGGTGATGTTCATCCGCGTGGCAAGAAAGAGAAAGAACTCTTGCTTGCCGTCGTCATCCAGACTGGCAAAGCGCGTCAGGATCTCGTCGGCAATGGCTTGCTCTGTGGTTTCGCTGTTGGAACTGACCAGCGCACTGGCCAGCTCCTCTAGGGGGCGACCGTCCAGCGGCGCGGACCTGTCGCGGCGCAAGCGCCGTTCGAAGACGGTGGAGAGCAGGTCGGCAAGCAACGTCATATCGCACCCCCCATGACCAGGTTCGGCAGCCATGTGGCAAGGCCGGGGAACAGGCACAGCAGTACGATCGCGATCACCATGCACGCCACAAAGGGCAGGGAACCGGTCAGGATCGTCTTGAGCGAGATATCCGGTGCGATGCCGTTGATGACATACAGGTTCAGGCCCACAGGCGGAGAGATCAGGCCGATCTCCATGTTGATGGTCAGCACAACGGCAAACCAGATCGGGTCGAAACCGGCGGTTGTGATGATCGGCAGAAGGATCGGCGCGGCCATCAGGATCACCGCAACGGGCGGCAGGAAGAAGCCCGCGATCAGCAAGAAGATGTTCACCGCGATCATCAGCACCCAGCGGTTCACATCCAGCGTACCGATCCATTCGGCAATCGACTGGGTGATGAACAGCGAGGACAGCATGTAGGAAAACACACCGGCCGCTGCGATGATAAAGAGGATCATCACGCTTTCTTTGGTGCTATCGCGCAGCACAACCCAAAGGGCGCGGGGATCCCAGAGCTTGTAGATGACCATCGCGATGATCAGGCACAGCAGGGCGCCTACGGCTGCGGTTTCCGATGGGGTCGCGATACCGCCATACATGGCATAGAGAACCCCGAGGATGATCGCCAGAAAGGGCAGAACCCGCGGCAGAATCTCGAAGCGTTCCGCCCATGTGTAGGTGCCCGATGACAGGCGCGTCGCATCGCCTGAGCGCCAGGTCGAATAGAGCGACCACGCCATAAAGAGGCCCACCAGCATGAGACCGGGGATCACGCCCGCCAGAAACAGGCGTCCGATCGAGGTTTCTGTGGCGATGCCATAGACGATCATGGTGACCGACGGCGGGATCAGGATGCCCAGAGTGCCGCCCGCCGCGATCGAGCCTGCTGCGACACCGTCGGGGTAGCCTCTTTTGCGCATCTCGGGGATGCCCATTTTGCCAATCGCCGCGCAGGTCGCAGGCGAAGAGCCGGACATAGCCGCAAACAGAGCGCAGGCCCCCAAATTCGACACCACCAGACCGCCGGGGATGCGGGTCAGCCAGCGTTCCAGCGCCTCGTACAGGTCCGCTCCGGCGCGGGTCGAGGCGATAGAGGAACCCATGATGATGAACATCGGGATCGACAGAAGGGCAAAGTTGTCCAACTTGCCAAAGAGGATTTCGGGCATCAGCTCCAAAGAGCGGGGGCCGTCAAAGACAATAAGGAAACCGGCAGAAACGATCAGCAGCCCGATGGCTACGGATACACCGGAAAACAGGACGAGAATGGTGGCAATCGCCACAATCCCGCCAAGCAAAAGCGGGTCCATCGTTTACTCCAGACCAAAGGGTTTGTCGGTGCCGGTCAA
>CAXQKF010000243.1:0-11991 GCA_964224285.1 Donghicola sp. | reverse complement strand
AGCTGTATCTGGCGCTACGGGCCGCCGCCTACGACCAGCTCGCTGGCCAAGGGCAGACGCTGCCGTTCTTTTGCGACGACATCTTTGAAACCTTTGACGAGGATCGCACGAGGTCCGCCTGTCAGGTAATGGCACGCATCGGGAAAACAGGGCAGGCCATCTATCTGACGCACCACAAGCACGTGGTAGATCTCGCCCAAGAAGTTTGCGGATCTGCTGTCCAGATCCACAACATCTAACAGCCCCGCAAAAAGAAAGGGCGGCCAAAGCCGCCCTGCCGTGATCAGAAGTAGTTACAATCGTCGATCAGGTCATCGATCAACATGTCCCGTACAATCAGGGTGTCCCCGCTCGAGAAGTTGAACACCACGTCGTCGCCGACCTGTGTCGCCAGATTCTTCAATGCGTTGGTCGAGTAGGAGCCGATCAAGCTCTGCTCGATCGCCAGAGTGTCCACATCGTCCTGGAAATCCACAATAACATCCCGGTTCGTCTCATCAACGCCCTCAGAGAAATAGAAGGTGTCCGCCCCCGCGCCACCGCGCAGTTTGTCATCCCCTTGGCCGCCGCTGATCAGGTCGTTGCCCGCGCCACCAAAGAGAGTATCGTCACCGTCATTGCCAATGACCGAGTCCGCGCCGGCGCCACCATAGACCTTGTCATTGTCGGACCCACCATCGACCAAGTCGTTTCCGGCGTTTCCATACATGTAGTCTTCGCCAGCCGAGCCGAGCAGGTCGTCGTTGCCCTTTTGGCCGTAAACCGTGTCATCGTCGCCGCCACCCACAAGGGTATCGTTGCCCGCGCCGCCTTTGATCAGGTCATCGCCGTAATCGCCATTAACCGTGTCATCGCCATTGCCAGCATAGATCGAGTCGTGACCGGAACCGCCGCCAATCGTGTCATTGCCAGCATTGCCGTAGACTTTGTCATCACCGTTGCCACCAGTCACGGAGTCCGCACCAGCTTGGCCCCTGACGATATCGTTGCCCTCGCCGCCGCCAACAGTATCAGCGCCAGCGCCGCCTCTGATGGTGTCATTTCCGCCTTCGCCAACGATCATGTCGTCGCCGCCTAGGCCGACCAACTTATCGTCGTCGCTGCCGCCATTCAGGGTGTCCCCTTCACCGCTACCGGTGAGGGTATCTTCACCGAAAGAGCCGAGGAACTCGACCGCCCAATCATCAGCGGTCATCTTGTCGTCATAGATCGTGCCGCGCACGCCGTAGACTTCGCCAACCAGCGTGTCCGTATCACCAAAGCCATCGGTCACCGTGTTGGTGCGCAGATTCAACGTGATCCCGCTCCGGCCATCAATTTGGGAGTAATCACGGGCATAGTTCAGGGTCACCATGCCGCTCATGACGCGAATGGTGTCATCGCCGTCCGCGCTCCAGACCACCACGTCATCGCTGCTGTTCAGGATAAAGATATCGTCCAGATCGGTACCGTAGATCGACTCGAAGCCCGTAAAGCTGTCCGTATCTCCAAAGGAATCCGTGGCCGTTCCAGTTCCGGTGTTCACGTTCACCGCGCCGCCACCGGCCTCGTCATAGTAGTCCAGAATGTCGTCGTCCGAGCCACCGTTCAGGCTATCATCGCCCGAACCGCCAATGATGGTGTCATTGCCCCCCAAACCATTGAGGGTATCGTTGCCGGCATACCCGATCATGGTATCGTCGGTGCTGCCGCCATTGATGCTGTCGGCGTTACCAGTGCCTGTATAAGTATCCGTCGCCACGTTCTATCTCGCTTTGATTATGGAATTACGGGAGAAATTTTTGCCTCATTTTACGCAAGTGCCCGAACTCTGCCAATCAGTCACTGAAAATCGTGATGGTCCCGCGCAGAACGCAGATTGTAATGCGCAGTGTCGGGAATTTACGCAGAAAACCTGAGCACGCGAGTCTTGTTCGTTTCAGGATCACATCAACACATTGATTTAACAATATAATTCAACATCCTGAAATTTACCCGCCTTTCTAGTCACAAGGGAGAATGCAGCCTTAGGTAATGTCGCGCCAGCGGGGATAACATTTCACAAAGAACAGCTGCGAAAAACATATCGTGATCAAACTGCGCTATTTCGAAACACTGCACAGTTTGAAGGGTTTTACGGCTCCAAGCTGCATCTATTTCAGCAGATTCGCCCCTCAACTCCACCCCAGATCATCAAGAATCTGATCAGCATCCAAAGCCCCGACAATCAAAAGATCGCCAGCTTTGCCCCAGTCCAAGAGGACGCCGAGTTCTGTGTATGTCACTTCGACATCCCCATGGCGGGGCTTCAGCGAACGATCGAGAAGCAGTTCATCGAACCTGGGATTGAAGTCTTCGATCCGGTCATGCCCTCCGGAAAAAACAAAAGTGTCCCGACCGGCCCCGCCGATCAGCCTGTCGCGCCCTTTGCCACCATCCAGAGTGTCATTCCCCGCGCCACCCTCTAGCAGATCGTTACCACCACCCCCGTCCAGAACATCACCAGCCGCTGCCCCGATCAGGGTGTCATTCCCCTTGCCACCGTTGAGCCTGTCAGAAGCTGCCCCGCCATCCAGCAGATCGCGCCCCGCACCGCCGACCAATCGGTCTTTGCCGCCCCCTCCGATCAGGCTGTCAGAACCACCATTCCCGTAGAGCCTATCGTTCCCCCTATCACCCGAGAGAGTATCCGCCCCGCCACCGCCATACAGCTGATCCCGACCGCCCCCGCCTGACAGCAGGTCGGCGCCTCCGTTCCCCTTGGCTTTGTCAGCGCCGCCCCCAGCGGAAATGGTGTCGTTACCTCCACCGCCCAACAAAATATCCCGACCATTCTGCCCGGAGAGCGCGTCCGCCCCTGCACCGGCCCGGATCGTATCGTGACCGCCGCCGCCCAAAGCAATATCAGCGTCACGGCCCCCAATAAGCACGTCGTTGCCACCGCCTCCTTCCAGCCGATCCTGTCCCCCCGCGCCTGACAGAACATCCCGCCCCTGCCCCCCAAGCAAAAAATCATCGCCGCCATGCCCACGCAGGACATCGTCTCCGCTATTTCCCTCCAGCTTGTCGTTGCCACGGCCACCGAGCAACGTATCGTTCCCCGCTCCGCCGAACAGCTGATCATGCCCGCCCAAACCGCTGAGCCAATCGTCCCCGCCAAGTCCCTCCAGAAGATCCCCCCAGTCCTGCCCTGCGATGCGGTCACTCTTCTCGGTCGGTTCAAAAACGGCATAGTGCTCGACCAATGGCTCGACCCAGCTTTGCAAGGTCCGCGTGGGGCCGGTAACCAGACTGCTCACGATCCTTGACCATGGGATCGAGCCACCGTGGGCGCTGTAGATCACCAGTGTCTCGGTCCGATCGAGCAGCGAATAGGATATGGTCGCCCCCGTCCCAGTCACCACGATGTCCAGCTGATCGGGGTTCCGGTAGAAAGCCCAACCAGACAGGTCGAGCTGATCCTTCTTCATATCAAAGTCCCTGATGACGTCCTTGGTGCCATCGGAAACCAGAGAGAAGACATCCACACCATTGCCACCCCACATGGTGTCCACTCCTGCGCCATCGCGCAGAATATCCCCTTGGTCTCCGGCGCGAAGGACATCGCTCCCCGCGCTCCCCATCAGGACTGCCGGCGTCTCATCACCTTGCGCCCGCCCCGCCCGCGCGAAAATGGTTTGCCGATCCAAGGACGCCACGCTTTCGAATTGGCTGATCCCCTGTTCCGAGGCACTTCCTGCGACGACCCCGATCCGTCCATCATCTGTCCGGTATGCCGCAAGCGCAGTCAAATTGGTGAGGGCTGACTCTAACGAGTCCGCGACTTCGCCCTCGTGCAGCAGCGATCCATCCGGCAGCAACCGAAAGAAGCTGAGTCCTGCATCCCGCCCCCCGACGACCACCATGACCTGATCTCCCACTTCGACCAGTTCCAGAACCTGCGCTGCATCAAGACGCGACGTCGTGGTGTCGTTCAGATGATCGGTCACCGACAGCTTGCCCGCGCCATCCAGTTTGAAGACACTGACCGAATTGCTCTGGGCCCCCGTGGCGATGACAAACCGCGTCCCGCCCACGACCGCTGACGCCAGATTGACCAGCCCCGAAATCCCCGGATTGTCCTCGGCCGAGAGGGTCGAGACCGGAGTCATTCCGCCATCTGCCTGCGCCTTGTAGACCGACAGAACCGTGCTGCCGACACCGCCCATGACAACCGTGCCACCAAAAGAGGTCAGCGCCGTCGGAGCCATGGCAGCGGGCTTGGTCAGGTCACCCAACGGGTCAAAACCGGCTTCCGACGCGCCGTAAACGCGCGCACCTGCAGTGCCGGATAGCGCCACATAGAGCGACCCACTGTTGATCAGCGTGAGGTCCGACAGGCCCGCAGACAGGCCCTGAACATCGTATGATACGGCAAGATCGAGGGTTCCGGATTGGACTCCCATCCCCGACACCAGAACCTGCCCGTCAACGTCCACAAATAGCTCGGGATCAACCCCGACCGCGCCTGATCCCGAAAGTGCGCTCTGGTCCAGCAAGGGGGCTTCGGCGCTCAGGTCCCAGGCTGTGAGCCACCCGCCGGGATTGGGGCCCGTCAGCGACAGGGCAACAGGCATCCCGTCGACCATCATGACAGCGACGTCGCGCAGCCCTTCGAGCACGGTAAAGTCGTCGTCCTCTGCCAGATCAAAGGCAGAGCCGACATGCAGGAGGTAGTCCTCCATCATGCACCCAATCTTTCCACATTCCACCGCGGTCCAAGCTGGAGCCTGTCCGCGGCAAGATGGGTGCCGATTTGCGGCAGGAACGTGCAGTTCCTACCGCTTTTCTTTTAAAGACAGCGGGTTAAGGTTACCGCCGTCAGAAATCAGAAGACAAAGTTATCCGCGTCATTCAAGGCATCCAGACTGGCGCCGCGCACCAGAATGTCGACATCCTCGTATTCGACCAGAACAAACTTCCCGCTCCGGCTGAAGCTGAGTTCATCAAAGGCGATGTCGGCCTGAACCAGATCGATTTTGTCGTTTCCGACAGAGAACCCGAAGATCTTGTCCCGACCGGAGTTCAGATCGAACATGAACACGTCAGCGCCGCCCTGACCTTTCAGCACGTCATTGCCCGCGCCACCAACGAGCGTATCTGCACCGCCGCCGCCCAGAATGACATCGTTCCCGTCCAGACCGCTGAGGTAGTTCTTGCCGCGGTTACCGATCAGTTTGTCGTTAAAATCACTGCCCAGAACCCGCTCGATCGAAACCAGTTTGTCGCGATCGCCGAAGCCATCAATGGCAAAGCCTTTGCCGAGATTGACAGTCACACCGTCGCCGCCGCCATTTTTTACGTCGAAGTCATAGCGCACCTCGTCCGAACCCGCGCCGCCCTTGATGGTGTCTTCGCCCTCGAGACCACGGAACATGTTCCACTTCCTGTTCCCGATCAGCGTGTCATCCAACGAAGAGCCCCGCACCGCTTCGACCTGCTTGATGGTGTCGCGATAGCCCCAGTTATCAATGGCAAAGCCCTTGGCCAGATTGACCGTCACACCCTGAGTGACGCCATCGGTCTCGTTGTAGCTGACCTGATCCCAGCCTTTGCCGCCGATAATCTTGTCCTTGCCCTCGCCAGGGAGGATATAGTCGTTGCCCGCTCCGGCATTGATCGTATCATTCCCCCACATCGCATAGATTTCGTCGTCGCCAGCGCCTGCAACGATGAAGTTGACACCAGAGAAATCCTCAATGAAGTCATCTTGCGTTATCGTGACCTCGGGCAGATCGTAGAGGGTAAAGGTCGCATGCTCTGCGAAAGTGCCAGAATGAACATTATCCTCTGACACGATCTGGGACATCACATCAAACAGTGCGGATAGGCCGAAATCTTCGTTCAGGTAATCCTGATAGTCGCCCGCGATCGGGATCAGGAACACCTGACTCTCGCCGTCATAGTCGCCATATTGCAACGTCGCGAATTGGAAAGAGTCGCCATTTTCCAGAGTGACAGACGCGAAAGTGGTGTATGCGTATTCCAGAGGATAAAAGTACCCGTCGATGATCGGAGTAAAAATGGCCCCCTCTTCGACCGTCATATCGACGAATTCCCAATCTTCGACTTCGTTGGTGTACTGGTAGGACAGCGCCAGATTGCTGGTCCCGACAAAACTGATTTCGTGAACTGAAACGTTGTTAATCGCTTGCGGGCCGATGGATTCATCCTGAAACCAGCCATAGGCCGTCGTTGTAAAAGTCGTCATAATATTCCCTGTAAGTTACATTTTCCAATCGGAACCTAGCAACCAAGGGAACGTCGCGGCAACAGACAATGCTATCGAAATGAGTAGAGACAGCCTAAAGTATGGAAAAACATGGGTTTGTAGATTTGGCTTTCACCGCCGCTTGCTCGCTCAACACGACCCTATGGCGAAAACGGCAAATGCCTTTAATGCAAGGCGTGTTTCAGAGGTTCAATCGTCGCACTGGCGGCATTGGCGCACTCGACGGACATCATTTCGGTCAGATAGCGGCTCACGGTTTTCAGATCTTCGCGGTATTCCTCGAGGATCGACTGGATTTTACCTAACTCAGACTTAACAGAGCAGCGATTACGGGCAGCGCCATCGCTAGAGGGCCGATCCGCCAAGCGGTACAGGCCCGTCGTGGTCACAACGACTTTCTCATCTATATCCACGTGCACAACCCGCCCTGTCATCATCAATTCATCATGGGCAGCGATATGTTGCGACGGGGTTCCGCACACTTCGATATGCACGTTCGGCCTGTGAACAAAGGTCCAGTTGTGCAGAACGCGTGCGCTGGCCACATCCTGAGAGGACACCTCCCGGACAAGCGAAAACGTCGTCAATTCCTGCTGCAGGCGGGAAACGAGGGCATCTCGAAGCGGGGGGACTGTCATAACATGTACGCCTTGGGTAGCTCACTTACTAAACCCAAGCTAACAATTT
This sequence comes from Donghicola sp., assembly GCA_964224285.1. Classification (GTDB taxonomy): domain Bacteria; phylum Pseudomonadota; class Alphaproteobacteria; order Rhodobacterales; family Rhodobacteraceae; genus Donghicola. The sequence goes on along the minus strand of CAXQKF010000243.1, from coordinate 5,054 downwards.
AAGGCCATCGTTGCATCTGCGCACTCGGTCAATGTCTGAGCAATTTTCGGCACCTCACCATCCAATCCGAGAAAACGGCACCCAAAGGTGTGCCGTATCGGCGGGCCCGCCTTCTCGGTTCGGATCGACGCGCCTACCTATGATGATAGGACCCCGACCGATCCGTCAGGCCAGCTGATCGTGGAGGATTCGCTTAAGTTTCTCGATAGACAGGGGTTTCGGAAGGTAGGCTGTGGCCCCGACCTCTTCGAAACGGCGGGTGTCATCCCCGACCACTGCAGCTGTCAGTCCGATCATCGGCAGATCAGGTCGCAGGATCTTGACGTTCGCCATCAACTCGTCGCCTGGCATTTCAGGCATAAACAGATCCGTCAGCAAAAGGTCCGGTGGATCCTCTTTGATCCGCTCGAGCGCCAGCAAACCGTTTTCATAGTGGTCGATCTGGCCGAACACGCGCCCCAACTGCTTCAGCGTGATCTTGGCCACCAGCATATTGTCTTCGGCCAGAACCACGCGCATGGCCTTTAGCCGATCATCGAAGTACTTGTCTTCGGACACCACCGACTTGGAGCGCCCTGCCGGCGTCACCACCTCTGGCATGACGATCCGGTAGCCCGCGCCCCCATTGGGCGAGGGGAAATAGCTCAGTTGTCCGCCGAGCATCTCGATCATCTGCTTGGCGATATAGAGGCCCAAGCCGCTGCCATCCGCCTGATTGCGCGCATCCGCGTTCCCGCGCTCAAACGGTTGGAACAGCCGCGCAACATCTGCGGCAGGGACACCGACGCCATCATCACTGACGGTCCAGCAAACCTGCGTCAGGTTTGTCCCCTCGGGGCCATCATCGGTGCGCCTCTCGTAGGAGATGCAGATTTTCGACCCCTTGGAGTGAATAATCGCGTTCCGCACCAGATTTCCAAGAACCTGCTTGATCCGAGAAACATCCCCCATGATCGAGCGATCAGCCCCCTCGCCAAGCTGCGTCTTGATCTCGAAGTTTCTGGTCTGCGCCATCATCCGGTAGGTCGAAACCACCTGCTCTGCCAGTTCGGCGGGCACATAGGGGCTGATCTTGATCTTCTGGTTTTTCTCGGGGTTCACGGCCTGCCGCATATCATCCAGAACCGTCAGCAACTGGTTCGATGCCTCTCGCATCTGCGGGCGCAGCTCTTCGACATCTTCGCCGCGATCGAGTTCCGCGATCAGCATGGACAGAACCGAAGCAGGGGTCCGGACCTCGTGCGATACGATCGAGAACAGCTGGTTCTGCCGCTCTTGGCGCAATGACAGCTCTTTGAGAGCGTTCTGCAAGGCCCGTTCGCGGCGATATTCATCTGTGACCTCGATCAGCAGACCATAGACGATCCGCTCTTTCCAGATCGAATTCTCACCCCAAAGGTGCAGGCGCATCAGACGCTCCTGGCCTTCGGAAAAGGTGCGGAACAGCGGGACAACCATGGTGCTGGTCTCGTGGCTGCCGTTCACAAATGCCTCGCGCACGGCGCGGCGGTGGTCCATCGCCACAGTCTCGACAAAGGCATCCAGTGTTGTTTCGCTTTCCAACCCCAAAAGCGTCTGCCCCGACGCCTCGATCCGGAAACTGTTGCGCGGGATATTGACTGCGAACAGACCAACGCCCGCAAACTCACGCACCAGAGAGAGGCGACGCAGACTGGCAGAGCGCTGCGCTCTTTCGTGGCGGCCGCGCCCCCGTAGCGCCATGGTCCCCACGATCAGGAACAATGAACCAATGGAATAGTTCTCGAGCAACGCGGACTCGATGTCACCGGGCGGGGTATCGGTGAGGTATTGCCCCGTCAAAGCCGAATAGATGGTGATCCCCGCGATCACGATGATCGGCGCGACACCCGCAGGCAAAATCATCGCATAGACCAGCCCGACAATCGCTGTATCCAGCATCGGATAGCCCAGCATATCCTGTCGGTGCAGCACGGCCAGAACCGGAAAAATCGCCATGGCGGGCAGATACCTCGCAACAGCTTTCAGCCGGCCCGTATAAAGGACAGCGACAAAGAACCCGACAACTACCGACGACCCGCGCAGCACGCGGTTCATCGAGAAATCGACGAAATTCTCGTCAAAGCCGAGGATCGGCAGATGCTCTGGCACCAAAGTGGCGGCGTAGGCTTGGGCAATATGGACCTGAACGAAACAAGCGCTCGCAAAACCGACGGTGATCACCCAACCGATCAGTAGATCGGTGTCATTCGGTCGGAACCGCCGCCCGATGCGCCAGTAGACCGAGCGCGCAATTCCCCCGACGACCAGACCAGCCAGCACATTCGTGATCAGAAAGAACAGGACCAGCCCCGAGGTGACTTCGGGCATCGCAAGCCATGTGGGCTTGCCCGTAAACGGCAGCACGAAGGGCACGAAATACATCCCGCACTGCGATACTACCGGCACCCATGTCAGGTTCCGCGGATACAGCAACAGCCCCACGCATATGGTGAACAAGCAGACCTGAGGGCTGAGATTGACCGCAATCGTGTTCGGCCCGTGCAGAGCCGATCCGTAGGACATAAAGACAGTCCAGAACAGGATCACCGCCAGATAGACCAGCGTCATGCGCACCGGATAAGCGCGGATCGTTTCTGTGATCATCCGGATTTTCGAAATCTCGAAATCCCGAAAGACAAAGCCCTGATCTCTGGACAGCTCGGCGGCGCGTGCGGGGCTCATGACCGACACGTTCGACTGGAATTGCTCCGGTGCTCCGCTCTTCACAACTGACCCCACGCCCTAACGTTCCTTGGACGGGATCAGATCGCAGACACACCTTCGACCCGACACGCCCAAGCGCATCGCACTAACACTAGCCCACTCAGACGAGAAAACCGTCGGCCGTTCAATTTATCTTAGAGCCACCCAGTGGCCCAAAAGGCTAGTTATGCCACACAAAAGGATGCCTTTTGAGCCTATCACACCGGATAGATTGCGCGAAGGACCTTCACACACCTTGGTCAAATGGCGCAAAACTTGCGCTGCTGGCGCGGCGCCACCGCTGAAGATACCCAAAGCGGTCATCGTCTTCGCGCAGCAGGAAACCTTCTGGCATATAGGGGTAAACATCTTCGCCGGTGACCATGTTGCGCTCTTTCTCGCGCATCATCAGGTGGTGCGGTTGGAACAGCGAGGGATGCTCCAGCCCCGCTGCACCCGCCATATCCCCCAGCGCCTTCATGGTGTTTTTGTGGAAGTTAGCCACCCGCTGCGCCTTGTCCGGCACGACCAGCGCACGCTGGCGGCGCGGATCCTGGGTCGCGACACCGGTGGGACAATGGTTGGTATGGCAGGCCTGCGCCTGAATACAGCCCACCGCAAACATGAAGCCGCGCGCAGAGTTCACCCAGTCCGCACCAAGCGCCAAGGCTCTGGCGATGTCGAAAGCGTGGATCAGCTTGCCCGAGGCCCCGATCGCGATCCGGTCGCGCAGCTTTGCCCCGCGCAGGGTGTTATGGGCAAAGGTCAGACCTTCGACCAAGGGCATCCCCCTGTGGTTCGCAAATTCCAGCGGCGCCGCACCGGTCCCGCCTTCTTTGCCGTCGATGACGATGAAGTCCGGCGTGATGTCGGTCTCCAGCATCGCGCGCACGATACACATGAATTCGCGCCGGTGCCCGATGCACAGTTTGAAGCCGACAGGCTTGCCGCCCGACAACTCCCGCAGCTGTTGAATAAACGCCATCATCTCGAGCGGGGTGCTGAACGCGCTATGAGAGGCAGGCGAAATGCAGTCCCTGTCCATGGGGACACCACGGGCCGCGGCAATCTCGGGCGAGATTTTGGACGCGGGCAGCATACCCCCCTGCCCCGGTTGTGCCCCTTGGCTCAGCTTGATTTCGATCATCTTGACCTGATCATCCGCCGCAACCTTGGCGAATTTCTCGGGGTCGAAGTTGCCGTTATCATCCCGCACACCGAAATAGCCCGTGCCGATTTCAAAGATCAGATCACCGCCGCCCTCGCGGTGGTACCGGCTGATCCCGCCCTCTCCGGTGTCATGGGCAAAGCCGCCCATCTTTGCACCCTGGTTCAATGCCGAAATGGCATTCGCAGACAATGCGCCAAAGCTCATCGCCGAGATGTTATAGACAGAGGCGTTATAGGGCTTCGTGCAGGCAGGGCCGCCGATCTGGACCCGGAAATCCTTGTTCTCGATCTTACGGGGCTGGATCGAATGTGTCAGCCACTGATAGCCCGCCGCGTTCACGCGCTGCTTGGTGCCAAAGGGTCGCTTGTCTTCGACGTTCTTGGCCCGCTGATAGACGATCGCCCGTGCCTCTCTGGAAAAGGGCACCTCGTCTTCGTCACTTTCGACAAAGTACTGGCGAATTTCAGGACGGATATCCTCGAGCAAGAAGCGGATGTGGCCAAGCACCGGATAATTGCGCAAAACAGCGTGCTTGGTTTGCAGCATGTCCCTGACGCCCAAGGCACTGAGCCCGACGAAAACGATAGCCAAAAGCCACAGCCAACCGTTCCAGAATGCGGCAATTGTAAACACCACCGCGAACACGACACACAAGAAGAAGGTCAGAAATCGGATCCACTGAGACATCTTCGGCACCTCTTAGCTGCTCTGTCGACGTCATTAGTTGATCAAATGGTCCGAATCTTCAACCAAAGTCTTAGATTGCCGGCGATGCCATGTTGCGGGTCGCACCGATCGGCACGGGCCGTTTCCACGGAACCTTCTTCTTGCGGCGCTCGAGGATCTCCTGACGGCGCAGAAGCCCCATCGCCAAGCCCGCATGGGCAAAGAACACCACATCGAGATTCGGATAGGGCGCCGACATCATCGCCTGTATCAAGAACCCCACGCAGGATGCCTGCATTGCCGCGATCACTGCCGAGGTGTGCGTATCCCTCTCGGATTTCGGGGGGCGCGCCAGCAAGAACTGCGCGATAAAGAACAGATATAGCGCCGTGCCGACGATCCCGATGTTCCCGAAACAGGCATACAAGAAGCTCGAGGCCCGCACGCTGCCGATCCCCGCACCCAAGCCATAGGTGTCCAGCATGGCCGTCAT
>CAXQKF010000242.1:0-14724 GCA_964224285.1 Donghicola sp. | reverse complement strand
CAGCACCGGTACCCGTAAGCGGCCAGAAGAACGAACTGGTCGCCAAGGGTGAAGCCGCGCTCGCGTGGACCAAAGGCGTCACAGACCAACCCGGCATCCGCCGCGCCATGCCCGCCATCGTGCTGGTGTCGGCCGCTGTGCTGGGGCTGATGGTCTACATGTTCCTGAATACGTCGGGTCAGGTGGCCCTGAACACCAATCTACCCGACGCAGAGAAATCCCAAGCGATCGAGCTGCTGAACGCTCAGGGCATTCCCGCCACAATCAACAGCACCAACGGCCAGATCGAAGTCCCCAAGGGCGATCTGTACAAAGCCCGCATGGCCTTGGCCGCCGAAGGTCTGCCCGCTGGCACCCCTGACGGTCTGTCCACCATCACCGATATGCCCATGGGCACCAGCCGCAGCGTCGAAAGCGCGCGCCTGCGCCGGATGCACGAACTGGACCTCGCCCGCTCGATCTCCGAGATCAAGTCGATCACCCAATCGCGTGTGCACCTCGCCCTGCCCGAACGCACCGCGTTCGTTCGCGACAGCCAGCCGCCCCGCGCCTCGGTCTTTGTTCAGGTCGCGCCCGGCCACACACTAGGCCAGAGCCAGGTTGACGCCATCGTCAGCCTCGTCAGCACGTCGATCCCCGGTATGCCCCGCGGCAATGTGTCGATCGTTGACCAGACCGGCCGCCTGCTGACCAACAACACCGAAGACGCCTATACCGCGCAGACGGACCAGCAGACCCGCCAGCGCATCGAACAAGAAGAGTTGTTCCGCCAGCGCATCGAAGCCCTGATCATGCCCATCGTCGGCCTTGGCAATGCGGCGGTTCAGGTCACGCTGGACATGGACTTCACCCGCTCCGAGGTGATGAACGAACAGTACAGCCCCAACCAGACCGCCCTGCGCAGCGAGCAGAACATGCTCGAGGAAAGCAATGCCGGCAAAGCGGGCGGCATCCCCGGTGCGGTGTCGAACACCCCGCCCAAAGAAATGGATCTGGACGCCGAGCAGCCCGGTGCCGGCTCGAAGTCGAGCGAGACCCTGCAGAACCGCTCGTCCTCGTCAACCAAGAATTACGAAGTCAGCCGCCGCGTCGAAACCATCGTTCCGCAGTCCAACCGCATCACCCGTGTGAACGCTGCCGTCCTGCTGCGTGCGCCGACCAGCGCCGATCCGACCGAACCCGCCGTTCTGCCCGAGGCCGTCCTGCGCGAGATCGAAGCCCTGACCCGCACCGCGGTCGGCTATGACGAAGCACGCGGCGATATCATCACCGTCTCGTCCAGCCCCTTCATCGACACCTTCGATGTCTACGAGGCGCCCTGGTACGAATCCGAATGGCTGCCCCGTGTAGGCCGCATTCTGGCCCAGCTGGTGGCTCTGGCAATCGTCATCCTCGGCATTATCCGCCCGCTGATGTCCCGCCTGCTGCCCAAGCCCATGGAATACGGCATCAGCCCCGCTCTGGCAGACACTGTCGAAGTTGGCGAAGGCGACACCCTGTCCACACTGCGGGCCCGTCTCGCCGGTCAGGACGCCCCCGAGGGCAGCGCCGACGGCACGAAAGACGGCAAGTCCAAGAAGCCCAAAGGCGACGTCGTACCCCGCGGCCCCGAGAGCGAGCTGCTCAAGAACGAAGCCGCGACCTACGAAGAAAAAGTTACCCTGCTGCGCCATCTGGCCGAAGTCGAAAGCGCCCGCGTTGCTGCTGTGTTCCAGCAGATGATCGAGCGTGACAAGGAGATCTCGAAATGAACGCTCTGGTCCCCGTGAATGAGGAAAACACCCAGCTGGCCCAACTGAACGGCACCCAGCGCGCCGCGGTTCTGATGCTCCTCTTCGGAGAGGCGGCCGCCGCGTCGGTCCTGCGGGAACTGACCCCCGGACAGGTGCAGGACTTGGGCGCCGCGATGTATTCGGTCCGTCAGATCCACCACAAGACCATCGCCGCTGTCGTCGATGAATTTCTGGGTGAACTGAACGAACAGACCAACATCGGTATCGGCGCAGGCGCTTATGTGGACAGCGTCCTGCACGAGGCTCTGGGTCCGGACAAGGCGCAGTCGGTTCTGTCGCGCATCACCCGCTCGACCGCCGATCACCCGATCGAAATCTTCGACTGGATGGACGCCAAGGCGATCTCGGAACTCATCATGGACGAACACCCGCAGATCATGGCGCTGGTCATCGCGTCCATCGACGCGCAACTGGCCAACGAAGTACTGCGCCTGCTGCCAGAGGACGTCCAGCCCGACATCATCTTCCGCATCGCGACCCTGACCAACGTGCAGCCGGACGCGCTCAAGGAACTGGAGCAGGTCATGCAGCGCAAGTTCAAGGCAAACACCACCCTGCGCGCCAGCCAGATCGGCGGTATTCGTTCTGCTGCTCGTATCATGAACTTCGCAAAGCAGGACATGGAACAGCGCATCATGAAGGCGATCCGCACCGAGGACAAAGACCTCATGGAGACCCTGCAGGACAACATGTTCGTGTTCGACAATCTGGTTCAGTCGCAGGACCGCGCGATCCAGACCCTGCTGCGCGAAATCGAACCCGAAATCCTTACGGTCGCGCTCAAGGGTTCGGACGATCACGTCACAGATCGCCTGCTGTCGTGCATGTCCACCCGCGCCGCCGCCAACATCCGCGACGAGATGGAGGCCATGGGCCCGATCCGGCTTACCGCTGTTCAAGAAGCGCAGAAGCAGGTGGTCGCCGTGGCGCGCCGTCTGGCCGATGCGGGCACAATTACACTTGCCGGTCGCGGCGGTGAGGAGATGGTCTAATGTCCCAGCAATCGCGCACCAATCAGGCACTGAACCGCGCTTTGGATCACGAAGACATCATGCGTCTGATCCGCGAAGCCGACCAGTCCGGCTTTGTCCAGAGCGGCGGGCTGCCGACCAAAGTGTCTGCCACCCCAGAACATTTCCAGCCCAAAGGCTTTGTCGCGGTGACCGAAGCGGAACTGCCCGATCTGGCTGACGAACTGCCCGAAGATCAGGTGGAAATCTCGTCTCAGGCAGCAGAGCAAGAGGCCCCCGCGCCCCAGCCCCAACCCGCAGCCCCCCAAATCGACGTCGAAGCCATTCGCAAGGCCGCATGGGCCGAGGGCTATCAGGTCGGTCTGGCCGAAGCCGAGGCCAAAGCGGCCCTGACCGCCCCCGAACCTGAACCCGAAGCCCCCGCAGAACCCGTGAACGACGAGGCCGCGATTGCAACCGCCCGCGAAGAGGCCTTGGCCGAAGCAGAAGCGCAATTCGCCGAGGCCCGCGAAGCCTTTATCGCCGCGACCGACCGGTTGATGACCCCCGACACCGACGCTCTGGCTGGTCTGCGCGAACAGCTGACCGACGCGGTGCGCAAACTGGCCTCGGACCGTGCGGGCGTGCAGATCGACACCACCCCTGCCCGCTTCGTCAACAAGATCGAGGCACTGGTCGAAACCGTAGCCGCGGGCATCAGCGACGTCACCATCCGCCTCAGCCCCAAGGATCTGGACGCCGTCACCCCCTTCCTTACCGAAGCGCCCATCGTCCAGCAAAGCCGCCTGATCGCCGACGCGAACCTGCGCCGCGGGGACGTTGGCATCAGCACCCCCGACATCTCTTTGACTGACAGCCTGACCAAGAAAGGCGCGAAATGAGCTCTTTGCTGACCTCTTTGACCGGCACGCTGGATGATCTGGCTGTCAAACCGACACCGGAAATGAGCGGCAAGGTGCTGCGCTATGATGGCCTGATCCTGGAATGCACCGGCTTTCCGGCCAGCCCCGGCGCGATCTGCGAGGTCGAGACCGAAGATGGCAGCCGTGTGCAGGGCGAAATCGTCGGCTTCCGCGATGGCCGCAACATGCTGTTTCTCGACACCCCCGGCGCGCGCATCGTCTCTGGCGCCCGTGTGCGCCGCTTGGACGGTGGCCACGACGCGCTGATGGGCGAGGCCCTGCTAGGCCGTGTCATCGACGCCGAAGGTCACGCACTGGACGATGGCCCCAACCCCCAAGGCGACATCCGCTGGCCGCTTGCTGGCAAGGTGCAGAACCCGCTGGCCCGCCAGCCCGTGGACGCCGTTCTGGACGTGGGCGTGCGCATCATCAACAGCGCCCTGACCGTTGGCCGTGGCCAGCGCGTCGGCATCATCGCAGGCTCTGGCGTTGGTAAGTCGGTCCTCATCGAGATGATGACCAAGAACACCAACGCGGACGTTGTCGTCGTCGGCCTGATCGGGGAACGTGCCCGAGAGGTTGGCGCATTCGTCGGCCATATCATGCACGGCGAGAACGCCCATAAAACCTGCGTCGTGGCCGTGCCCGCCGACCGCTCGCCCCTGCTGCGCTTGCGGGCTGCGAACCGCGCCACCGCCATCGCCGAATACTTCCGCTCCAAGGGCAAAGACGTTCTGCTGATCATGGACTCGCTGACCCGCTGCGCCCATGCCCGCCGCGAGATCGGTCTGGCCTTGGGCGAACAGCCAACCGCCAAGGGCTATACGCCGTCCGTGGTCTCGATGATCCCGACACTGATCGAACGGGCCGGTCCGGGCCTGAAGGGCGAAGGGTCCATCACCGCCTTCTACACAATTCTAGCCGATGGCGATGACACCAACGATCCCGTTGTGGACACCGCCCGCGCCATTCTGGACGGTCACCTTGTTCTGTCGCGCAAACAGGCGCAGATGGGCATCTATCCCGCAATCGACATTCCCCAGTCGGTCAGCCGCGTGATGAACGACATCGTGGACAAGGACCACCAGCGCGCCGCCCTCAAGCTGCGCCGGATGATCAGCCTCTACATGGACAACCGCGACATGATGCTGATGGGAGCCTACACCCCCGGTCAGGATCCCGAACTGGACGAAGCCGTCCAGACTTGGCCGCGCATCAAGACCCTGATCCAGCAGCCCGTCGACGAAAAGTCTGCCTTTGTCGATAGTCGCAAGTCCCTTCTTAACCTCGCCGGAGGCGCTCTCGGATGACCCGCAAGGAAAAGCTGATGGACCTGATGGTCCGCAAAGAAAAAGCGAAATTGGGACAGGAAAGCAAAGAACTGGGCCAGATCGCGCAGCAAGCCGCCCGCGCCGAGGCCCAGTCGACCCAGCTGAAAAACCTGCTGGACGAGTCCGTTTCGCAGCGCCCCTCGATCCAGTCCAAAGCGCAACTGGCCTCGACCATGTGGTTCGGCAACGCCATCGCGCAGCAGTTGACCAACGTCGAAGTCCAGCGCGAACAGAGCGCCGCCCGACTGGTCGAAGCCCGTGGCCGCGTCGCCCAAGCTGAACAGCGCGTCCGGATCTATGGCGAAAAGGCCGTGGAAACCCGCCGCGAGGCCCGCGCCGAAGCCGATGCCAAAGAAGACAGCCGCCTCGGAGAGCGCGGCCGCGCCCCGCGCTGACCCCGACTTGGCACTGCTCTTGCAATGTCTGTTCTGATTGAACCATTCCGATTTGCCCCGAAAGGATCGCTATGACCCAGATGTCGATCGCAGAGCAGAGCTTTCTCAAGCTGGACGCCCCGCAACAGGCCAGACCTGCGGCGACCAAAGCTGTATCCGGCGCAGGCTTCGGAAACGTGATGGCAGAGGCGCGCGATAGCCGGCCTGCGGAAAACGCTCCCGCTACACAGGCCGACACCTCGGACAACCGTGCCGCAGAGCCGGAGGCCGCCGCGAAAACCGAGGCCGCTAATTCTGACAGCGCCCCCGCCAAGGGCAACGGGCGCGACGTGCAGGCTGCCAAAACCGCAGATGCCGATGGCCAGACCGCCGAGACCGGTGAAGACCTGCTGCCCGTCATCGCGCGTCTTCCCGAAGGCGGCCTGACCACCAAAGCCGCGACCAGTGAAACTGCGATCTCTCGCATGACAGCAAAGACCTCTGCAGATGGCGAGACAGCCGCTGTGGATGCTGGACAACCCGCAGAAGATATCACCGAAACTGTCGCGCGGATGGTTGGCAAAGAGACATCCGATCTGCCCCAGAACACAGAAGGCACGGCCGATCGCTCCGTGCTTCGGGCTGTCGACGCGGCCGCAATGCAGAAAGCCGAGGGCAGCGCCGCAACCAATGGCGCTGATATGATCCAGCCGGATCAAGCCGACAAGTTGAAGTCCTTGAACACGACAACCAGCACTGCCGCTTTGACCGCGCAGCAATCTGCGGCGGATGCGGCGGCACAGGCCGATGGCCCAGCCACGACGCACGCCTCTTTGTCCTTGCGGGCGCAAATTGCCGCGACACCAATGAAGCCGCAGACCGTGACCGCAACCAAGGTCAAAACAGACGCTGCCGCGGATGACACCGCTGTCACCGGCGCGAAAGTCACTGCTGAAACCGGCAAGGTCGACGGCGAGGCGCAAGCCATCGCCCCCGAGCTGGCAGGCCTCCAACTGGAAACCGACGCGCCTGCCAAGGCGGCGAAAGACCTGACCGCCAATGCGGATCAACCCGTCGAAATTGATGCCGAAACCGCTTCCACAGACACGATCCCCCTAGCGGCGGCAGGCGCGGCCGTGGCTGCCCCGATCGCGGCCCGCCAGTCTGACACCGCGCAACCGGCAAGCCGTCAGCCCAAAGCCGCGCCTTTGATGGCCGGTGACCGCCAGCCCAATACCGGCAACGCACGGGGCGACGCGCAGCAGATCGCCATGCCTCAGGCCACACAGCGGGTCGGCAAGGCCACCCAGGGCGATGGCATGACCATCGAACCCGCCACCAAAGCCAAAGGCACAGAGGCCAAGCCCTCTCTGGCTGCGACCAGCTTTGAACAGGCCATCCAGCAGGTCGGCGCTCAGGATACCGGCATCGACCTGACAGAGGTTGTGGCGAAAACGGTTGATCTGCCCCAGCAGGCTGCTGCGCCCCAGCAACCCTTGGGGGCAGTTGCGCCGCAGGTCCAGGTGACCAACGCCCCCGAGAGCTTCCAGCAGATCGAGGCCGCCGCTCGTGACGTAGCGACCAGCGAACTGGCGATGGATCAGGCCGAGTGGCCCGAAAATCTGGTAGAGAACATCGGCTTTGAAACTCTGGCAGACGGCGAGGCGATGGATATCCAGCTGACGCCGGAAAATCTGGGCCGCGTCCAGTTGCGCATGGAACTGCGTGACGGGGCTGCTTCGATCACCATCGTGACCGAAACCTCGGAAGCCGCAAAGCAATTTAACGACAACCAGCAAAAACTGGCCGACCTGTTGGCCAAGCAGGGTGTCGAACTGGCGAACCACAACGCCAGCACCGGTCGTGACAGCGGCCGCAACGATCAGGGCGGCCAGACCGGATCAGCCCAGGCAAACAATAACCAGAGCGACGCCGCCAACGGCACCGGAGAGACAGAGGCAGTCAGCGCCCGCAAAGATCCGAACCGTTTGGTCGATGTACAGGCATAAGGCATTGAAGCATGAGTGACGCAAACACAGACGCACCCAAAAAGAAGGGCAAGATCCTCAAGATCATTCTAATGATCCTCGGGTTTCTTCTGTTCCTCGGCGGCGGCTTTGCTGGCGGCATTTATTACGCTGGCATGCAGATGTCCCCTTCCGAAGAAGTCCTGCGACTGGTCGAACGCACCAACGGTGACGGCGGCAGTGGCGAGGGCGGCGAAGCAGGTGCCGATGGCGAAGGCGCAGAGGGCGAAGGTGGCCCCCAGCGGATGGTCAAGGACATCCCCGAAACGCCCGTCTTCCAGACCAGCTATTACGAATTCCCCGACACTCTGACTACGAACCTCAAGGGCTCTCGCCGATTCTTACAGGTGGGCATCGGCATGTCGACCCAATACGACGCCAGCGTCATCACCAACGTGGAAACCCACGCTATGGCGATCCGGTCTGACTTTCTGGCTGTGATCAGTGGCTTCTCCGAAGAGGACGTGGCCGGCATGGATGGCCGCGACAGACTGGCCGCCGCGATGAAAGCCGCCGTCAACAAGCGCCTCGAAGAGCTCGAAGGCTTTGGCGGCATCGAGAACGTCTTCTTCCCCTCGTTCGTGCTGCAATAAGGGACGCATCGCGATGGCAAAGGCAACAAAACTCTCCAGCTTCGAGGTCGCCGCCCGTGTGGACGGCCTCAAGAACCTGGACGATGACGCCGCTGACAGAGGCGACGCCTCCAGTCAGGCCAAACCATACAAGTTTGGCGAAGATAACGTCTCGGCGCTGGGGGACTATTACGGCCTGCGCATGGTCAACGAACGCTTTAACCGTCTGGCGCGTAGTGTGTTTCTGCCGTTCTTGCGGATGCAGCCACGGATTTCGTCATTCCCGCCGGAGATCAAAGCCTACGACCACTACACCGACGAACTGGATAACTTCAGCAGCCTGACCATCAGCCGCATCGACGAATTGCGCGGCACGCAGATGGTGGTGCTACAGCCCAGCTTTGTGTCGCTGTTGACCAACGTCTACTATGGCGGAGAGCGCAAAACGCCCCCGTCCACCAGCCGCAGCGAATTCACCGCGACCGAACTGCGGGTGATCGAACTGGTGGTAGGCGGTCTGAACCGCGCGCTGGAAATGGCGTGGCGTGACCTCTATCCGATCCACTTCACCGCATCGGCCCACGAGGAAAACCTGCAGTTTGCCAGCTTCCTCGATGGTCAGGATCAGGTGGTGAAATGTTCGTTCATTGTGCAGCTGCCCGGCGGCGATCCGGCGGACGTGGATATCCTGTATCCCCTGCAAACGCTAAAACCGATTGCCTCGCAACTGCGGTCGCGCAGCCAGTCCGACATCGTGGGCGAAGACCTCAGCTGGCGTGCCCGTCTGGAACGCGCCGTCATGAATGTGCCGCTGACGATCACCGCCCATCTGGACGAGCCGCAGGTCCAGCTGCGGGCGATCACTGATCCCACGCCGGGCAAGGTTGTGCCCGTCGATCTCAAACCTGCCCCGCGCCTGCTGGTCGAGGGTCAGCACTTCTTCAACGGTGATATTGGTGAAGTGAACGGCAAAGCCGCAATCAGCATCACCGAATGCGTGGCCACCGTGCCGCAGCAAGAAAAGGAAAGGATGACAGGATGAGCGATAATCCGATTGCCGCCGCAGAGAACGTGAACGCCAAACTCGGGATGCTGGCCAACGTCAAGGTCCGCATGACCGTCGAGGTCGGCCGTACCGAGATCACCATTCAGGACTTGCTGCGCCTGAACGAAGGCTCTGTCATCGAACTGGACCGGATGGCGGGCGATCCGCTGGATATTCTGGTCAACGGCACCATCATCGCCCGCGGCGAGGTGGTCGTGGTCGGCGAACGGTTCGGCATCCGCTTTGGCGAGATCGTCGATCCTGAAACGCGGATGGCCTCTGTCTAGGGCGGGCCGTTGGGCCCAAATCCCCATATTCTGACGCGGCGCATACTATTGCGCTGCGCCTCCCTATCGTTTGGATAGGGGGGCTTTGTCCCATTTGGCATGAAACCTGCTCCCGTTTTCCTGACAGATGCACAGGAATTGGAGCAGAGCCTTGGACATCCTGGAAACACAACAGATCATCACAGTCCTCGCATTTCTGGGGGTTCTGGGTCTGGCATGGCTGGTCGTTCAGTTGAACAAGACCAAGCTGGCAACCAAAGCCGCCGCAGGCCGCCGCCTGATCGTGCGGGAAAGCACCACGCTGGGGAACGGCGAACGCGCCCTGCTGATCGAAGCGGACGGGCAGTCGGTTCTGGCCATCATGCCCCGCAAGGGTCAGGCGCAAATGCTGGCTCTGGCCGCAGCCACCCCCGTGGAGGCCGCAGAATGATCCGCCGCATCGCCCTGCCCGCATTCATCACTCTGATCGCATTGTCCGGCGCCGCTCAGGCCCAAGGTCTGCCCGCTCTGCAACTCGAAGGCGCCGACGGCGAGGTCACCTATTCGCTGACCCTACAAATTCTGGCGCTGATGACGGCGCTGACAGTCCTGCCCTCCATCGTCTTTGGCATGACCGCGTTCACCCGCATCATCATCGTGCTGTCGATCCTGCGTCAGGCCCTGGGCACCCAGCAAACTCCGCCGAACCAGGTGCTGGTGTCGATTGCGCTGTTCCTCAGCTTTTTCGTCATGCAACCCATGCTGACCGAGCTTTATGACACCTCGATCTCGCCCTATCTGGATGGCGAACTGGCAGCACCGATTGCATTGGAAGAAGGCCGCAAGATCGTCACTGGCTATATGCTGGGGAACACCCGCCAGAACGATCTGGTGATGTTTGCCGAGCTGGCGAACGCAGGCCCCTTCGAAGCAAACGAAGACGTGCCGCTGTCGATCCTGCTGCCTGCCTATATCACCTCTGAACTCAAGACCGCGTTCCAGATCGGCTTCCTCATCTTCTTGCCGTTCCTCGTGATCGACATGGTCATCGCGTCGATCCTGATGGCGCTGGGTATGATGATGCTGTCGCCGATGCTGGTCTCGCTGCCCTTCAAACTCTTGCTCTTTGTTCTGGTGGACGGATGGGCCCTGATGATGGGCTCGCTGGCCTCTAGCTTTATGGGAGGCTAACCGATGGATTTCGACGCAAATATCGAGCACCTGCAAATCGCCTACTGGAACATCCTGCTGACCGCAGGACCGGTTCTGGGGATCGCACTGGCCGTCGGTCTGATGGTCGGTGTCCTGCAAGCCGCGACCTCAATCAACGAAGCCACCCTCAGCTTTGTGCCGAAACTGGCCATCGTGCTGATTGCCATGGCGCTAATGTCCGGTTTCATGCTGCGGGTCATGTCCGACTACTTTGCCCTGATCTTCGAAACCATCGCGACGATCAACTGATGCTGCAACCTCCGGCCTTCAACTACGACTCGGGCATTCCCGGCCTCGAACTGGCAGAGCTGATCAGCTACGTCGTTCAGTACAGCTTTGCCATGCTGCGGGTTGGTGCGTTTATCCTGTCGGCACCGTTCTTTTCGGCGCGCTACATCATGCTGCCGGTGCGCATCATGATGTCGGTGATCCTGACCCTGCCCGTGGTGACCCGCGTGCCCATGCCTGCGGTTGAAGAGTTGGTAGCCCTGACCGCTGTTCCGATGATCCTGACAGAACTGACCATCGGCCTTGCCGCCGGATTGGTGCTGTCGATCATCTTTGGCTCTGCCTCGGTGGCGGGGGACCGGATTGCGGCAACTGCGGGTCTGGGTTTCGCCGCGCAGATCGACCCCGCCTCCGGCACCAGTGTTCCTGTTGTCTCGCAGCTGTTCAGCCTGTTCATGCTGGCGACCTTCGTCGCCGTGGACGGGCACTTGATCGCCCTGAACATCCTGGTCGAAAGCTACACTCTGATCCCGCCCGGTGAACCCTTGAATGTCGGCCCGTTGTTGGCAGCCGGAAAAGAAGCCGCTACGGTCATGTTCAACGTCAGCGTCCAACTGATGATGCCTGTGGTGTCGATCCTTCTGCTGGTGAACGTCCTGATCGGCGTGATCACCCGCTCGGCACCGCAGATGAACATCTTTTCGTTCGGCTTTCCGATGACGCTGACCATGACGGTTGTTCTTCTGTTTTTCAGCGCCCCTGTTCTGGGCAAGGCATGCGAATGGGTCTTGGGATCCTCGCTCGAACTGATGGAACACATGTTCCGGGAGATGGCGAATGGCTGAAGGTGACGACGGTCAGGAAAAGACAGAAGACCCAACGCCGAAACGAAAAGAACAGGCGAAAGAAGACGGTAAAATCATCACCTCCAAAGAGGTGTTCGTTCTATCCAGCATCGTGTCCGCGATGGGGATCGTCATGGTCGCCGGTATGATGGGCGAGACCCTGACCGGCACTTGGGCCTCCTGGCTGCGGTGGGATAGCACCGAACAGCTGGACACTGTCATCCTGTCGCGACTGAAGGAGAGCATAATTGCCCTGTTCCTGATCGGGATGGGAATCGGCATCCCCATGCTAGTGCTGACCATTGCCGTGCAGGGCGCGATGGGTGGCCTGAACTGGGCCCCCAAGGCCATGGCCTTCAAACCCGACAAGATGGACCCCCTGAAGGGCCTCAAGCGCATGGTGTCCATGAAGTCGCTGGTCGAACTGGGCAAGGCGCTGCTCAAGGTCGGCCTTTTGGGCGGTGCGGCCTACGGGGTGGTCATTTCGATGATCCCCGAGATGGAGCTGATGTACACCATGCCCGTTGGCCCTTCGATCGGGATGTTCCAATCTGGCGTGATCCGCCTGCTGAGTGCCTTGATCGTCGGTTTGATGATCATCGGTGCGGTCGATCTGGGCTATCAGATCTACAGCCTGAACAAGAGCCTCAAGATGTCCCGTCAGGAACTGAAAGACGAATTCAAACAAACCGAAGGCTCGCCCGAACTCAAAGGCGCGATCCGCCGCCGCCAGATGGAAGCGTCCCAAGGCGCCAAGCGGGCCAAGGCACTGGACGATGTGCCGGACGCCACCGCCGTGATCACCAACCCGACGCACTTTGCGATTGCCCTGCGCTATGATCCCGAACAGGCGGATGCCCCCGTCGTACTCGCGATGGGCAAAGGCGCCATGGCCCACCGGATCATGGAGCGCGCCGCCAAAGCCCGCGTCACCACCGTGCAGGCGCCGCCTTTGGCCCGTGCGCTCTACTTTACCGGCCAGATCGGCCAGATGATCCCTGAATCCCTGTTCGTGGCTGTGGCGGCCATTCTGGCGCACGTCTACCGTCTGGACCACGATATGCCCACCGAGATGCCCGATCTGGACATCCCCAAGGAACTGCGCCTCGACGAACATGGCCGCCCCGAGGAGACCGCCTGAGATGCGTGTGAAAAGACATAAGCAAAGCGTCGGAACCCTGATCTCGACTGTCAGCTTTGCAGGGGTGTCCGTCGCCCTTGCCGATCAGGCCATGCAGGCCGAAGGGGTGCGGGCCGCTGCAATCTGGGTCTCGTCCGCCCTGTGTCTGGCGGCGGCGCTACGCTACCGGATCGCGGACTTGGTACAAAGATGGCGCGGTCAGTAACCTGCCGCGCCACGTGAAACATTCCTGTGCGCAGGGCCTCAGAGAACGGGCATGATCTGCGCGCCTGCGCCCAAACGCTCGGCCCAGCCCACCATATCCGCGGAAACTTCCATCTCGAGATCGGGCGAGACTTTGACCAGTGCGGCCACCGCGCGGTCCTTGTCCTTTTCGATCGAGATTTCCTTGATCTTGACGGTGGTCCAGGCTCCGGACCCGACGCGGATCTCAATGAGGTTCAGGTCTTCGGTGTCGCGGATCAGCCAAGCCACGTCCTCGAGCTTGTACTGCGTCGCGCCATCGTCACGGTGCCCTTCGATCTTGACCACGTGGGTGCGGACGAAACGCTCTAGCGCGTTGTTCTGGCTCAGGATGATGCCGCCGCCAATACGGGGCCACCCCTCTTCGAGCTGCATCCCCAGAGAGGTCCACTCGCCGGTGAAACCTTCGGGGCGATACGCCAGCGTCGCGCCATCTCCGCAGCGGGCGACTTCGTGTGCGCCATCCCCGAAAACGACTTTGGCGAACGGCTGCAAGTTTTCCATAGAGACGAATGCGCCAGCTTCGTCAGCGTTTCCAGTCGTGCCTGCGGTTTGCGACATCTGTGCCTCTTTCGAATAAACGGTCAGGGACGCCCCCGGAAATACATCGAGGGCCATGTTCTGAGTCTGATAACGGCCCCCCGACGGAAATCTTTAGCGTGGGGACCAGTCGCAGGATGGCATGGAACCTGCATTCATAAGCTCCGAAGGGTCCCCTCAGCCGTCAGGAGCCACCATGACCAAGAAGACCGCCTCGGACGCGACCGAGACAGAAAACAGCGAAACCAACGAACTTCAGGAAGCCATCAAGCTGGCCCTGGAGGCGGCCGAAGCCGCCAATGACGCGGCCTCCGAAGTCTCTCGACTTCAGAGTGAAACCTCTGCTGCGGCGGCCCGACTGGACCGGTTCGGAGCGCGACTGCGCCCCATGATGATTGGCCTTCTGGCCGGTGCGGGCGTCTCTATCGCATTGGGGGGATTGGTTTATTTCAAAACCCTCGCTGAAATGCGCCGCACCAGCGCGACCCAGATCGAGGCTCTGGCGATCTTTCAAGAGAGCGTCACCCAGCTGAACGGCCAGCTCGAAGCAGTCGCCGGCCTGAGCGAACGCATGGCCAAGCTCGAAGGTCTGAGCAATGAAAACCGCGATGTGGTGATGGCCCAACTGACCGCGATGTCGGAACAGATGTCATCGCAGCTAGGTAATTATTCTGACACTGCCGGAAATCTGCAATCCCAAATTGCCACGACCCTCACCGAACGGGTGGATGCAGGCACACAAACGACAGTCGAGGCGATGAAGGCCGGAATCTCCGATCTTCAGCTCGCGCTCAGCAAGATGATCGCAGCCGCTGTCACCACCGCACCGAGCTCTGCCAGCACCGCGTCCAAGCCGACTGCGGCACCGGCGGCCAAGCCTCGTCCCAAG
The DNA here is from genome assembly GCA_964224285.1 of Donghicola sp. Taxonomy (GTDB): domain Bacteria; phylum Pseudomonadota; class Alphaproteobacteria; order Rhodobacterales; family Rhodobacteraceae; genus Donghicola. The sequence goes on along the minus strand of CAXQKF010000242.1, from coordinate 345 downwards.
CCGACAACCACCCGAAAAACCACATCCAAGCCCGCCCCCAAAGCAGAGCCTAACCCCTTCTCGTTCCCATGACAGACGAAACCACCGACACCGAGATTGAAAGAAAAGGCAGGCATCTGGCTCTGGCCTCTCTCGAGGTGGGATCCATTGCACTGGGCCTGAAAGTCGGCGACGAGTTGATCGCCGTGAACGGGTTGCCCTTTGACGGCACCACGCAAGAACTGCGCGACAGGTTCGGGCGGGGCACGCCCACCATCGCGCTGACCTTTCAACGGGACGAACGCAAATTTGTCGTACTGTCCAGCACCCCGAACCTGGGTCGGTGGAAAGAGGGCCGTGAATACG
>CAXQKF010000241.1:0-6164 GCA_964224285.1 Donghicola sp. | reverse complement strand
GAACCGCACCGTGCCTGACGCGGTGGTACAGGAAATCAAAATCCGAAAGGGGTGAGACTATGGACACCAAAGTCGATTTCATCAGCAGCGCTGAACGCAAGATCGTCTATGTTCGTTCCGTCGAGGTCGCGGACCTGCCTGAGGACGTTCAAGAGCAGGCTGAGGGGCTAACAACCTTGTACGCGCTGCACGACACGGACGGAGAGCGTTTGGCTCTGGTTCGTAACCGGGAGATGGCATTCGCCCTCGCTTGGGAGAACGATATGGCACCGGTCGCGGTGCACTGAACCATTCGCCCGATAAAGGGGCAAACAAGGCGGCCTACAGGGCCGCCTTTGTTATTTCATGAAGTATTGAAAAAGGCTGCCGGTGGGGGCAGCCTTTGTTGTTTTTACGGGATTATTCCGCGTCTTCTTGTTCTGCGAGCCAGCGTTCGGCTTCCAGAGCGGCCATGCAGCCCATACCGGCCGAGGTGATCGCCTGACGGTATTTGTCGTCGGTCAGGTCGCCCGCCGCGAAGACACCGGGGATCGAGGTCGCGGTGCTGTCGGGTTTGGTCACGACGTAGCCGCCCGAATGGGTTTCCAGCACGTCTTTGACCAGTTCGTTCGCGGGCGCATGGCCGATCGCCACAAAGAAACCGTCGCACGCGATCTCGGTGATCTCGCCGGTGTCCACGTGCTTGGCCTTTACGCCGGTCACGCCGAGGGGGGCTTCGGTGCCCAGAACCTCTTCGACCGCGTGGTTCCACAGAACCTCGATCTTCTCGTGCTTGAACAGGCGGTCCTGCAGGATCTTTTCGGCGCGCAGCGAGTCGCGGCGGTGGATCAGGGTCACTTTGGAGGCGAAGTTGGTCAGGAACAGCGCCTCTTCGACGGCTGTGTTGCCGCCGCCGATGACCACGATTTCCTTGCCGCGATAGAAGAAGCCGTCACAGGTCGCGCAAGCCGATACGCCGAAACCTTTGAACTTCTCTTCCGACGGCAGGCCCAGCCATTTCGCGCGGGCGCCGGTGGCCAGAATAACCGCGTCGGCGGTGTAGGTGGTGCCGCTGTCGCCGTGGGCCACAAAGGGGCGCACGTCCAGATCCAGCTTGCTGATGTAATCACCGATGATCTCGGTGCCCATGGCGCGCGCGTGGGCTTCCATGTTGGTCATCAGATCGGGGCCCTGAATCTCGGTGTGGCCGGGCCAGTTTTCGACTTCGGTGGTGGTGGTCAGCTGACCGCCGGGCTCGAGGCCCTGAACCAGCAGGGGGTTCAGCATTGCGCGGCTGGCGTAGACACCTGCGGTGTAACCTGCAGGGCCGGAGCCGATGATCAGAACCTTGGTGTGACGGGCCTCGGCCATAGGGCACCTTTCTGTCTTGCGTCTTTGTCTCAGGCGCAGGATATAGACGCCCCGCCGCGGTGGTTAAAGGGGAAGCTTTCACATGTGATCAGGCGCTAGAATTGGCGCTGGGTCATGCAATGCGAAAGTCCGCTTAACTTTCTTGCGCTTTGTTGAAATAATGTTGCGCAGACTGTGGTAGGATGTATAAGGTTCGGAAAAAAGCAGGAAAGCCCCATGCCCGGAACACGACTTGATCCCATCGATCGAAGAATCCTGGCCGAGTTGCAAGCCGATGGCCGAATGACCAATGTCGAGCTTGCAAAGCGTGTTGGAATCTCTGCACCGCCTTGTTTGCGCCGTGTTCGGACCTTGGAAGAGGCCGGATACATCAAGGGCTATCACGCCGAAGTGGATGCCCGTGCGCTTGGCTTTGAAGTCAAAGTTTTCGCAAATGTTGGACTGATCAGTCAGGCCGAAGCCGATCTGAGCGCGTTCGAGGCTCGCTGCCGTGCGTGGCCGCTGGTTCGCGAATGCCACATGCTGAACGGCGAGGTCGATTTCCTGCTGAAATGTGTGGCGCCTGACCTGTCCACCTTCCAGTCGTTCCTGACCGAACAGCTGCTCAAGGCCGAAAATGTCGCCAGCGTGAAGACTTCGCTGGTCATTCGCGGCGAGAAGGACGAACCGGGCGTGCCCTTTGATGTGCTAGAAGAACGTCTGAGCCGCAGCGCCTGATCTGAAGCGCCAGAGTTTTGGCCAAGGATGCCGCCCCGTGTGTTTCGCGGGGCGTTTTCTTTTGGGCGAAGGGGCTGTCTAGGCCAAAGAAAAAAGCGACCCCATGTGACGGTTGAGGCTCCGTCGGGATCGCTCTTTGCTTTCAACACGCCGTTGCCGGCACAAACCGCGAGGCCTGCGGTCTGGAAGGACTGCCCCAGAGAGGCAGCAGCCCGCCATGAGCGGGGTTGCCTCTTTGATGCCGCATTCTGGCCGACGTGTCAAAGATTTGACGCAAGATTTCCGAAATTTCCCCACGTTGCCCACGGTTGGGAAACCAACGGGCGTTCGGGCGTGGGATTGTCTACAATCGGGCGTCTTATTCGAAGCTGATCCTGAAAGCCTGACTGTCAATTCTGGCGGGATCGATTCGTCTGTGATTCTTTATGCAGATTTACGCAATGGCACTTCGCGCTTTGCGATTAGCGCCTTGCGGGACTTGCCGCGTGTCCAAGGCATGGGTGTAGCGCCTTGTTCCGATGCAGTTTTTAGCACCGACTGGATAAACCGGGTCTTCGCTTTCATGGTTGCCGCTCACGTTTGTTTATTTTTTCTTACGTGTAATGTGGCGTTGGAATGCGGCAAACCTGTGGCGCATTGTTGCGCGAATGGCGGTGATCATATGTTTTTGCAAAGGAAATCGCCCTTGCACCGCACCCTAGAGGCGAATGGCTGAAATCAAGCGCCCGTAGTCCGCTTCTCCGGCGTGGCAGGTGCGGCGGAACGAGTAGAATCGGTCGGGGGCCGAGTAGGTGCAGTGGCCGGTCCATTGCGCCTGTCCGACGCCCGCGCTGCGCAGGCGGGGCAGGCCATAGGAGGGCAGGTCGAACATCATGCGGTCGCCGTTCCCTTGGGCAAAGAAGCGGGTGTTGCCGGAATCCTCGGCGATGAAGTTGTCGTAGAATTCGGGGCCGACCTCGTAGGCGCGTTGGCTGATGGTTGGGCCGATCAGGGCGCGGGTGTTGGCCCGGCTTGCGCCGATCTGTTCCATCGCATCGAGCGTGGCGTCCAGAATGCCGCCCACTGCACCCTTCCATCCCGCATGTGCCGCGCCGACGACGCCAGCCTCGGGGTCGTGAAACAGGACGGGTTGGCAATCGGCGGTCAGGATCGCGATGGCGATGTCGGGGGATTTGGTCACGATCCCGTCCGCCTCGATCGGCGCGTCCAGCGGGCCATCGACGACAACAGCGGTGGCCGAATGGGTTTGGTGGACCGTCACCAGATTCGCAGCGGCAACGCCCATCGCCTCGGCCACGCGGGCGCGGTTGATCGACACGATCTCCTTGAGGTCCGACGACCCCGCGCCGCAGTTCAATCCTGCGAAAATCCCCGAGGATGCACCACCCTTGCGCCCGAAAAAGCCGTGCTGCGTGGGGGCGAGGAGGGGATCGGAAATGATGTCGAGCGTCATGATTATTCGCTGAGTCCTGCGGGAATTGGGGCGCCATCGGGATAGATCCCGAGCACTTTGCAGAGGGTTCCCATTTCTTCGGGGTGGGTCAAGCGGCGATGCGCGGCGATGTGGTTTTCCAGCGGCGTGCCGGTCAGCTGTTGCGCCAGTGCCTGTGCCCGCGCGGTGATGCCCAAACGTTCCAGAAATAGGCCTTGGCCCGTCAGTCGGGTATGTTTTGCGGGGCTGGCGGCGGTGGCGAGGGCCTCGAAATCTACGTGGGCGGTCAGGTCGGCGTGGCCGGGCATTTCCAGAGGATCGGCAAATTCGTGCCGGCGCAGTGCCTGAAAAGTGTCCCCCTGCGAGCGCCAGTCGCCGTAGTCGATGATCAGCGCGACGCCGCCACTTGTGGCGATCCGGTGGCCGATGTCTGCGGCGACCGCTTGGGCGGGGGCGCAGGTTTCGACCAGATTGCCCTCGGCGGTGTCCTCGAGCCGGTGGGCCAGCGCATCCAAGGGCGCGGGTGTGGCGCGGGCGCGGGTCAGGCGGCCGTCGGTCTGGGTGATCAGGATCTCGCTCCAGCCATCACTTGCGCGTTGGAACTGGCGGATCGGCAGGGCGTCAAAGAATTCGTTGGCCACGAGGTAGAGCGGTACATCCTCTGGCAGGTCGCCGATGTGGTCGTGCCACGTGGGGGTGTAGCCTGCCAAACGGGCGGCTTGGGCCTTGCGCAGGGCAGGCGAGGCCTCGACCAGGTGGACTTCGGCGGCGGAATGGAAGCCGGGCACGCGGCGGGTGGCGCGCATGATGTCGGCCATCAGGGAGCCGCGGCCGGGGCCGAGCTCTGCCAGAATGAACCGCTCGGGCGTGCCCTGATCCATCCATGCCTGCGCCAGCCCAAGGCCGATGACTTCACCGAACATCTGGCTGATTTCCGGCGCAGTGGTGAAATCGCCTTTGGTGCCCAAGGGGTCGCGGGTCGTGTAGTAGCCCAGTTTCGGATGCAAGAGACAGGTGCTCATGTAGTCGGCCAAGGAAATCGGGCCTTGGGCGGCAATCCGGCTGAGGAAGTGGTCAAGGAGTTCGGTCATGGGCGACTGCTATGGCGGCGGCGGGCGTAGGCAACAATAAAGAGACCGATCAGCAGCATGGGCAGGGACAGGAGTTGCCCCATGCTCAGCCCATAATCGCCAACCCAGATCGCATAGCCATAGGGGTTGGCTTCATAGAACTGCGGATCGCTCTCGCGGAAGTATTCGACGATAAATCGCGATAGACCATAGCCTGCAAGAAACGTGCCGGTCACGATGCCCGGAGTGCGCAGGCATTTGCGGCCCCAGACCATCCAGAGAATGATTGCCCCAAGGATCAGCCCCTCTAGCCCTGCTTCATAAAGCTGGCTGGGGTGGCGGGGCAGGCCGAGCGGATCGGTGGGAAAGATCATCGCCCACGGCACATCTGTCGGGCGGCCCCAGAGTTCGGCGTTGATGAAATTCGCGATGCGTCCCAGCAGCAGGCCCGTCGGCGCGGCCAAGGACAGGGCATCCGCCAGCGGCCATTTCGGGATGTTGTTGCGGGCTGCAAAGAGCCACGCAGCCACCACAACCCCCATGAACCCGCCGTGGAAGGCCATTCCGCCATGCCAGACCATCAGGATTTCTGCCGGATTGGCGAGGTAATAAAGCGGCTTGTACAGCAGGACAAAGCCCAGACGCCCGCCAACGATCACGCCGATGATGATCCACGTCAGCAGGTCTTCGACCTGGCGCGGGGTCATGGGGGGCTGGTCGTTCTGCCAGAGGCCCGGCGATTTCAGCGCACGGACAATCAGCTGCCAGCCGATCAGCAGACCGGCAATATAGGCCAGCGCATACCAGCGCAGGGCGAGCGCAAACCCACCGATTTCGATCGAAAAGAGTTCGGGGGAAAAATTGGGGTACTGAATGAGAGCCTGCATGTGCGTCTGTGTGCCGTTGTCTTTCGAGCGAAGTCAAGGTTGAGCCTGCCGCCGTCAAGCCCCATATAGAAGGCAAATGTAACGCCGGAGACACCGATGCAAACCAAGGGCAAGATTTTCGACGATCTTTCGCAACTGATGACCAACGCCATGGGTGTCGCCCAAGGCGCAAAGCAAGAGGCCGAGACGGCTGTCAGCTCTATGCTGGACCGTTGGCTGGCCGAACGTGACTTTGTCACCCGCGAGGAATTCGACGCCGTGCGCGCCATGGCCCAGAAGGCCCGCGAAGAGAACGAGGCGCTGAAGGCGCGTCTTGATGCTCTGGAAAAAGGTCAGGGTTAAGAGTCACTTACCCGATTTCTGAGCGAAGTTTTGATCAAGGGGCGGTACGCAGGTGCCGCCCCTTGACTCTTTTCGAATGTGTTGATCTAGAACCGCCAAGTTCGCGGATTTGGACGATTTTCCTGATCTATCCACAACTTATTGCGACTCGGCCTGCAAAAATCACTGGACGAACGAATCAATAACCCGCACCATATGTCGTATAGAGGGCGGCCTTGCGCCGCTTTTCCTTGAGCAGGCACCTAGCGCTTGGGGCGCTGCCACGTCCCAAAGCCATCAAAAAAATCGAGGTGACGGCATGGCGGTAACAGAAGAATTCCTGAGCGACGATCTTCATCCGATCGACATCGTGGAAACTCTTGCTGA
>CAXQKF010000240.1:0-3050 GCA_964224285.1 Donghicola sp. | reverse complement strand
GTCGTGCTGCGCGTGGCTCGGTAGGACGGGATAGACCACGCGGTCCAGCTTGGGATGGCCTTCCAGCGCCTTGGCAATGGCTTCGGCGGTGGCGGTCTGTGCCTTGACGCGCAGTTCCAGCGTTTCCAGCCCCTTGAGCATGATCCATGCGGTGAACGGGCTCATCGCCGCGCCGGTGTGCTTCATGTAGGGTTCCAGCGTGCCGCGGATGAATTCCTTGGTGCCCAGAACGACGCCGCCCAGAGCGCGGCCCTGACCGTAGATGTGCTTGGTGGTTGAGTAGACAACCACGTCAACGCCCAGTTCGATGGCCTTGGAATATACGGGGGTCGCGAAGACGTTATCGACAACGACCTTGGCACCAACGGCGTGGGCCATCTCGGCAACCGCCTTGATGTCGATGACTTCGAGCGTCGGGTTCGACACGGACTCAAAGAACACAGCCTTGGTGTCCGGACGGATCGCGGCCTTCCACTGCTCCAGATCGGTGCCGTCCACGAAAGTGGTCTCGACGCCGTAGCGGCCCAGAATTTCCTCGAGGATATAGAGGCACGAGCCAAACAGCGCCTTGGCGGACACCACGTGGTCGCCCGCGCGCAGCATCGACACCAGCGCCGCGTTCACGGCCGCCATACCGCTGCCGCAAGCAAAGGCGTCTTCGGCACCTTCCAGCGCGGCACAACGTTCTTCGAACATGGCGACGGTGGGGTTGCCATAGCGGGCATAGATGAACTCGTCCTCGCCCAGCTGGATAAAGCGCTGCTCGGCGCTTTCAGCGGTTTCGTAGACAAAGCCCTGGGTCATGAAAATGGCCTCGGAAACTTCATTATACTGGCTGCGGCGGGTGCCAGCGTGCACGGCTTTGGTCCGAGCGCTCCAGTTCGAGGTGTCCTTTTTCATACCGTCTCTCCTTCGGCCCCGCGGGGTTCAAACGCGAGGCAATAAAAAATCCCCCGGTCGCGGTCAGCAACGGGGGACGCCCTGTCTGACCTCTTTAGCGGCTTGTTTAACGTGGCCCGCAATCCGGTAACAAAGCGCCACTTACGATCCGCATACGCCCCTTGGCCTGTTGCGTCAAGATATCCGACGGGATGCCGGCCTTGACGAAAGCCCAAGGATCGCCACCTGATAAGGGCAGCGATTGCCGGAGGAGGCCCAGATGAGCGCACCGATCGACCTGTATTACTGGCCCACGCCCAACGGCTGGAAAATCTCGGTCGCGCTGGAGGAATTGGGGCTGCCCTACACTGTGCACTTGATCAACATCGGCGCGGGCGATCAGCACACAGATGACTTCAAGGCCCTGTCCCCGAACGGCAAGATGCCCGCGATTGTCGATCCGGACGGACCGGATGGCGCGCCGGTCAGCCTGTTCGAATCCGGTGCGATCCTGCAATACCTGGCGCGCAAGACTGGGCAACTTTATGGCAGGACCGAACGCGACCGGATTGCCGTGGATCAGTGGCTCATGTGGCAAATGGGCGGCTTGGGTCCGATGGCGGGTCAGGCCCACCACTTCCTGAAATACGCCCCCCAGATGGAGCCGCCTCAGGTCATCCCCTATGCCAAAGCCCGCTACCGCAAAGAGGTTGCGCGTCTATACGGCGTGCTGGACCACCAACTGGGCCAGACCCCCTATGTGGCCGGAGACTTCCTGTCGATTGCTGACATCGCCATCTATCCTTGGGCGAGCCTATGGGAAGGGCAGCAGCAGACACTGGACGACAAGCCGCACCTGAGCCGCTGGCTGGAGGAATTGGCCACTCGCCCTGCGGTCGCCGCAGGCATGGCCCTGCATCTGGACAAACGTCAGGCGCTACAGGCGAACAAGGCCGCCGTTCAGGGGATGTTCAAACCGGCACCGCGCTAGCGGTCCATCGACCGCATCGCAGCGAGCATCCGGTCCTTTTCGCCGCTGTCGCCGGACAGGGCCTGCGCCAGACCTTCGATGGACGCGATGTTGTGGCCGGTGCGGAACACGTCCACATTCGGCAGGATCGCCTGAATGCCCGCAGCTTTGGGGGCGAACTCTTCCCACCGCAGCAGCGGGTTAATCCAGATCAGTTTCCGCGCAGACCGCCCAAGCCGACCGGATTCCACTTCGAGCAGATGCGGATCGCCGCGCTCCAGCCCGTCAGTGATCAGCAGGACCACAGCCCCCTGCCCCAGCACCCGCCGCGACCAGTCACGGTTGAACCGCGCCAGCGTCTCGCCAATACGGGTGCCGCCCTGCCAATCCTGCGCCTCGGCTCCTGCGGCGGCCAGTGCGGCGTCCACATCGCGGGCCTTCAGGTGACGGGTGATGTTGGTCAGGCGTGTCCCAAAGGTAAAGGCGTGCACCTTGCCCCACCCCGCGCTGGCATCATTGCTGATGGCGTGCAGGAAATGCAGCATGGCGCGGGAATACTGGCTCATGGAGCCAGAAATGTCACAGAGCGCCACCAGAGTGAGCGGACGGGTCCGCGGCGACGAGCGCGGCAGTTGCCTCAGTTCTCCTCCGTTGCGGAGGGCCGCTCTGAGGCTGCGCCGCGCATCAATCCGCGCCCCGTTGATCGACGGGCTGTGCCGTCGGGACAGCAGCGGCGGGACGGGCAAGCGCAGGGCCGCAATGCGCCGCTTGGCCTCGGCCAGTTCGGCAGCGGACATCTGTTCGAAGTCGAGCGTTCGAAGACGCTCTTCCATCGACATGGTGAGGGTCGATTTGACTTCAACCTCTTCGCCTGCCTCTTCGTCCTGACCTTCGGGGATATCGGGAAGCTGGTCCTGAAGCAGAGCTTGGGCGGCGCGTTTTTCGGCGGCCTGCGCCTTGCGCTCTTCGGAGACGCCGCGCACGGAGGGCAGCATCAGACTCATCATATGTTCAAGGTAGCGCGGATCGCGCCAGAACAGGCGGAAGGTCTGCGCAAAGACGAGCCGGTGTTCAGGGCGCGAAATAAAGCAGGCTGCGAGTGCGTGGTAAAAGTCGGTTCGGCTTGTAAAACCTGCGACACTGATCGCCTGAACGGCATCGATCACACGGCCCGGTCCGACGGGGATTCCCGCATGGCGCA
>CAXQKF010000239.1:0-15507 GCA_964224285.1 Donghicola sp. | reverse complement strand
CGGCCTGACACGCAACTCTGGCCCCGCCGAGTTCGCCAAAGCCGCGTTGGAGAGCGTGGGCTACCAGACCCGCGATTTGCTGGAAGCGATGACCGCTGATTGGCAGAACGACGGCGAAGCGACCCTGCGCGTCGATGGCGGCATGAGCGCCAACGACTGGGCCATGCAATTCCTGTCGGACATCATCGGCGCCCCTGTAGACCGTCCGACTGTGTTGGAAACGACCGCGCTCGGGGCTGCGTGGCTCGCGGGGATGAAGGCGGGCGTCTACCCGCCGATGGAAGAGTTCGCCAAGACCTGGGCGGTTGAACAGCACTTTGAGCCCGCCATGGACGAAGACACCCGCACCACGAAATACGACGCGTGGAAACGCGCCGTCCAAGCGACCATGAGCGTCTGATGCAGTTCGCTCTGGCCGCTCCTGATCGCATTGAATTTGGACGGGGCAAGGCTGCCCTTGTCGCGCCGGCCGTCACCTCTTTGGGCCTGCGCGTCCTGTTGGTGCGGGGACGGTCCGTCGCCTGGGCGGATAGCCTGGAGAGTGACCTCAAAGCCCAAGGCGCGGCAGTAACGGTTGTCTATGGTTCGGGCGAACCTGACCTGCCGCTCTTGCTCGAACTGGTCGAACAGGCGCGGTTGGCGCAGGTCGACGTGGTTGTCGGGGTCGGAGGCGGCTCGGTGATTGACCTTGCCAAAGCTCTGGCGGCTTTGGTGCCCGCGCCCGCTGGCCCCATGCGCTATCTCGAGGTCGTCGGAGAGGGCAAACCGCTGGAGGCCGCGCCTTTGCCGTTTGTCGCTGTGCCCACCACCTCAGGGACCGGCGCCGAAGTCACCAAGAATGCAGTGATCGGCATCCCCGATGCGGGCCGAAAGGTCAGTTTGCGCGATGACCGGATGCTCGCGAATTTGGCGGTGATTGATCCTGCCCTGACAGACGGTTGCCCCGCGTCCGTCACTTTGGCCTCGGGGCTGGATGCGGTGGTGCAGGTGATCGAACCCTACCTGTCATCGCGCGCGACCGTACTGACCGATGCCCTATGCCGCGAGGCGATCCCTCTCGGGCTCTCCGCATTGATCACCCTCATGGACCGCGAAGACCCTGAGGCCCGTGATGCCATGGCTTTGACCAGTGTCTATGGCGGTCTGGCACTGGCAAACGCTGGCCTGGGGGCGGTGCACGGTGTTGCAGGTGTTCTAGGCGGGGTGACCGGCATTGCCCATGGGGTGATCTGCGGGCGGTTTTTGTGCCCCGTTTTGCGCGACCACGAAGCCGCTCCGGACCTGTCCGAGCACACGCGAAAACGCCTCCAAGAGGTGAAGATCTGGATCGCCAAAGCGCTAGATGTCGAAGAAAATAAGGCCATAGATGCCTTGGATCAGTGGATTGACGAGGCGGGCTTGCCAAAACTTGTAAAATTGACCTTAGGTCAAATCGACGCTGATTCTATTGCCTCCGCGTCGGCTATGTCTTCGTCAATGAAGGGAAATCCCGTGACGATCCCTCAGGAGCGGCTCGTGAATTTGATCAAAAAAAGCTTTTCTTTTGATACTGCGTGCAATGGCTGATTTGCGATAATGCACTACCTTAGTTCTAATCCAAGGATAGTCCACGACGTTTATTTGATCAGACGCGGACGTCAGTTGCTACCGTAAGATTTGATAAGTTTCCTTCGAACGTCCGATCCCGACATACTCTTCGATGGAAAACACCCATGGTTCAAATGACTGCCCGACCCGCCGCAAGTGAATTCGTTCATGGAGAGTGGGAAAATGTGGATGCGCTAGAGGCGCTAAACGTTCTTTCCAACCCTGTTATGATCGCTGACAACGAGATGGTAATCCGCTTTGTGAATGATGCGGCCTACGAGATGTTCGAAGCGATCGAGCCCGATATTCGTCAGGATTTGCCCCAGTTTCAGGCACGCGGTGTTCTGAACAAATCAATCGACCAATTCCACAAGAACCCTGCCTTTCAGCGCCGTTTGGTCTCGGGGATGAAGAAGCCCCATGACGGTAAATTCACGATCGGCGGCAATCATCTGGAGTTCCGCGCCACGCCCAAGTTTGACGCAGACGGCAACATGGTGTCGGTCTTTGTCGAGTGGAAGGATCAGACCGCACTCAAAGACGCGCAGACGCAGGTAGAACGTCTGATCCAGGGCGTGTTGCAGATGGCAGAGGCCCATCAGGACGGCATGATCACCAGAGTGATCTCACCCGAAGGTCTGGATGCGGAATACGCCTCGATTGCGACCAAGGTGAACGAGATGGTCAACGGCCATATCAGCACCAAGAAAAAGATCATTGGCGCGATGCAGGCCTTTGCCAAGGGTGAGTTGGACTTCGAGATCGAGCAGTTCAGCGGCGAGCGGAAGTTTATTAACGATGCGATCGAGGATGTGCGCACCGCCTTCAAGACGGTGGTGAATGACATTCAGGGGCTGTCTCAGGCGATCGTCGATGGCAATCTGGACAAGGTGATCCAGCCCGAGAACTACGATGGCGCATATCGCCAGATCATCGAGGCATTCGAGCAGGCCTTTGACTCGCTCAATAATACGATCCACGAGATCAACGAGCAGATTAACCAGATTTCCGTGACGATCACCCAGATCAGTTCTTCGGCCCAGTCGCTTTCGACCGATGCCCAGATGCAGTCGACCGCGGTCGAGCAAATCTCGGCCACCACCGAAGAGACCGATCAGATGGTGCGCAGCAATGCGGACTCGAGTGCTTCGATCAGCAAGGTTGTGACGGCAGCGCGGGGTGTGACCAGTCAGGGCCAAGGCAAGATGGCCGAAATGGTCGCAGCGATGCATGACATTCGGGGGGCTTCGACTGACATCGGCAAGATCATCAAGGTGATCGACGAGATTGCTTTCCAGACCAACCTGCTGGCGCTGAACGCTGCCGTCGAGGCGGCCAGAGCGGGCGAGCACGGTCGTGGCTTTGCCGTCGTGGCGCAAGAGGTCCGCAGTCTGGCAGGGCGGTCCGCTCAGGCGGCCAAGGAAACCTCTGACCTGATTGAAAGCTCTGGTAACAAGGTAAAGGCCGGTGTCGCCTTGGCAGACGAGACCCAGTCGTCCTTTGTCAGCATCACCTCGGATATCGAGAAAATCGACGGTCTGATGGCCAACATCGCCAGCGGCAGCGCAGAGCAATCGCGTGGCATCACGCAAATCAGTCAGGCTGTGAACGAGATAAGCAAAAGTAGTATGTCGGTCACCAACCAATCCGACGAACTGGCGGCTGCTGCGGCAGAAATGGAAGCAGCGACTCAGTCGGTCAAAGGGCAGATGCAGCGGTTCCGTTTGCGCCCTCGCAGCAAAGCAGCGGCCCCCGCGCAGAGCATTCAGCCACAGATGGACGGCATTTCACCTGAAATTATGAAGCAAATTCAGGCTTATATGGCGAGCCAGTCGCGCTAGTAGCCATTCTTGAATATATCCGTTAAGGCGTCGCTCAGTGCGTCTTAACGGATGCTTCGAGATGTGGACTGTTTGAAAGGTACTTCAAAAATATGTCTTTCCGTTGCGTAATCCTACAAACTTATCGTGTCAATTCGTGCAATTTTGCAGTGCATGCCGCAATTTGAACACATCCTCTCGGTAGTGGTTCGCTTCTGCTAGTGTGCTCGGCCATTCCGCCAGAGCGTACAGCCGGCACCAAATTTATTCTGGATAACGATTTGTGATGGAAAACTGGAACGACCTTCGTATTTGTCTCGCCTTGCATCGATTTGGGACCATGTCGGCGGCGGCCTCTTATCTGGGGGCGAACGTGGCGACTGTCTCGCGGCGGATACACAAGCTTTCAGATCAGATGGGGCAGCCCCTGTTCACCAAGAAGGGTGTGATCTGGACGGCGACCCCGTTTGCCATGCATTTCATTTCTTGGGCCGAGCAGACGGAATCGCGGCTCGAGGGCCTGACCAGCAAAGAAAATCATGACGAGACCAGAGTGGTCGTGCGGCTGGACGAGACCACGCGCGGCTCTGCGGCGATGTCGGGGATCAGCGCCTTCGCGTCCGAGCGCGAGAACCTGAACGTGACCTTCTCTACTCTGGATGGGCCATCTCAGGGTGGTGACCTGCATTGTGCCCTCAGCTGCAATGTCCTCGAGGACATCGATATGACGCAAGTGCCCATTGGCCACGTGCGCCGCGGTGTCTGGTGCGGGGCGAACCATCAGCAAGATCTGCGCAGTTGGGTCAAGGTGGGTTGTGCCCAACGGGATGAACGCCTGCACGCCGCGCTGCATCAGGCCTTTGGTGCGCCTTTGATCACCACGGACGACGTCCACGGTGTCCTCGATATCGTGCGGAAAAGCCCTGTGGTCGCGGTGCTGCCCGTCGATCTTGCGCTCAGTCAGCGCGGTTTGCGTTTGGTTGACAGCTTCCCGGTGATCGAGGACGAGGTCTACATGTACCTGCCCACAGCCCCCGAGCATCAGGAATTGGGGCAGGAACTGATCGCGGCCACTCGTATCTCCTTGCGCACCGAAGAGAACGCCCTGTCCATGCCGCGCACCCCGCTGGTCGCGGTCGGCTAGGTCGCTTTCGGGGCAGTCATCCCTCCAAATTCAGAGCGCAGATGGTGCCCGGGGCTGATGCTCAGGGCATGTCGTCGCGCGACATGCGGGTCGGGTGCGCTTTGGTTGTCTCCAGAAGGACGGCGAGAAAATCGCGTTGCTCCTGATTGCTGAGGGTCTGATCCCGCATGGACACGCCCACGGGACCGCCAAGTAGATCGCCTTCGAGTTCCAGCACCGCCAGAGTGCCGTTGTCCAACTCGGCCCCCACGACGCCATGCGAAATGAACCAGATCACGTCAGAGTGCTGCACCACCCGCCGCCCGAAAGCCAGCGAGACGTTCTCGAAAGCCGGACTGACGTTCGTCAATCCGATCGAGTGGAGATAGGACCGGACAGACGACGCGATGACTGCGCCCGAGGGCGGCAGCATCAACGGAAAGTCGCCGATTTCTTCGAGGTTCCACTGACGGGTCAGCAGGGGGTGGCCGGGCCGTACCACCGGCACCACTTTTTCGGAATAGAGCTGGCGAAAGCTCAGCCCCTCGACCGCGCCAGCAGGGGGCATCCGTCCGACGACCATGTCCAGAGCCCCCTCGCGCAATTGAGAGAGCAGCATCCAGTTCGGGCCGGTCGTCACGCGCAGCAGGCAATCGGGGTGCATATCGCGAAACTTGAGCGCGGCTTCGGGCAGAAGAAAGGTCGCGGCGGTCGGCAGTGCCCCCACTGACAGACGGGACGGGGCGCGCGGGGCTTCGCGTACCAGATCCTGCGCCCGTTGCAGGTCGATCATCGCGGACCCCGCGTGCTGCTGGAACAGCTTGCCCGCAGCGGTCAGGGCCAGTCGCCTGCCAGAGCGGTCGAACAGCGGCACCCCGAGGATATCCTCGAGTTCCTTAATCGTTTTCGACGCCGCAGGCTGGCTCACGTTCAGTGCGTTCGCAGCCGCAGACAAGCTGCCCAATCGGGCCGTTTCCAAAAAGCAACGGATGTGGCGCATCCGGATGTGAGGGTCGATCATTTCATAACTCATGGGTTATGTGTTTTTTCTCGATTTATAATTTTCATAGAGGTCTGGTCATGTCAAACACCAGCGCAGGGAGATTCACATGCAGACAGTTTTGTTCGATCAGATGATGCTTCATTTCCGCGACGAAGGTCCGCGGGATGGCCGTGTGGTGATGTTTGGTAACTCGCTGGGGACTGACCTGCGGGTGTGGGACATCCTGCTGCCGTTGCTGCCCGAGGGGCTGCGCATCGTCCGTTTCGACAAGGCTGGTCATGGCCTCAGCGATTGCCCCGAGGCGCCCTATGCCATGGACGAACTGGTGCGCGACGCTGAAAATCTGGCTGAGCATCTGGGGCTGAAGGACATCACCTTTGTCGGTCTGTCTATCGGCGGTCTGATCGGGCAGGGCCTTGCGGCCAAGCGCCCCGACCTGCTGAAGGCGCTGGTCCTGATGGATACTGCAGCCCAGATCGGCACCAATGACATGTGGAACACCCGCGTGAATGCGGTCCGCAAGGGCGGCATTGAATCGCTGGCAGACCCCATTCTGGAACGCTGGTTCGCGCCGACCTATCGCAACGGTCAGCCCGCGCAGATGGCTGCGTGGCGCAACATGCTGACCCGCACCCCCGCCGAGGGGTACATCGGCTGCTGTCAGGCCATCGCTGCGGCGGACCTGACCGAAAGCACCCGCGCCCTGACCCTGCCCGTGATGGCAATGGCGGGCGATCAGGACGGCAGCACGCCCCCCGCGCTGGTTCAGGCGACGGCGGAACTGTGCAACGCCGCGTTCCACATCATCGAAGACGCGGGCCACTTGCCCTGCGTCGAGCAGCCCGAAGTGGTTGCCAAACTGATTACCGAATTTCTGGAGGCCACCGCATAATGTCTGACCGCTACGACAACGGCATGAAAGTCCGCCGCTCGGTTCTGGGAGACGCCCACGTAGACCGTGCCGAGGCCAACAAAACCGATTTCGATCTCGCATTCCAAAGTCTGATCACCGAAGGCGCATGGGGCACCGTTTGGGCCTCTGACGGCATCTCTCGCCGCGAACGCTCGATGATCACGCTGGCGCTTCTGGCAGCGACCGGCAACTTTGAAGAGATCCCCATGCATATCCGGGCCACTGCCCGTACCGGCGCAAGCAAGCGCGACGTTCTGGAAGCCTTTCAGCATGTTGCCATCTACGCCGGGGTCCCACGCGCGAACCATGCCTTGAAATTGGCGAAAGCCACTTATGCCGAAATGGAGGCGGCATCTGATGACTGATCTAGGCCCGCTTATTCCGCGGAACCGCGAGGCGCACCCGCCCGCGTATGACCCCGCATATAAAACAACTGTTTCCCGTTCCCCGAACCTGCCTTTGCTGTCGATGGAATCCGGCCTCTCCGAGGAAACCGGCCCCACCTTCGGCCATAACAAGCTGGGGGCACTGGACAACAACCTGATCCTGAACTGGACCAAGGGCGCAGCCCCCGCTGTGGGCGAACGCATCCTGATGCACGGCCGCGTTCTGGACGAGAACGGCCGCGCCGTTCCCAACACGCTGGTCGAAATCTGGCAGGCAAACGCTGGTGGCCGCTATCGCCACAAAAAGGACGGCTATCTGGCTCCGCTGGACCCGAACTTTGGCGGCTGCGGTCGGACCCTGACCGACGAGAACGGCTACTACCAGTTCCTGACCATCCGTCCGGGCGCATACCCCTGGCCGAACCGTGGCAATGACTGGCGTCCGATGCACATCCACATCTCGGTCTATGGTCACGCCTTTGGCCAGCGCCTGATCACGCAGATGTACTTCGAGGGCGATCCGCTGATCGACCTGTGCCCCATCGCCGCGACCATCAAGAACCGCAGCCAGCTCGACCGTCTGGTCGCGCCGCTGGACATGGGCGCGTCGCGTCCGCTGGATTTCCTTGCCTACAAGTTTGACATCGTTCTGCGCGGTCGCCGCCAGACCATGTTCGAAAACAAGCTGGAGGGGATGTAAGATGGTACAGAAACTGGACACTCTGGTAGAGACCCCGTCGCAGACCGCTGGCCCCTACGTCCACATCGGCCTGATGCCCACCTATGCGGGCAACGCTGGCTACTACGATGAGGAAATCGCCACCAGCCCCATCGCCGACGGCGCTAAGGGCGAAGTGATCGAGATCGTTGGGTCTGTCTTTGACGGCACCGGTTGGGCCATGCGCGATGCGCTGCTGGAAAGCTGGCAGCCCGATGCGGCTGGCAAATTCGCCGGCCAAGAGGGCGCAGACCCGGCCGTGACTGGCCACTGCCGCTTTGCCGCTGATGCTGAAACCGGTGAATTCACCCTGCGCACCGTGAAACCGGGCAAAGTTCCGAACCGTGGTGGTGGCTTCTCGGCCCCGCACATTTCGGTCTGGATCTGCGCACGCGGCATCAACATCGGCCTGCAAACCCGCATCTATTTCGAGGACGAGGACAACAGCACCGACCCGCTGCTGGCCCGCATCGAACAGCGTCCCCGCGTGGACACGCTGATCGCGAAAAAGACCGCCGACGGCAAATACCGCTTCGACGTCCGTCTTCAGGGCGAAGGCGAGACGGTTTTCCTCGACATCTAAGTCATTCGGGGCGTCCATGCGTGGGCGCCCCTCTGCATGAAAGACGCGAACATGACCAAACCCTGCATTATCTGCGTGGCCATCACCGGCTCGCTGCCGACCAAAGAGAACAACCCCGCAGTGCCGATCACTGTGGCAGAGCAGATCGAAAGCACTCAGGAAGCTTTCGAGGCTGGCGCAACCATCGCCCACTGCCACGTGCGTGACGATGAGGGCAAGCCGACCTCGGACCCCGAGCGTTTTGGCCGCCTGAAAGAAGGTCTGGAAAAGCATTGCCCCGGCATGATCGTGCAGCTTTCGACCGGTGGCCGTTCCGGCGCGGGCCAGACCCGTGGCGGTATGCTGCCCCTGTCGCCCGATATGGCGTCGCTGTCGGTTGGGTCGAACAACTTCCCCACCCGCGTCTACGAGAACCCGCCGGAACTGGTCGATTGGCTGGCCTCCGAGATGGTGAAATACGGCGTAAAGCCCGAGATCGAGGCGTTCGACCTGAGCCACATCCTCAAGGCCGCCGACATGTTCAAGAAGGGCCAGATCGCGGAAACCCCATACGTCCAGTTTGTGATGGGCGTAAAGAACGCGATGCCCGTGGACCGTGATGTGTTTGATTACTACATCAAAACCGTACACCGCCTGTTTGGCGAGGATGCCAACTGGTGCGCCGCCAGTATCGGTGCACATCAGATCACCCTGAACGACTGGGCCGTGTCGTCTGGCGGTCACGCCCGCACCGGTCTGGAAGACAACGTCCGTATCGACCGCGACACACTGGCGCCCTCGAACGCGGCACTGGTGCAACGCGTGGTCGATCTGTGCGACAAGTACGAGCGCCCCGTCGCCACTTGGCAGCAGGCGCGTGAAATGCTGAACCTGAAAGTACCCGCAGTCGCATGACACCGACCCCTTTGACTGGCACCGTGATGGCGCCGCTCTATGGCGATAAGCAGGCCACCGCCCTTCTGTCAGAAGAGGCGGTCGCCGCGCATATGGTCGCCTTCGAGATCGCCTTGGCCCGCGCGACCGAGGCTGCTGGTCTGACCGAAACCGGCAGTGCCGACGCGATTGCTGCGGCGCTGGATGGGTTCGACGCGGATCTGACCGGACTGGGGCAGGGGACTGCATCCGCTGGCGTGCCCGTGCCTGCGCTGGTCGCGCAATTGCGCGGCGCGTGTGGTGATGCGGGGCAGGCCCTGCACTGGGGCGCGACGTCCCAAGACGTGGTGGACACCGCAACTGCGATGGCCCTGCGCGATGTGCTGGACCTCTACGCAGGCCGGATGTCCGCGCTGATCGACGCGCTTCAGCAGCAGTCCGAGGCTTTCGGGGACGTGGTCATGGGCGGGCGCACCCGTTCGCAAGTGGCCACCCCGATCACCTTTGGTATGCGGATCGCCACTTGGGCTGCGCCGCTGATCGCGCTCGAGGCAGAGCTGCCCGCACTCAAGGCCCGTATCGCACGGGTTCAGTTCGGAGGAGCCGCAGGCAATAATCTGGCCGTGGCACCCCACGGGGCAGACATTGCCGCGACCTTGGCGTCTGAACTGGGCCTTGGCGCTGCAGTTCAGTGGCACGGTGATCGTAGCGCGGTCATGGCCGTGGGCGCTTGGGTCGGCCGCGTGACCGCAGCCTTGGCCAAGATGGCGGGCGACCTGATCCTGATGGGCCGGTCCGAAGCCGCCGAGGGCAAGGCAGGCAAGGGCGGCGGATCGTCGACCATGCCCCAGAAATCCAACCCTGTCGCGTCCGAGGCAATCGTCACCCTGAACGCCTATGCTACCGCGCTGAACCCCATGCTCGCCATGGCGGCCAGCCCCGCAGAAGAGCGGGACGGGGGCCGTTGGGCGATGGAATGGTTCGCACTGCCGCAAATCCTGATCGCGGGCGCAGCCGCCCTGCGTCATGGGGCCGACTTGGCAGCGACCCTGCAAGCCTTCCCTGAAAACATGGCGCGGATGCTGGACGCAAATGGCGGCGCGATCATGTCCGAGGCCGCCAGCTTTGCCCTAGCCGCGCACATGCCGCGTGCCGAGTCGCAGACGCTAGTGAAGGATGCTCTGAAACTGGTGAACGGGCAGGGAAAAACCCTGACCGAAGCCCTGTCCGAAATCGGGCCAGATGGGATCGACTGGGTGCAAATCCTTGATCCCCGTCAGGCTATCGCGCCGTCGCAGGCGCAGGCAAAGGCGATCTTTGCCAATCGAACCAACTCTTTGGAGGAGACGAAATGAACAAAGTGTATGGCAGCGCGGCCGAGGCTCTGGATGGCCTCTTGCGCGACGACATGCTGATCGCGGCGGGGGGCTTTGGCCTCTGCGGAATTCCCGAACTCTTGATCGATGCGATTGTGGCAAGCGGTGTCAAAGGCCTGACCGTGGCCTCGAACAACGCGGGTGTTGACGGGTTTGGCTTGGGCAAACTGCTCGATACCCGCCAGATCAAGAAGATGATGTCGTCTTACGTGGGCGAAAACGCGGAATTCATGCGCCAGTACCTGTCCGGTGAGCTGGAACTGGAATTCAACCCGCAGGGCACCCTGGCCGAGCGTATGCGCGCTGGCGGCGCTGGCATCCCCGGTTTCTACACCAAAACCGGCGTGGGTACCGTGATCGCCGAAGGCAAGGACGTGAAAATCTTCAACGGCCAAGAATACATCATGGAAGAAGGCATCTTCGCCGATATTTCCATCGTGAAGGCGTGGAAAGCGGACGAAACCGGCAACGCGATTTTCCGCAAGACCGCCCGCAACTTCAACCCGCCCGCAGCCATGTGCGGCAAGATCTGCGTGATGGAGGTCGAGGAAATCGTCCCCGCAGGAACTCTTGACCCTGACCACATCCACCTGCCCGGCATCTACGTGCACCGCCTGATTCAGGGTGAACACGAGAAGCGGATCGAACAGCGCACCGTGCGCAAGAAGGAGGCCTGATATGGGTTGGGATCGCAATCAAATGGCCGCCCGCGCGGCGCAAGAGCTGGAAAACGGCACCTACGTTAACCTTGGCATCGGCATCCCGACGCTGGTTCCGAACTTCATCCCCGAGGGCGTGCAGGTCGTGCTGCAGTCGGAAAACGGGATGCTCGGCATGGGGCCGTTCCCGTTCGAGGGTGACGAAGACCCCGACCTGATCAATGCGGGCAAGCAGACCATCACCGAACTGCCCGAAACGAGCTATTTCGATAGCGCCACCAGCTTTGGCATGATCCGCGGCGGCAAGATCGCAGCGGCGATCCTTGGCGCGATGGAGGTTGCCGAGAACGGCGATCTGGCGAACTGGATGATCCCCGGCAAGCTTGTCAAAGGCATGGGCGGCGCGATGGATCTGGTGGCCGGCGTGGGCCGCGTGGTCGTGGTCATGGATCACACCAACAAGCACGGCGAGTCGAAGGTTCTGAAGGCCTGCACCCTGCCCCTGACCGGCAAATCGGTCGTTGACCGCATCATCACCAACCTCGGTGTTCTGGACGTGGTTGAGGGCGGCCTGAAGCTGGTCGAACTGGCTGACGGCGTCACCGAAGAGGAACTCCGCGCCGCGACCGAAGCGACAATTGTGGATTAACGAGTTTCTGCACAAGTTTCCGTGCACTAAGGGGGCCCTCGGGCCCCCTCTTTTTATTCTTCTTCGTCGGATGTGCCGTAGGTGCGGACGGTCTTGGGCTTGGCCTTGCCGACCTCGGCGATGGCGACGTTGATGCCCTTGTCCTGCATGCGGCGCAGGTCCTCGGGGGCGA
Source organism: Donghicola sp. (assembly GCA_964224285.1). Lineage (GTDB taxonomy): Bacteria > Pseudomonadota > Alphaproteobacteria > Rhodobacterales > Rhodobacteraceae > Donghicola. Next base: position 3,645 of record CAXQKF010000239.1, on the reverse strand, counting down.
TGTTGTCGTCCACGATCACCGCGTCGAATTCGGTCAGCGAGGCAAAGCTGTGCAGCGCGCGGTGGTTGAATTTCGTATGGTCGGCCAACAGGATACGCTTGTCCGCACATTCCAGCATGGCGCGCTTGGTTTCGACCATCTCGGGCGACTGGTGATAGACCACATCGTTCGCAATCGCGGACATGGACACGAACACAGTATCGGCGCGGACTTGGGCGATCTGGCTGCGGGTCATGCGGCCCATAAAGGCGTTACACCAGTTGTAGAACTGCCCGCCCAAGGCGATCAGCGCAATGTCGCGGACCTCTTTCAACTCGTTGATCATCAGCAGCGAATTGGTCAGCACGGTCAGGGGCGTCTTGCTTTCCAGCAGTTCAACCATCTGCCAGACGGTCGTCGAGTCATCCAGAAAGATCGCCTGACCGGGTTCGACGAACTCCATCGCCTTGGCCGCGATGGCGCGTTTTTCGGCGACTTGGCGGGACGACCGATAAATGTCGCTGCTCTCGATCAGGTTGGTCGGGGCGGCGGACACGATCCCGCGGGTTTTCCGCAACAGGCCCAGACTGACCAGTTCATCCAGATCGCGGTGGACGGTCATCAGGCTGATGCCGAAACGGTCTGTCAGATCCTCGATCCGCATGGTGCCTTCGGCCATCACGGCCTCGGTGATCATCTTGCGGCGTGCCAATTGCCGCGCCTGACGACTGTCGGCGGGGGTCTTTTCGGCCATCAAACGATCAAAGGCGGACTCGGTGCTTGGCGGGATCTTGGTCATGTCGTGTTTCTCTTGCTCTTCTCCCATTAGAGCGAAAGTGGGGCTAAGGCAAAGACTGTGGTCCGGTTCTCTGCTGAAATGCGCAGAAAACCCTGCGTCGCTGCGGAGTTCGGCCTGAAAAGATCGCTTGGCGTGCGTGTTTGCGCTGACATTACCGTGATGTTTGCAACCGCAGCATCGGCGCGCGACAGAAAAGGACCTAACTACACGTTTATTGTCCAATCGCGATTTCCTTCGCTTTTTCACCCCTATAACCGAGATCGAGTCCCCCCTCATGACTTCACTCCCCTCCTTTTTTCGACCGCGTGACTTGGCATTCGGTGCAGCAGTGTTTTTGGCCTGCGCGACTGCTGCTGTGGCGCAGCCGGTGCCCGGTGGCGCCCCGTCGGCCACGCAGGTCGGTGTTATCGAGATGACTTCGGCCATGGTGCCCTATCAGGTGACATTGCCTGGTCGCGCTGTCGCCTACGAGCAAACAGACATCCGCCCGCGGGTCGAAGGTGTGATCGAAGAGATCGTCTATACGCCCGGTCAGCCGCTAGAAGTCGGTGACCTGATGTACCGGATCGAAGCGGCATCCTATGATGCAGAGCTGGCGGCGGCTCAGGCGTCGTTGGCAGGGGCCAAGGCCAGTGTTCAGTCGGCGCAGGCCACCGTGGATCGCTACCGCAAACTCGACGGGGTGGGAGTGACCCGCGAGAGCGTGGAGAGCGCCGAGGTGGCCTTGATGCAAGCCGAAGCGGAAGAGCGCGCGGCCGAGGCGTCCTTGCAGACCGCGCAGCTGAACGTGGATCGCACGGAAATTCGCGCGCCTATTCAGGGTATCCCCGAGGTCTCTGAATTCTCGGTCGGAGCCTTGGTGACTGCGAACCAGTCCGACGCTCTGACGACCCTGACCCGTATGGACCCGATCTATGTGGACCTGACCGAATCCAGTGCGCGTTTGCTCCAGACCCGTGAACGCATTGCCGAAGGCCAACTGACGATGGGAGAGCGTCTGGATGTGTCTTTGACGCTGGAGAATGGCCAGTCCTACGCCAGCAAAGGTGCGCTTGTTAGCCCCGGATCGTTGGTGTCCTCGACCACGGGCGGCGTCGAGTTCCGGATGCAGTTTGATAACCCTGATCACCTGATCATGCCCGGCATGTTCCTGCGGGCACAGGTGACCGTGGGTGAGACAGAGGCAGTTCTGGTGCCCCAAGGCGCCACCGACCGGAGTGCGACCGGCGATCTGACCGCCTTTGTCGCCGCAGATGGCAAGGCCAAGCAGGTGACCTTGACCTCGGCGGGGACCTATCAGAACGCGTGGGTCGTCACCGACGGGATCGAGGATGGCGACATGCTGATTGTTGACGGTCTGCGCAATCTGCGCGCTGGTGCGGATGTCGAGACCGTTGCTGTGACCATCGATGAAAACGGAGTTGTCTCTGATGCGGCTGCGCCCGCCAACGCGGAGTAAGCCCTTTGGTCGATTTCTTTATTCACCGCCCCGTTTTTGCGTGGGTTCTGGCGATTGTGACCATGCTCGCAGGGGCGTTCTCGCTGACCCAGCTGCCGGTGTCCCAGTACCCTGACATCGCACCGACCACCGTCCGCATTTCCGCCAACTATACAGGCGCAACTGCCGAAGCCGTCCAGAACTCTGTTACTTCGACCATCGAAGACGCGATGACCGGCCTTGATGGACTGCTCTACATGGTCTCGGATTCCAGCGAAGGCTCTAGCAGCGTCACCCTGACCTTTGACGAAAGCGTCGAAGGGATTGATGCCCAGAACGAAGTCCAGACCAAGGTCCGGCAGGTGGAATCCCAACTGCCAGAGCGCGTGCAACAGGCCGGCGTGAGCGTTAGCCGCTCGACCAGTTCGATCCTGATGGTGGGGGCGCTGGTCTCGGTGGATGGCCGCTACACCCCCGTGCAGCTTGGCGATATTCTGGATCAGACCATCGGAGGCCCCGTTCAGCGGACCGAAGGCGTCGGTGGTATCAACACCTTTGGCTCGGGCTATGCAATGCGCATCTGGCTCGACCCATTGAAACTGGCGCAATACCAGCTGACCCCCGCTGACATCACCAGCGCGGTCGAGGCGCAGAACACCACGGTCTCCGTCGGCAATCTGGGTAGCCAGCCCACCGTCCAAGGCCAGCAGTTCACCGCGACCATCACCGCCCAAAGCCAGCTGACCAGCGTCGAAGAGTTCGAAGGCATTCTGCTGAAAAGCGAACAGGACGGCAGCGCCGTTTACCTTGGCGATGTGGCAGAGATCGAAGTCGGTCAGGAAAGCTATGGGGGCGACAGCCGCTTCAGCGGTCTGAATGCGGCTGGTTTCGGTGTGAACCTTGCGACCGGTGCGAACGCGGTGGATACCGCCGCCGCTGTGCGCGAAGTGCTGACCAGCCTTGAACCCGCGCTGCCCGAAGGCGTTGAAATCCGATACGCCTACGACACCTCGCCCTTTGTCGAGCTGTCAATTGAAAAGGTCTACCACACCCTGATCGAAGCAGTGGTTCTGGTGTTCCTTGTGATCCTCGTCTTCCTACAGAACTGGCGTGCGACGATCATCCCTATCATCGCGGTGCCCGTGGTTCTGCTGGGGACTTTCGCGATGCTCGCGGCGCTGGGGTATTCGATCAATACGCTGACCATGTTCGCGATGGTTCTGGCGATTGGCCTTCTGGTGGATGACGCCATCGTGGTCGTGGAGAACGTCGAACGCGTGATGGACGAGGATAATCTGGACCCGATGCCCGCGACCGAGCGCAGCATGGGCCAGATCACCGGTGCTCTGATCGGGATCGCCTTGGTTCTGTCGGCGGTGTTCAGGCGCGGCCTGTACGATCACGGGACGCAGGTTGCCTTGCAGGACAA
>CAXQKF010000238.1:0-2908 GCA_964224285.1 Donghicola sp. | reverse complement strand
TGGTTCTGCATCCGGCTCAGCTCTTGCGCGGAACGCATCTGCAGCAGGGCATAGCGGGTGTCGAAGGCCTCAAGCGCGTCTTCATTGCCATCCGCGGCCCGCCCGGCAAGCCCGTTCAGCTGGATGTCGTCCGCCGCCGCAGCGCGTTGGTCGACGCTGGCGTCCTGATTGGCGGTGAGGGTCGTGGCGCGCAACTCGGCCTTGGCGACTTCGTCGATCAGGGCGGCGCGGCGGTCCCGCAGCTCCTTGATCTGGCGATTCAGGGCATAAAGACCCTCTGCGCTGATCAGGTCGGTGCCGGCGCTGAAAGCTTTCAGCCGCGTTTCGGCAGTTTCCAGATCGACACGCAGGTCGGATACGCGATCGGTCAGCCAGATGGTCGCCTGTTCGGTGCGCTCGAATTTAACGTTGATCTGGTCGGCGATATATAACTCGGCAAGGCGGTTGGCCATGCGCGCCGATTTGCGCGGATCTTCGGTCACGACACTGATCTGAAAGACAAATGTCTGGCGCGGGTTGGACACCGAAATCGTGCCCATGACGTTCTCGACGACCTTGTCGAAGATCGCCTGCGGTTCCTTGGGTTCTTCGGTGGTGTCCATCCGCAGGATCGTGCCCTTGACCCATTTCACAGCGTTGCCGATAGACAATCCGCTCTTGTCGCGGATCTCGGGGTTGAACTCGGGGTCCTCGACCAGGCCCATGTCTTCAACCAGGTCGGTGATCAGCCCGCGCGAGCGCAAAACCTCGATCTCGGTATTCACGGTGGCCTGATCGCCCCCCAGGCCGGTCACGACGCTTTCGATGTCGACGATCTGTTCTTCGCGGCTTTCCAGCGCCAGCGCGGCGGTCGCGGTATAGACCGGGACGGCGCGGAAAAAGACGTTGTACGCGCCAAGCAGCAGGAACAGCACCGCGCAAAGCGCGATCACCCATTTGCCACGCCAGAGGGTCTGCAGAACCTGCCCCAGATCGATTTCGTCGTCGGTGGCGATCTGCCCGCGCGTAATATGCGCCCGCCCGTTGGAATTTGCCATGTGTCAGCCCAGTTTGCCTGTTGCCAAGCTCTTCCCACACCTCCTGTTTGAAAGCAATCCCGGCCCCGTCCAAGCCCCCGGAACAGGCGGCAAATCCACAACGAAAAACGCCGCCCCGAAAGGGCGGCGTTTCGCAAATCGCACTGGATCGGGACGAAGACCCGAACCCAAGATCGGGATCAGAAGCCCAGACCGGCGTATTTGTTCTTGAACTTGGACACGCGGCCACCGGCGTCCAGCAGACGCGAGGAGCCACCGGTCCAGGCCGGGTGCACGGACGGATCGATGTCCAGCGACAGCTGGTCGCCTTCTTTGCCCCAGGTGGAACGCATCTGGATCACGGTGCCGTCGGTCATCTTGACGTCGATGACGTGGTATTCGGGATGGGTGTCTTTTTTCATCTCGCCGATCCTTACGCTTCTGCGCCCGACTTGGGCTTGTAGTTGGAAACCTCGGCGATACGGGCGGATTTGCCGCGACGCGAACGGAGGTAGTACAGCTTCGCACGGCGCACACGACCGCGGCGCACGACTTCGATGCTTTCGATGTTCGTCGAGTAGAGGGGGAACACACGTTCCACACCCTCACCGAAGGAGATCTTCCGCACGGTGAAGGACCCGGCAATGCCCGACCCGTTCTTGCGCGAAATGCAAACGCCTTCGGAGTTCTGCACACGGCTACGCGTGCCTTCGGTCACTTTGTAACCGACGCGGATGGTGTCACCCGCTTTGAAATCGGGGATGGTTTTCCCCAGGGCGGCGATCTGTTCCGCCTCCAGCTGTGCGATCAGGTCCATCGCAATTCTCCTATATCAGCGGTTTTCCCGCAGTGATTTCCGCCTCATAGCTCTGGTCTTCACCTGGGTCCGGTCGCGCCGCCCAACAGAGGTAAGGTCATCTTTTCTTTGCTCGTCCCGCGTTCGGGGGTGATCCGGCGAAGAAACCGGCCCAATCGAACAGCAGAACGGTCCGCAAGACCTAAAGGGTCCCGGACGGGCGGCGTATAGGCCGGATTCGCCTTTGGATCAAGCCTGTTTCGCGTCCCGCCCGGCGGCGTCCCACAGGAATTGCGCCACGGCCATCCAGGGATCGCGGGGCAGGGTGGGATGGGCATTGGCGACGGCCAGCATCTGCTCCAGCCCCGGGGCGCTGGCGAGACGCGCTTGCAAGAGCGCGGAGAGCGCTTCGGGACCGCGCACATCGCGCACGGCGTCGTCCAGTAGGCCTTCGCGCGCGGCCGACCACAGGTCTGGGCGGCGCAGGCGGGTGATCTATTCGGACATCTGCTGACGCCACTTGGCGATCTCACCATGATGGCCCGACATCAGCACATCGGGGATCTTGTGACCGCGCCATTCGGCGGGGCGGGTGTATTGCGGATGCTCCAGAAGCCCGTCGGAAAAGCTTTCGTTTTCCGTGCTTTCCGCGTTCCCCAGCACCCCGGGCAGAAGCCGCACGGTGGCGTCGATCACGGCCTGTGCGGCCAGTTCGCCGCCGGTCATGACGAAATCCCCCAGGGAAATCTCTTGAATGCCATAGTGCTGGATGACGCGTTCATCCAGGCCCTCGAACCGGCCGCAGATCATCGTGATGCCCTGCGCCTGGGCCAGTCGTTCGGCCAGGCGCTGATCGAACCGCCGTCCGCGCGGCGAGAGGTAAACCAGCGGCCAGGCCCCGCGTGCGCCCTGCATGGCGTGGTCGATTGCGCGGCCCATCACGTCGGGGCGCAGAACCATGCCCGCGCCGCCCCCGGCTGGGGTGTCGTCGACGTTGCGATGCTTGCCCTCGCCAAAGTCGCGCAGGTTCACCGTGTCCAGCTGCCACTTGCCTTCGTCCAGCGCCTTGCCGGTCAGGCTTTCGCCAAGAACGCCG
>CAXQKF010000237.1:0-5856 GCA_964224285.1 Donghicola sp. | reverse complement strand
GGTGGGGATGCAGAGATCGAACTGACCTACCGCGCTGCTGACGCGGCAGAGCGCGCATGGATGGAGAGTGTCTCTGTCCAACTGTCAGAGATCGTTGATTTCCGTTCGATGGCGGTTGTTGGGGATGAACGCGGCCTGACTCAGGTCAAGGCCGTGGACGCTGCCTATCCGTTGCTTGGTGCTGTGCAACTGTCGCCTTCGATGTCCTTGGAAGCCGCGCTGGCAGGGCAGGATGATTTGCCCGGAGGTGTCATGGCCCCTGCCCTGATCAACAGGCTCGGTTTGGCCGTTGGGGACCAGTTTGTTTTGGGGGATCAGGAGTTTATCCTGATGGCCGAACTGGTTCGGGAACCCGATGACGCAGGTGCGGGGTTCGGGCTTGGGCCGCGGACCATCGTCGAGACCGAGGCTCTGGAAAATTCCGGCCTTCTCTCTGCCGGGTCGATCTTTGAAACCGAGTACCGCCTGCTTTTGCCAGAGGGGACCGATCTGGACGCGACACGTGCCATGGCGCAGGAAACCTTCTCGGGTGCAGGCATCCGGTGGCGCGACTCCCGCGAGGGGGCACCGGGCGTGTCGCGGTTCGTGGACCGGCTGAGTTCTTTCCTTGTGATTGTCGGCCTGTCGGGGCTCGCAGTTGGCGGGGTCGGTGTCTCGGCTGCGGTCAGGGCATATCTGGCGGGCAAGACCGGTGTTATCGCGACGCTGCGCACATTGGGCGCCAGTCGGCGGACGATTTTCCTCACCTATTTCCTACAGATCGCAATTCTGAGCGCGATCGGCATCCTGATCGGCTTGGCGCTTGGGGCGGGGTTGCCACTTTTGCTGGCCCCTTTGATTTCCGAGAACCTTCCGGTCCCCGCGATTTTCTCGGTCTACTGGCTGCCGTTGTTCGAGGCGGCGCTTTACGGCACGCTCGCGGCGCTGCTCTTTACCCTCTGGCCCCTTGCGCGGACCGAAGAAGTGCGTCCCGCGACCCTGTTCCGCGATGCCATGGCAAGTGCGAAATTGCTGCCTCGGTTGCCCTATGTGATCGTTGCCGCGCTGCTTCTGGCGGCGCTGGTCGGCGCTGCGGTCGCGTTTTCTGCGGCGGCGACTTTGACCCTATGGACAGCGGTTAGCATTGCTGGTGCCCTTCTGGTTCTGACAATCGCGGCCGCTGGCACCAAGGCTCTGGCACGCCGCGCCAGCCACAGACGCCGCCAAACCGGTCCTTTGCGTTGGGCGCTGGCGGCGGTTGGCGGCCCACAGCAAGAAACCAGCGCGGTGATCCTGTCGCTCGGGTTGGGGCTGTCGGTTCTGGCTGCTGTCGGTCAGATTGACGGCAACCTGCGCAACGCAATTTCGCGCGACCTACCGGATGTGGCCCCCAGCTATTTCTTTGTGGATATCCAGCCCGATCAGCTAGAAGGCTTCATGGAGCGGGTGACGAATGATCCGGCAGTCAGCCGTGTGGATACGGCGCCGATGCTGCGTGGGGTGATCACCCAGATCAACGGCATTCCTGCCCGCGAGGTCGCGCCGGATCATTGGGTGGTGCGCGGGGATCGCGGCATCACCTATGCGGCCAAGCCTGACAGCCGGACCACCGTGACCGAAGGCACATTCTGGCCCGAGGATTACACCGGCGCGCCGCAGATTTCCTTTGCAGCCGAAGAGGCAGAGGAATTGGGCCTGACCTTGGGCGATACGCTGACCGTCAACGTTTTGGGGCGCGACATCACCGGAACGATCACCAGCTTTCGCGATGTGGATTTTTCAACCGCTGGCATCGGGTTCGTTCTGACCATGAACCCCGCGGCATTGTCCGGCGCGCCGCACACCCATATTGCCACCGTCTACGCGACCCAAGAGGCCGAAGGCGCCATCTTGCGCGATATCTCGAACGCCTTTCCGAACGTCACGGCGATCGGGGTGCGGGATGCGATCAACCGCGTGGCCGAAGTGATGGCGGGTATCGCTGCGGCGACCTCTTATGGCGCTGGCATGACCCTGCTGACCGGATTTCTGGTGTTGATCGGAGCTTCGGCAGCGGGTGAGCGCGGCCGCACCTACGAGGCCGCGATCCTCAAGACTATTGGCGCAACCCGTGGCCAGATCCTGAACAGCTTTGCCCTGCGTGCCATGCTGATGGGGGCCGCTGCGGGTGTGGTCGGATTGGCCGCAGGGATCGCTGCCGGATGGAGCGTGAGCTACTTTGTGATGGAGACCGATTTCACCGTGATCTGGTCGTCAGCTCTGGTCATCATCGCGGGGGGCATCGGCGCGAACCTGATCGCAGGTTTGGCCTTTGCGTGGCGTCCCTTGGCGGCGCGCCCTGCAGGAGTGCTGCGGGCGCGCGACTGATTTTATTTGGCTTTGGCCGTGGTCAAGCCGCTGGCGAACTGGACGATGCCCGGCATTTGCAGGGCACCGACCTGCCGCCCGACTTCGCGGCCATTGCGGAACCCGATCATCGCCGGAATGCCGCGAATACCATAGCGGCCCGAGACAGTCTGATGCTGCTCGGTGTTCAGTTTGGCCAAGCGCACGCTCCCCTTGAGCCGTTCTGCGGCCATCCCGAACTGGGGTGCCATTGCGCGGCAAGGCCCGCACCAAGGGGCCCAGAAATCCACGACCAAGGGCAAAGCCGTGTCCTGCGAGGCTTTTTGCAAGGTGGCGGGATCGATCTCGGCGACCTTGCCCGTGATCAGCCAGCCGCCGCATTTGCCGCATTTCGGGTTGTCGCCGATTTTTGCCGCCGGAACACGGTTCGGTGTCCCGCAATCAAGGCAGGTCAGTCTGTCGTTCTGGGACATGCCATCCTCCGGTAAATTACATTCTGAAAACCATATGTGATTTGGGTCTCAGTCCTTCAAGGCCCTGAGTGGGGGATAGCGGCCCGGATCGCAACCCGCCCCCGCAAGGAGTTGACGTTTGCGCTGCAAAGCCCCACTTCTGCGGACATGGCAGATCCATTCTTTTTCGGCTACGGCAGCCTCGTGAACCGCACCACCCACGTCTATGAGGACGCTCACCGCGCCAAGGCCTCTGGCTGGCGGCGGACATGGCGCCATACCGCGTTGCACCCTGCGCCTTTCCTCACCGCGATCCCCTGTGACAAGACCGAGATCGAAGGGCTGATTGCCCATGTGCCCGGCGGCGATTGGGCGGCGCTTGATGCACGCGAGACAGGCTATGACCGCTTGCCTGCGACCCATCAAGTCACCCATCCTGTGGACCGCAGCATTGACGTTGCGATCTATTCCGTGCCCGAAACGCTCGAGGTGCCAGACCTGCGCCATCCCATCCTGTTGAGCTATCTGGATGTGGTGATCCAAGGGTATTTGCGCGAATTCGGCCAAGCGGGCGCAGAACGGTTCTTTGAGACGACGGATGGCTGGGATGCCCCGATCAAGGATGACCGGTCGGCCCCCGAATATCCGCGCCACAGGGTTCTGAGCCCCGAGGAAACGGATTTCGTGGATGCGCAGCTGCGTATCTTGGGCGCTGAACTGACCTGAGCCCCAGTGGAACCAAATCGCGGGCAGCGCGTTTCTTAAACATCTAGTATTTAAGGAGTTTGAGAGATGAACTGGGATATCGTCGAAGGCAAATGGGACCAAATCAAAGGCAGCGCCAAAGAGAAGTGGGGCGACCTGACCGATGACGAAATCATGGAAATGGAAGGCAAGCGCGACAAGGTCGTCGGCAAGCTGCAAGAGAAGTACGGCTGGACCAAAGACAAAGCCGAGAAAGAAGCAGAAGCGTTCCTGAACGAACACGCATAAGACGCAAGTCATTGTGAATTGCGACGGGCGGGCCAGAGCGATGGTCCGCCCTTTCTGCGTGAGCAGCCACTTGACGGGACCTGCTCAACGCGAAAGAACAGGACAAGCCCGAACTCGCGGGTTTTGATTCAGGGGGGCCCTGCCCCCGCCCTATGCAAGGCCCGCAGTGCGCCGGTAGGAGACTTCCATGAAATTCCGTTTTCCCATTGTTATTATCGACGAAGATTTCCGATCCGAGAACTCGTCTGGCTCGGCGATCCGCGCCTTGGCCAATGCAATAGAGCAAGAGGGTTTCGAAGTTCTGGGGGCGACCAGCTACGGCGACCTATCCCAATTCGCGCAGCAGCAGTCCCGCGCCAGCGCCTTTGTCCTGTCGATCGACGACGAGGAATTCACCCCCGGCCCAGATCTGGACCCCGCCGTTCTGAACATCCGCACCTTTATCGAAGAGGTCCGCTGGAAGAACGCCGATGTGCCGATCTACATCTACGGTGAAACCAAAACCTCGCGCCATTTGCCGAACGACATCCTGCGCGAGCTACACGGGTTCATCCACATGTACGAGGACACGCCCGAGTTCGTTGCCCGCCACATCATCCGCGAGGCCAAAAGCTATCTCGAAGGCATCCAGCCGCCGTTTTTCCGCGAGCTTCTGGATTACGCCGAGGATGGTTCGTACTCGTGGCACTGCCCCGGTCACTCGGGCGGTGTTGCTTTCCTGAAATCGCCCATCGGCCAGATGTACCACCAGTTCTACGGTGAGAACATGCTGCGTGCCGACGTTTGCAACGCGGTCGAGGAACTGGGCCAGCTGCTGGACCACAACGGCGCGATTGGCGCGTCCGAGCGCACCGCCGCACGGATTTTCAACGCCGACCACTGCTTTTTCGTGACCAACGGCACCTCGACCAGCAACAAGATGGTCTGGCACCACACAGTTGCCCCCGGCGACGTGGTTGTCGTGGACCGCAACTGCCACAAGTCGATCCTGCACTCGATCATCATGACCGGCGCGATCCCCGTTTTCATGAAGCCCACGCGCAACCACTGGGGCATCATCGGCCCGATCCACAAATCCGAGTTCGAGCCTGAAACCATCAAGGCCAAAATCCGCGCCAACCCACTGCTCGAAGGCGTCGACCCCGAGACGGTGAAACCGCGTGTCATGACCCTCACCCAGTCGACCTATGACGGGGTTCTCTATAACACCGAGACGATCAAGAGCATGCTCGACGGTTATGTTGAGAACCTGCATTTCGACGAGGCCTGGCTGCCCCACGCGGCTTTCCATCCCTTCTACGGGACCTATCACGCCATGGGCCGCAAGCGCGGTCGCACCAAGAAATCAGTGACTTACGCGACCCAGTCGGTGCACAAGCTGCTGGCTGGCATTTCTCAGGCAAGCCATGTTCTGGTGCAGGACGCCGAAGAGACCAAGCTGGACCGGCACCTCTTTAACGAAGCCTATCTGATGCACACCTCGACCTCGCCGCAGTACTCGATCATCGCGAGCTGCGATGTGGCTGCGGCCATGATGGAACCTCCGGGCGGCACCGCGCTCGTCGAAGAGAGCATCGATGAGGCCCTCGATTTCCGCCGCGCTATGCGCAAGGTGGACGAGGAGTTCGGTGAGAATGAATGGTGGTTCGAGGTCTGGGGCCCCGAGAAACTGGCCGACGAAGGCATCGGCCGCGCCAAGGACTGGGAACTGAAGAAAACCGATGCCGAGGGCGTAAACGCTTCGGATGGCGAGGACAGCTGGCACGGGTTTGGCGACATGGCGCCGGGCTTCAACATGCTCGACCCGATCAAGGCGACCATCATCACCCCCGGCCTGAATATTGACGGCCGTTTCGAGGACATGGGTATTCCGGCCTCGATCGTGTCGAAATATCTGGCAGAGCACGGTGTTGTGGTCGAAAAGACCGGCCTTTACAGCTTCTTCATCATGTTCACCATCGGGATTACCAAGGGCCGCTGGAACACCTTGGTTGCGGCACTTCAGCAATTCAAAGACGACTTCGACAAGAACCAGCCCATGTGGCGGATCATGCCGGAATTCAGCGCCAAGCAGCCCCGTTGGGAG
>CAXQKF010000236.1:0-10826 GCA_964224285.1 Donghicola sp. | reverse complement strand
ACAAGGATCCCAGCCGGGAGGATCGGCTCAAGTCTGCGCTCAAGGCAAACATGGCCAAGCGCAAGGCTCAGGCGAAAACCCGACACGATTCATCCGAGCAGGATAAGGAAGAGAGTTAATGGATTCGATCATCGTACAAGGCGGCACTGAACTGCGCGGCCAAATCCCGATTGCCGGCGCAAAGAATGCCTGTCTGACGCTGATGCCCGCGACTCTGCTGTCCGACGAGCCGCTGACCCTGACCAATGCCCCGCGTTTGTCGGACATCCGCACCATGACCCTGTTGCTGCAATCGCTTGGGGCAGAGGTCCAGAGCCTGAACGACGGCCGTGTGTTGGCGCTGTCCTCTCACGGGCTGAACAACCACAAGGCCGACTATGACATCGTCCGCAAGATGCGTGCGTCGATTCTGGTGCTAGGTCCGATGCTGGCCCGCGACGGTCATGCGGTTGTGTCTTTGCCCGGTGGCTGTGCCATTGGTGCGCGTCCCGTCGACCTGCACCTGACCGCACTCGAGGCGATGGGCGCGGAGCTGGAGCTGAAAGACGGCTATGTCCACGCCAAGGCTGCAAACGGCCTGAAGGGCGGGATCGTTGATTTCCGCTTTGCCTCGGTTGGCGCGACCGAGAACGCCCTGATGGCGGCAACTCTGGCCAAGGGCACCACGGTGCTGAACAACGCCGCCCGCGAACCCGAGATCGTCGATCTGGCCCAGTGTTTGCGTGCGATGGGGGCCCAGATCGAGGGCGAAGGCACCAGCCGCATCGAAATTCAGGGCGTGGACCGTCTGCATGGCGCGACTCACCGTGTTGTGGCCGACCGAATCGAGATGGGCACCTACATGCTGGCCCCCGCGATTGCTGGCGGCGAAGTAGAGGTCTTGGGTGGTTCGATTGAATTGCTGGGGGCTTTTGTTGAAAAGCTGGAAGCCGCTGGTGTCTCTGTGACCCCGACCAAGGATGGCGTTCTGGTTTCCCGCAAAAATGGCCGTGTCGATGCGATCGACGTGACTACCGAGCCTTACCCCGGTTTCCCGACCGACCTTCAGGCGCAGTTCATGGCGATGATGTGTACGGCGAACGGCACCAGCGTCCTCGAAGAAAAAATCTTCGAGAATCGCTTCATGCACGCGCCCGAACTGATCCGTATGGGCGCAGAGATAGAAGTGCACGGCGGTACTGCCAAAGTCACCGGTGTTGACCGTCTGCGCGGTGCGCCCGTCATGGCGACTGACTTGCGTGCCTCGGTTTCGCTGATTCTGGCCGGTCTGGCCGCCGAAGGAGAGACCCGCGTGAACCGCGTCTATCACCTCGACCGCGGTTACGAGAGCGTCGAGACCAAACTGGGTGCCTGCGGCGCCAAGATCGAAAGGGTCAAGGAAGAGTGACACAGGACGCCCGTTTCGAAGATGCCGGCCCCAAGCCCGTTAACCTCGGGGCGATGGATGCCGATGATCTGAGCGTGATTTCGGCGCTGGTGCAGGATTCGGTCCTGCCCACCGCCGAGATGAAGTTCGACCGCGGGGCAGGGCGCTTTGCCCTGCTGCTGAACCGCTTCCGCTGGGAGGACAAGTCCGCCCCCCGCCCCGAGCGTGTGCAGTCGGTGCTGGCCTTTGAAACCGTGCGCGCCGTGTCGTCCCAAGGGATCGACCGCAGCGACAAGGATACCGTTCTGTCGCTGCTGTCTGTCGAGTTCTCCGAAACCGAGGCCCCCAGCGGCCACATCACCCTGCATTTTGCGGGCGATGGCGCCCTGCGCCTGTCGGTCGAGGCGATCGAGGCGAACCTGCGCGACGTGACCCGCCCGTACTATGCGCCTTCGGGCAAGGTTCCGGACCACGGGGCCTGAACCGGTGGGGCGCGGGGTCGCGCCCCGAACGGCCAGTAGTTCTTGAGCACTGCGCCCCTGCGGTCTATGTCTGCGCCCGTAATATTAGGAGCCGCAGTCCATGCCCGTATTCCTGTCCACCCGTGACGCCGATTTCGAAGACCAGTTCACCGCGCTGCTCGGTGCCAAGCGCGAGGACAGCCCCGATGTGGATCATATCGTGGCGGAAATCATCGCGGACGTGCGGGCGCGCGGCGATGCGGCCCTGCTGGACTACACCGCGAAATTCGACCGGATGGACCTGAGCGCGGATCAACTGGAGTTCAGTGAGGCCGAGATTGAAGCCTTGATCGCCCAAGTCCCCGCCGAGGAACGCGAGGCACTGGAACTGGCTGCGGCCCGCATCCGCGCCTATCACGAACGCCAGATGCCCGAAGACCAGCGCTGGATCGACGAGAGTGGCGCAGAACTGGGCTGGCGCTGGACGGCTGTGTCCGCGGCGGGCCTGTATGTGCCCGGTGGGCTGGCGTCCTATCCCAGCTCGGTGCTGATGAACGCGATTCCCGCCAAGGTGGCTGGGGTGAAACGTTTGGCGATCACCGTGCCGACCCCCGATGGCGTCGCGAACCCGCTGGTTCTTCTGGCCGCCCGTCTGGCCGGTGTGGACGAAGTCTACCGCGTGGGCGGCGCACAGGCCGTGGCCGCGTTGGCCTACGGCACCGACACCATCAAACCCGTGGACAAGATTACCGGCCCCGGTAACGCCTTTGTCGCGGCGGCCAAGCGCCGTGTATTCGGCAAGGTCGGCATCGACATGATCGCGGGCCCCTCGGAAATTCTGGTGATCGCGGATCAGGACAACAACCCCGATTGGATCGCGTTGGACCTGCTGAGCCAAGCCGAGCACGACGAAAGCGCGCAGTCCATCCTGATCACCGACAGCGAAGAGTTTGCCCGTGATGTTTGCGCCTCGGTCGAGGCCTATCTGGAAACACTGGAGCGCCGCGCGATTGCCGGTGCCAGCTGGCGCGATTTCGGCGCGGTTATTCTGGTGGATAATCTGGATCAGGCGGCGGAACTGTCGGACCGCATTGCGCCCGAGCATTTAGAACTGTGCGTGGCCGATCCTGACGCTCTGTCGGAAAAGATCACCCATGCAGGCGCGATTTTCCTTGGTGCTTGGACGCCCGAGGCGATTGGCGACTATGTGGGCGGTCCCAACCACGTTCTGCCCACCGCGCGCTCGGCTCGTTTCAGCTCTGGCCTATCGGTGATGGATTTCGTCAAGCGCACGACACTGGCGAAAATGACCCCCGCCTCCCTGCGCGCCATAGGCCCCGCTGCCGAGGTTCTGGCGAAATCCGAAAGCCTTCAGTCCCACGGCCTGTCCGTGACCGCGCGCCTGAAGTCGCTGAATGACTAAGGGGGCAGGGCCATGACGACCATCTACCACAACCCCCGCTGTAGCAAATCGCGCAACGCTCTGGCGATCCTGACCGCAGCGGGCGAGGCGCCAGAGGTGGTCGAATACCTGAAAACCGGTTGGACCCGTGATCAGCTGGTCACCCTGTTCGCGCAGGCTGGAATCACCGCCCGCGACGCTCTGCGAAAGGGTGAGGCCGTAGCCAAAGACCTAGGTCTGGCTGATGCGGATGAGGACCGGATCATCGATATGATGGTCGAACATCCCATTCTGGTCGAAAGGCCGATTGTGACCTCTCCGAAAGGGGCGGCGATTTGCCGTCCGATGTCGAATATTTTGCCGCTTTTGGCACAGCCCCTGCAGGGCCCGATTCTGGATAGATCAGGAAAAATCCTGGTCGACGAAGAAGGGAATGCTTTGTGACTGACACGCCGAATATTGATGATTTTCTGTTTCAGGAACTGGATTTCGAACGGTTATTCAACGTAAAGCGCAGCAAGCATGCGCCGCGGATTCTAATCTTGTACGGATCGCTGCGCGAGCGGTCCTATTCCCGCCTGCTGGCCGAAGAGGGCGCACGCATCCTCAGAAGGTTCGGCGCCGAAGTGCGGTTCTTTGATCCCAACGGTCTGCCCCTGCCGGATGCCGAAGAGGCCAGCCACCCCAAGGTTGCCGAATTGCGCGAACTTGCCCAGTGGGCCGAGGGCATGGTCTGGTCCAGCCCCGAACGCCACGGCGCGATGACCGCCGTGATGAAGGCGCAGATCGACTGGATTCCGCTGGCTTTGGGCGGGGTGCGTCCGACGCAGGGCAAGACGCTGGCCCTTCTACAGGTGTGTGGCGGCAGCCAGAGCTTTAACACTGTGAACCAGATGCGGACCTTGGGTCGCTGGATGCGGATGCTGACCATCCCAAACCAGAGCAGCGTGGCCAAGGCTTTTCACGAATTCGATGATGACGGCCGGATGCTGGTTAGCCCCTATTACAACCGCGTGGTCGACGTCATGGAAGAGCTGGTCAAGTTCACCTGGCTGACCCGTGATCTGAATACCTATTTGCTGGATCGGTACAGCGAACGGGTCGAATCTGCGGAAAAGCTATCGGAACGGGTGAACCAGAAATCGCTGTGATCGGGGCAATGCGCTTGCACCTGCCTTGATGGTCACTAAAGATATGGGTGAAGATAGTAACTGTTAGTGTCCCCCCCTCCCATGTCACGTATCTCTAACATCACTCTGGACGCCAGCGCCCTCCCGCCGCCGACCCCCGAGATCGAACAGGAACGTCGCGTTGCGATGTTCGACCTGCTCGAAGACAACAGCCTTGTTCTGCCTGCGCGGGATGACCGTCCCGCGCCGGACGGCCCCTACCATCTGGATCTGTCGATCCGCGATAAACGGCTGGTCTTTGATCTGAACACCGAAGGCGGCGAGAAAGCCGCCGAATTCCACCTGTCACTCGGGCCGTTCCGCCAGGTGGTGAAGGACTACTTCCAGATCTGCGCCAGCTACTTTGACGCGGTGAAAAAGATGCCCCCCAGCCAGATCGAGGCCATCGATATGGCCCGTCGCGGCATCCACAACGAAGGGGCGCGCATCCTTCAGGAACGTCTCGAAGGCAAAGCCGAGCTGGATATCGATACAGCGCGGCGGCTGTTCACTCTGATCTGCGTATTGCATTTCGGAGGGTAGTTTTTGACGCGGGAGGTGCCTCAGTCGGTCTTGTTCTGCTGCGATCACAACGCAGTCCGTTCGCCTATGGCCGAGGGCTTGATGAAAAAGCTCTACGGTCAGAAATGCTATGTCCAGTCGGTTGGCGTCAAGAACGACATGGAGATCGATGGCTTTGCCGTTTCCGTTTGCAAAGAGGTCGGGGTAGAGCTGGACCGGCACCGGTCCCGCAGCTTCGATGAGATGGAGCAATGGGGCGATGACCTGTCGTCCTTTGACCTGATCATTGCACTGTCTCCTGCCAGTCAGCGGCGCGCGTTGGAACTGACCCGTTTCTTCCATCTCGACGTAGACTATTGGCCTATCCTCGATCCGACAGGATTGGGTGAAACTCGCGATGCGAAGCTGGTGCAGTATAGGGCCGCTCGTGACCAGATTGTGCAGCGGCTGACAGAAGCATTCGGGCCGCCAGAAAGCGAGGACTGAATGAGCGCGACCGACGTACTGCGCCGTTATTACGATGCGTTTAACGCAGGCGACACCGATGGCATGCTGGAATGCCTGTCCGACGACGTGGCGCACCACGTGAACGAGGGCAATATCCGCGTAGGCAAAGAGAAATTCTCCGAGTTCAACGCGCATATGACCCGTTGCTACAAAGAGACCCTGACCGGCATCGTGCTGTTCGAAGCCGAAGGCGGCACCCGCGCGGCGGCCGAATTTATCGTGAACGGCACCTATCTGGAAACGGACGAAGGCCTGCCCGAGGCCAAAGGCCAGACCTACCGTCTGCCCGCCGGCACGTTCTTTAGCCTCGAGGGGGGCAAAATCACCCGCGTGGTGACCTACTATAACCTCTCTGACTGGGTCCGGCAGGTCCAGTGACCCTGCGCATCGAAACCCTGCGGGGCGAGGCATTGGACGCGGCACTGGATGATGTGGCGCGTCTGCGGATCACTGTGTTTCGGGACTGGCCTTATCTGTATGACGGATCGCTCGACTACGAACGCAAGTATCTGGAGGTCTACCGCCAGAGCGATCAGACCGTTCTGGTCGGGGCCTTTGATGGGTCGCGGCTCGTGGGGGCGGCGACCGGAACCCCGATGTTGGACCATGCCGAGGATTTCGGGGCCGCGTTCGAGGGGGCGGGTTTTGACCTTGCCGATATCTTCTACTGCGCCGAGTCGGTCCTGCTGCCCGACTATCGCGGCCAAGGGGCAGGGCATCGGTTCTTTGACCTACGCGAGGCACATGCGCGGTCTGTGGGCGCCCGCTACACGGCGTTCTGCGGTGTGCAGCGACCGGCGGATCATCCGATGCGACCGGCGGACTATGCGCCTCTTGATCCGTTCTGGCGCAAGCACGGGTACCGCCCGCTGGACGGGGTGGTTGCGCAGTTCAGCTGGAAAGATGTCGGAGAAGAGGCCGAGTCGAAAAAGCCGCTCCAGTTTTGGATCCGCGACCTTTCGTCCGAAAATTTGGGTGAGGGGGCCAGGGGGTTGGGGGATTTGGGGTGAAGTGTTCTAAGCGGGCCACTCGTAATATGCTACAAACTGTCAAACTCATTACCGTCACTCGCAAAGGTACCCGGCTGGGAACTTCTTCGTTCGCGTGGACGGGGAAAACGGACACTCTGAAAAAATTAAAAACTTCCGACCAGTGGCGCCGCTGGCGCCCCTCGCTCGACTAACGCCGAGTACATTTGGTATACCTACATGTTTTGCAAAAAGCTTGGGCACATCAGTGCAGAATCTACTGCCTTTCGTTGATGTGGTTGACTTTAGGGTAGTTTGATCAACGACTTGCGTAGGTTGGCGACAACCGGAAAAGGCTTATGGCCATAGAAATAGGGACCCAAAAGATGAAAGTCGCAACTGCTGCCTATCCGATTGAATGGCACGATTCTTGGCAAAGTTACGCGGATAAAGTCACCCGATGGGTCCATGAAGCCGCCGATAACGGCGCGGAAATGCTGGTTTTTCCGGAATATGGCGCGATGGAGCTGGCGTCGCTGGCAGGGGCAGAACAAGCCGGCGATCTGGCGGGTTCGATACGTGCGGTATCCGATCGGGTGGCCGAGGCAGACGAATTGCACAGCCAGTTGTCTCGCGATACGGGAACTTACATATTGTCCGCCAGTGCACCCGTGCCGGATGGGGATGTGATCGTGAACCGTGCCCGCTTTTTTAATCCTTCGGGTAGGATGGACTGGCAGGACAAACAGATCATGACCCGCTTCGAACGCGAGGATTGGGGGATCGCGGGGGGCGGTCCGCTCAAGGTCTTTGATACCGCGATCGGCAAGATCGGCATCCTGATCTGCTATGATTCGGAGTTTCCCCTGCTGGCGCGGGCCCTGGTCGATGCGGGCTGTCAGGCGATTCTTGTCCCATCGGCCACCGAGGCCCTATCCGGCTACAGCCGTGTCCGCATTGGCGCTATGGCGCGCGCTCTGGAATGCCAGTGCGTCACAGTCATGGCCTCGAACGTGGGCGAGGCCCCATGGTGCGAGGCGGTGGACATGAATGTAGGGCGGGGCGGGGTCTTCTGCCCGCCGGATAAAGGGTTTGACCCCAACGGCGTTCTGTCCGAAGGTATATTGAACCAGCCGGGCTGGACCTATGCCGAGATCGACTTTGACCAGATCGCGGAGGTCCGAAGAGACGGCGTGGTGCTCAATTTGACCCACTGGGAAGAGCAACTGCCGCGTGTTTCTGCGGTGGAATTGTCTTCTTTCTGAGATTGTCCTTGAAAAACTGCTATAATCGGCCCATCTAGTGGCGCGCCCATCCTTTCGGGCGAAATTACTTACGGAGTGAACATGGCCAAGGAAGAACTGCTCGAATTTCCCGGCGTCGTGAAGGAACTCCTGCCTAATGCGACATTCCGGGTCGAGCTTGAGAACGGCCATGAGATCATCGCACACACGGCAGGCAAGATGCGCAAAAACCGCATCCGCGTTCTGGCTGGCGACCGCGTACAGGTGGAAATGACCCCCTACGATCTGACCAAGGGTCGGATCAACTACCGCTTTAAGTAATCGAAGTGGCTTTAATCCTCGGCTCGGGCAGCCCGCGCAGGCGGGAACTGTTGGCGCAAATGGGCGTCGTGGCCGATGATATCTGGTCGCCGGATATCGACGAAACGCCGGAGCGGGGCGAACAGCCCCGTCCATACTGCGAACGCATGGCGCGGGAAAAGGCTCTGGCTGTTCCCGGCGGTGCGGACGACATCATCCTTTCCGCAGATACGACTGTCGCGCTGGGGCGCCGCATCTTGGGTAAGCCCGAGAACGAGAAAGAGGCTGCCTCTTTCCTCTTGGCCCTGTCCGGTCGCCGTCACCGTGTGATCACCGCTGTTGCCGTGCGCAAGGCGGGCAAGCTGTGGGAAAAGTCTGTCGTCACCCAAGTCATGATGAAGCGCCTCTCGGACAACGAGTTGAACACCTACCTCGCCAGTGGTGACTGGAAGGGCAAGGCAGGCGCATACGGGATCCAGGGCGCGGCAAGCGCGTTCATCCCGTGGATCAACGGATCATTTACTGCGGTCGTCGGTCTGCCCATGGCAGAAACCGCGAACCTGCTTCAGGCCGCAGGATACCCTCTTTACGGAGAATAAAGACATGAAAGGTCGTCTGATTGCCCTGGACCACATCGGAGAGGTCGAGGCTGCTGCGCTTTTGGTGGATGGCAAACTCGAAGACCTTCTGATCGACAGCGATATGCCGCGTCCGGGCACCATCTACCGCGCCATTGCCGACCGCCCTATGAAGGGGCAGGGCGGCATGTTCCTGAAAACGCCCGACGGCAACTGCTTCTTGCGTCAGACCAAAGGGCTTGCCCCCGGTGATGCCGTTCTGGTGCAGGTCACTGGCTATGCCGAACCGGGCAAAGCGATCCCCGTGACCTTGGACGTCCTGTTCAAGAGCCGTTACGCGATTATCACCCCTGACAAACCGGGCCTGAACATCAGCCGCTCGATCCGCGACGACGACCGCCGGGACGAGCTGCAAGGCATCGCAAAGGGCACCATGCAGGGCAGCGAATTTGGTCTGATTCTGCGCTCTGCCTGTGCCGAAGCGGACGACGAGGATATCGCCGAAGATGTCACTGCAATGCTCGACATGGCCAACGCCGTGCTGGCCGACCGCGAAGGCACGGACGCCGAAAAGCTGGTCGAAGGCGACGGGCCCCACCTGCAGGCCTGGCGCGAATGGCACGAGCGCGCGACCGTGGATTCCGAGGCGGGCAGCTTCGAAGGGAACGGCGTTCTGGATGCCATCGAAGAACTATCCTCGGCCAAAGTCGTGCTCGAGGGCGGAGGGTTCATGTATGTGGAACCGACCCGTGCACTGGTGGCGATTGACGTGAACACCGGCGGGGACTCGTCCCACGCGGCTGGCACCAAGGCGAACTTTGCTGCGGCCCGCGCGATCCCCCGTGCCTTGCGTTTGCGCGGCCTTGGTGGGCAGATCGTTCTGGACCTCGCCCCTATGCCCAAGAAAGAGCGCCGGACCTTTGAAACCAGCCTGCGTGCGGCCTTCAAGGCAGACGGTATCGACACTGCGCTGCTGGGATGGACGACCCTTGGCCACTTTGAACTGCAGCGCAAGCGCGAGCGCCGGTCGCTAAAAGAAACTCTGCCCAAGGGGGTGTAAATGGCCTGCCCGATCTGTGACGGCGCGACCGATCCGAAATACCGTCCGTTCTGCTCCAGACGCTGTGCGGACATCGATTTGGCCAAGTGGATGACGGGCTCGTATGCCGTGCCATCCACCGATCCCGAGGATCTGGAACAGGCCCTTGAGGAGGCTGAACAAAAAAAATCGAAACCCCACTGATTTTTTCTGTTTCGGGTCTGGACACTCCCGAGAACTCGGCATAATACCTCCCTCACCCGAACGGAGACGTTCACCCAGCCCGGGTAGCTCAGGGGTAGAGCAGTGGATTGAAAATCCTCGTGTCGGTGGTTCGATTCCGCCCCCGGGCACCACTTTTCCAAGTAGTGACAGACGGTTAAACCCAGCGCAGTTAAGCCTGAGTTTGTCGGTGAATGTTCCGTGCTTCTACTGCGTAACAACAAAAACGCCCTCCGCAATGCGCGAGGGCGTTTTGTTTTTTCGGGGCGTCGCTGTGGTTCACCAGCGCAAGTATCTGTGACCGGCCCACGCGCCAATGCCTGAACTGATCAGGATGCCTGCACCGTACCAAGTCACGTAGAACATTGGCGAATCTTCGTTGCAGTGTAGCGCGTAGCCAGCTGCCGCCAGTGCTCCGATAGCCAGCCCTAGCAGAGCGCCTGTTTGCACGGGTCTGGTTGTCGCGCCGCGTCGTAGGACGCGTATTCCGGCGAAGAGGGGCAGGGCCGAGATGGCGGTAATCGACACCAGACATGCCGCAGCGGTCTGGCCCATGACGGCGGCTCCGATCTCTGCCGGGGCGGTGTTCGACAGGCGCAGCAGGAACAGGCCAATCGCCAGTAGCGCAGGCGGGATCAGCAGCCACAGGGGCGGGGTGCCCGTCGGGCGCGTGGTGACAAAGGCGAACGGCAGAGCGAGAGAGGCCAACAACAAGGGCAAGACGTTCTTGGCCAGCGTCACCGGTTCTAACAGGGCCGCACCCAGATCAGCTCGAATGCCAAGTGCCGACAGTACGCCCCCGAGGCCCACGGCAAATGCCGCCCCGATCCAGCCCGCCGCACGGGAGAGGTCCAGCGGTTCTGGCGCAGGGCGCGCCGCGAGGGCCGCGATGAACGCGTCGGTGTCCTGAGGGGAGGTCAATTCTTGGTCCTTTCGGCAATGCGTGCCAGTTGTTTCAGGGCGCGGTGCAGAGCCACCCGCGCCGAAGAGGCCGAGAGCCCGACCTTTTCGCCAGCGTCTTCGGCGCTCTCGCCTTCGAGGGTCATGG
>CAXQKF010000235.1:0-13736 GCA_964224285.1 Donghicola sp. | reverse complement strand
CAGGGTAGTGGTAGACCGGCCGCCCCTGATCGTTCGTGGTCTTGTAGATCGCGTGTGTGACCATGCCTTGGGTGAACAGGGCGTCGAACGGCTCAATGGATTTCTCCGGCAGGTGGCCGCAGATCTGCATCGCGCGGGCAAAGAAGCGAGAATACAGCAGGTGCAAAATCGCGTGCTCGATGCCGCCGATGTACTGGTCGACGTTCATCCAGTACTCGGCCTCGGTCGCATCCGTCGGGGTACCGGCGCGGGGCGCGGTAAAGCGGGCAAAGTACCACGAGCTGTCCACAAAGGTGTCCATGGTGTCGGTCTCGCGGCGCGCGGGCGCACCACAGGACGGACATTCACAGTTGCGCCAAGTGGGGTGACGGTCCAGCGGGTTACCCGGCACGTCAAAGGTCACATCGTCGGGCAGTTTGACCGGCAGGTTCTCTTTCTTCTCGGGAACGACACCGCAGGCCTCACAGTGCACCACGGGAATCGGGCAGCCCCAGTAGCGCTGACGGGACAGACCCCAATCACGCAGACGGAACTTGGTGACGCCTTGACCCACGCCCTGCGACTCGCAGAACTCGACGGCGGCATCCACAGCCTCTTCGCCGGTCTGGACCTCGGCGCCGCAGAACCCGCGAATGTAGCGGACCTTCTCCGACTTCATCGGAACGAATGCGCTTTCTGCTTTGTGAAAATACTCATCTGCACCGTCCGCTTCCACGTCCGCAGACACGAAAACAGGGGCGATGGGCAGGCCATACTTGGTGGCGAATTCAAAGTCCCGCTGGTCATGGGCGGGGCAGCCAAAGATCGCGCCGGTGCCGTAATCCATCAGGATGAAGTTCGCGATATAGATCGGCAGCTCCCACGAGGTGTCGAAGGGGTGGCGCACGGTCAGACCGGTGTCAAAGCCCTTCTTCTCGGCCTTTTCCAGCTCTTCCTCGGTGGTGCCCATGCGGCGGCAGTCCGCGCAGAAGGCCGCGATCTCGGGGTTGGTCTGCTCCAGCTGCTTGGCCAGCGGGTGATCGGGCGAGATGCCCATAAAGCTGGCGCCCATCAGGGTGTCGGGGCGGGTGGTGTAGACCTCAATGCGGTCGAACCCGTCGGGCGCGTCCACGGTCGAGAAGGCAAACTGCAGACCGCGCGACTTGCCGATCCAGTTCGCCTGCATGGTTTTCACCTTGGCGGGCCAGTTGTCCAGCGTGTCCAGTGCGGACAGAAGTTCGTCCGAGTAATCGCTGATCTTGAAGAACCACTGGGTCAGTTCGCGGCGCTCGACCAGAGCGCCCGAACGCCAGCCGCGGCCGTTTTCCACCTGTTCGTTCGCCAGAACGGTCATGTCGACCGGATCCCAGTTCACGACGGCGTTCTTGCGGTAGACAAGACCCGCCTCGAGCATATCGAGGAACAGCGCCTGCTGCTGACCGTAGTATTCCACGTCACAGGTGGCGAACATGCGGTTCCAGTCCAGCGACCAGCCCATGGGCTTCATCTGGCTGACCATCTCGTTGATGTTGCCATAGGTCCAGTCCTTGGGGTGACCGCCCGATTTCATCGCCGCGTTTTCCGCAGGCATGCCAAAGGCGTCAAACCCCATGGGGTGCAGCACGTTGTGGCCGGTGCTCAGCTTGTAGCGCGCGATCACGTCGCCCATGGTGTAGTTGCGCACGTGACCCATGTGGATGCGGCCCGACGGATAGGGGAACATCTCGAGCACGTAGTACTTTGGCTTGTCGTCGCTGCGTTCGGCGGTGAACACACCGGCCTCTTCCCAGGACTTTTGCCATTTGGCTTCGATTGCGTTGGCTTCATAGCGTGACATCAGACGGACCCCGATCATGCGATACTTGCGCGGGGTGATAGGCTTGTGTG
Organism: Donghicola sp.; assembly: GCA_964224285.1. Lineage (GTDB taxonomy): Bacteria > Pseudomonadota > Alphaproteobacteria > Rhodobacterales > Rhodobacteraceae > Donghicola. The sequence continues at coordinate 11,870 of CAXQKF010000235.1, read as the reverse complement.
GCCTTTTGGTCCAGAGGCAGCCTGTTTTTTTACTGATTTACCGTTGTGAAGCATCGCCGCTTCTGACTATCTCGGGTGGCGACAGAATTGTGGTAGTGCGTGTTACATGGACATTTTATTTATTCACAACAACTTCCCCGGTCAGTTCAAACACCTGGCGCCAGCTCTGGCGGCCAAGGGGCATCGCGTTCTGGCGCTGACCCCGCGTGTGAACAAGACCCAGAAGTGGGAGGGTGTGACCGTCGTCCCCTACCAGATCAAAGCGCCCAAAGCGCAGCAGGTTCACGGGTGGCTCTTGGATATGGACACCAAGCTGCACCGCGCCGAGGGGGCATACCGCGCCGCTCTTGATCTCAAGAAGCAGGGTTTCAACCCCGCGGCGGTGATTGCGCACCCCGGTTGGGGTGAGTCGCTGTTCATGAAGGACGTCTGGCCGAACACGCGCCTCGGTCTGTTCTGCGAGCTATATTATCAGGCGGCGGATGGCGGTCTGAATTTCGATCCGGAGTTCCCCGCGCGCGAGGTGGCGACAGAGCCCCTGCGAATCCGCATGAAGAACCTGAACAACCGTCTGCATCACGAGATCATGGATGCCGGTATTTGCCCGACCAAGTTCCAGCTCTCGACCTATCCGGACGCGTTGAAGCCCAGAATCACGATTTCCCATGACGGAATCGATACGGACAATGTGCGCCCGAATCCCGAGGCCCGGCTAGAGATCGCGGACCTGTCCCTGACCAAAGAGGACGAGGTGATCACCTTTGTGAATCGTAACCTCGAGCCTTATCGTGGCTACCATATCTTTATGCGCGCTCTGCCAGAGCTGCTAAAGCGCCGCCCGAATGCGACGGTGCTGATCGTGGGCGGGGATGGTGTCAGCTATGGCGCTGCGCCGCCGCGCGGGCAGACGTGGAAGCAGATATTCATCGACGAAGTGCGCGGGCAGATACCGGACGAGGATTGGGCGCGCGTCCATTTCCTTGGCAAGATTCCCTACGACAAGTTCCTGACCATGCTGCAGGTCACCAGTGCCCATGTGTACCTGACCTACCCCTTCGTCCTGTCGTGGTCGATGATCGAGGCAATGGCGAGCGAAGCGCCCATCATCGCCAACACCGTTGCCCCCGTGACCGAAGTTCTGGTGGACGGGCACAATGGTCTGCTGGTCGATTTCTTTGACAAGGCGGGGCTGGTGGATCAGGTCTGCCGCGTTCTGGATGACAAAGAGTTGGCAGCGAAACTTGGGAAAAACGCACGGGATCTGGCGGTGTCCAAGTATGATCTGAAGACCGTGTGTATGCCCAACCAGCTGAACTGGATCGAGAATCTGATCGCCCGCCCCAGACTGGAGCCCCACGACTAAGGGCGGCGATTCCACACTCCGGACATGACAAAGGGGCCCGCGGGCCCCTTCTTTGTGCAGCTGCCGGAGTGGCGTTTACAGCCCCAGATCGGCCACGCGCAGCTGGCGGGCACGGGTGAGAATCGCATCCTCAACGGCGCGCTGGGTGTCGATGCTGACCGGACCGCCTTGGGATTGCAGCGCCACATTCAGCGAACGTGCATCCAGAGCGCTGTCGGTCACATAGACCGTCGCGCGGTACGCACGGCCACCGCCCGGAGGCGTGCCATATCCGGTGGACACAACGCCCGAGAACGGATCAATCGTTTCGATTGGCAAGAAGTTCAGTACTTCGAGTGACGCATTCCACAGGTACCTGTTAACCTCGCCAACCTCTTCGCGGTCGGGTTTGATGAACATGTTGAAAATCTTGGTGCGGTTTGTCTCCACACCTTGTTCTTCAAAGAAATCATCGCGGGCGTCGGTGGACGATTTCTGGGAGGCAAATTTCCCGCATCCGGTCAGGCCGGTCGCCATCGCAAGTGAGAGTAGAACAATACGGGCCGTCGCGCGGGTCATGCGGGCTCTCCTAAAAAGTCGAAAAGTCACTTTAGCTGCTTAGCGGTCCTGATCCCTGCCGACAAGGCAGCTTTTGTCTCTTATACTATAAGGGCCTGTAAATTCGCGTGATCGTCATCACCCAAAGCCGATGGAAACGCCCCGGAAAATCTCTTGTGGCAAATGAGCATCACTTAACTGTTTGTTGCCAAGGGGTGCCATCGTTGACTTGCAACAGGGGGGGTGTTGGGTGCATTCAAACTTCATCAAAACCGGTACACCGGATTGGTACGTGCCTTACGACACATGAGGGAAAAAATGAAAAACGTTCTTTTCGCGACCACCGCGCTGATCGCAACCGCAGGCATCGCCGCGGCAGAAGTGAGCCTCTCGGGCTCGGCAGAAATGGGTATTGTTGGCGGTCAGGCAGTTGGTGACAACTCCGCAGCTGCAACCAACGTTCACAACAACTCGGCTGGTGATCAGTTCCACACTGACATCGACGTAAAATTCACCCTGTCGGGTGAGTCGGACAACGGCATCACCTTCGGTGCGACCATTGACCTCGACGAAGAAGGCGGCTTTGGCTCGACCAACGGTGGCCCCGAAGCAGTATTCATCTCGGGCGACTTCGGCACCCTGACCATGGGCGACACCGATGGCGCGCTGGACAAAGCAATCGAAGGCACCGACAAAATCGGTGACATCGCTGACGCAGCGACCACCTTCTCGGCTTCGGACGCTGGCATCGACGGCGGCTTCGACAACCAGGTTGCACGTTACGACTACTCGGTAGCTGGCTTTGGCCTGTCGCTGTCGGCAGAAGTTGACGACGCGAACAACGACGAAACCATCTGGGGCTTCGGCGCGACCTACTCGGTAGCTGGCTACGACTTCGGCGCTGGTTTCCAGGGCGGCGAATTCCAGGAATCGTGGGGCCTGTCGGCTGGCACCGAAATCGGTTCGGTTGACCTGACCGCGAACTACATCGAAACCGCAACCCTGACCATGAACGGCGTTGACCCCGTTGTTACCCAGTTCGGTCTGGCTGCTGTTTACACCATGGACGCTCTGTCGGCTGGCGTAATGTACCGCGAATCGCACCTGGACGGTGTTTACACCGACCGTGGTTGGGGCGTTGCAGCTAACTACGACCTCGGCGGCGGCCTGACCCTGATGGCGGGTGCTGGCGAAGGCTACATGGACTACAAAAACGTATCCACCGACGAAGCGGCTACCGCTTACTCGCTGGGTCTGTCGATGTCCTTCTAAGATCATCTGATCTTTGTTTCGGGAAGAGCGGGCATTTGCCCGCTCTTTTCTTTTTCTCTTAGTAAGTTTTTTGACTTCCGTTTCTGCGAGGGGCCGTGATGGCAAAGCCTGTATCTGTGGAACTTAGAACAGCGCTTCTCAAAGCAATTAAGCTTCGGAATGAGGGGCAATTTTCAGACTCGTTCACTCTGCTGCAAAAAATCACCGACCACGCCCCGCGATTTGCAGAGGCCCATTTCCATCTGGCGCTTGCCGCTCTCAAGCTGCATCTGCCCAGAACCGCGATCAAGGCGCTGCGCAAGGCCGATCGCATCCAGCCCAAAGTGCCGGATATCCTCTATGCGCTCTGCAATGCGCAGATGGCGTGCTACGAGCATGAAGAAGCTCTGAAAACGCTGCGGAAACTCCGGTTGCTGGTGCCCAAAAAGAGGTCGATCAAGCTGAAAGAAGCTCTGATCCGTCAACAGCTTGGCGACTTTGATGCTGCGAACAAACTGATCCGCGAGCTGATCAAGGATAACCCGCTGCATGGCGAGAACTACCGCAGTTTGGTGCAGCCCCAGCGCATGGACCCGAACGATCCAATCCTTGGGAAGATGCTCGAGATTTACGAGCATCCTGACCTGAGTGATGAATCCAAATGGCACATCGCCTACGCGCTGGCCAAATTCTACGGCGATCAGCGCGAAGACACGAAGGTTTTCACCTACCTCAACGATGCAAACAGGCTGCAACGATCCAAGGCGGTGCCCAATATGGATGGCGCGGCAGAAGAGGTTGATCGGTTGATTGCTGCGCAAAAGGACGCGGTTCTGCCGCCAGTCACCGAAACAGAGGCCCGCCCCGTTCCGATTTTCGTCTGCGGGATGCCGCGATCGGGCACCACTCTGGTCGAGCGCATTCTGGGACGACACTCCGATGTCGCCAGCGCCGAGGAACTGGCAATCGGCAGCAAGCTCGCCCGCGCTTCGCTTGGCGGCACCACCAAAGAGCCCGGTCCGTTGAAGGACGTCTCGCAAAAGGTACTGGATACGGTTGCGCGCCGGATGCGGGCGGCGCTGTCCGAGTGTGCGGACGGCAACGCGAAATATGTGACCGACAAGTCGATCATGTCGTTTCTGACCATGCCGGCGCTGACCATGGCGATGCCCGACGCGCGGTTTGTCGTGGTGCGCCGTGATCCGCGCGATGTGGCATTGTCGATCTATCGCAACCATTTCGCCGAAGGGACGCACAAATATGCGTTCAAGCTCGAGGACATCGCCAAGCAAGTTGTACTATTTGAGCGGTGCGTCAACGCGTTCCGCGACCAGTTGGGCGACCGCATGATCGAGGTCCAGTATGAGGATCTGGTCGAAGACCCCGACACCCAGATTCCGCGCCTGATCGAGGGCGTGAAGCTACCGTGGCAAGAGGCTTGCCTTCATCCCGAAGAGGGCGAGGGTGCCGTGCGGACATTGAGCCTTGGACAGGTGCGCGTGCCGGTTTACAAGTCCGCCAAAGGTGGCTGGCGCCGCTTTGCCGACGACATGAAACCCTTTATCGAGACTTACGAGGCCCTCAGCGATGTCCCTCTCCGAGATTAAACAGCGTCTATCCAAAGCTTGTGCCGACCACGACCGCAACGAGGCGGACGTGACCCTGATCGCGGTGTCCAAGGTGCAGCCGAATGAGCGCGTCGAAGAGGTTCTGAAGCAAGGCCACCGCGTGTTCGGCGAGAACAAGGTGCAAGAAGCGGCGGGCAAATGGCCTATGTTCCGCGAGACTTATGACGGGATTGAATTGCACCTGATCGGCCCTTTGCAGAGCAACAAGGCCCGTCAGGCGATGGAACTGGCGCAGTCGATTCACACCGTGGACCGTCCGAAAATCGCCACCACCATCGCCCGTCTGGCGCAGGAAATGGGCCACTGCCCCGAGCTGTTCATTCAGGTGAACACCGGTGAAGAGCCCCAGAAGGCAGGCATCGCACCCGCAGATGCGGACGCCTTCATCAAGGAATGTCAGGGCATGGACCTGCCCGTTCGGGGGCTGATGTGCATCCCGCCGGTGGACGAAGAGGCAAGCCTGCATTTCGCTTTGCTGCGCAAGATCACAGAGCGCAACGGGCTGTCTGGTCTGTCCATGGGCATGAGCGATGACTTTGAAAAAGCCATCAGTTTCGGCGCGACACATGTTCGTGTGGGCAGCGCGATCTTTGGTGCGCGCGACTACGGGTAATGTGACTTGCTCTTGCGTTGGCGAGATGCTGGACTAGCCGCATTGGACTTGGAGTAAGAGATGCGGTTTCGTTTATTGGTTTTGGCAGCGTTGATGGCTGTCCCCTCTGTTTCATTCGCTGAAATGTCGATGTCGTTCGATTGGGGTCGTATGCCGCGATGTACGACCGGCAAACCGATGGCGGTGCCCAACCCCGAGATCGTGATCAAAGAGGTTCCCGCAGATTCGACCCATCTGGTGTTGTGGATGGTCGATCTGGATGATCCCCTGCGGAACCATGGCGTGAAGCGCCTGAAGCTGAATGCGACAGGGGACATGACGATCCCCTCGGGGACGTTCTACTATGCGGGGCCCTGTCCCAAGAACGCGATCCATACGTTCCAGTGGAATGTGACCGCCTACAAGGGGATCAAGCCCCTGTACACGGCGTGGATGCGCCGGAACTACCCGAATTAATTACAGAACGATCAGCCGCGTCTCGTATGCGATGCGGCTGGCGATCCAGCGCAGATCCTGCGGGTGAAACGCCACGCAACCGGCGGTCGGATAACCGGGCCGCCGCCACTGGTGGATAAAGATGGCGCTGCCTTTGCCACGTTCGGCATAGGGCCAGTTCCAGTCGGTGATCAGCACTAGATCATACAGCGGATCGGCGCGGCGCAGCTTTTCGTGGCTGTGAGGATAGGGCGAGCGGACCATCAGGTTATAGTCCTGATCCCCCGCATCATCGGACCACAGATCACGCGGGCCAATGGGCAGCGCCCAATCGGCGGGGCGGGCCATGCGGTCGGGACGGTAGAGCATCCCGACAATGCGGTGGATGCCGCGGGGGGTGGCGCCGTCGCCCTCGCGTTTGTCGCTGGTGATGCCGCCGCGCCCGATGGTGCAGGGAAAATGGCGGTTCAGGAAACGGACGCCCGTGGGGGTGACCACCAGATCATGGCTGTTCATAGCAGGTGCCCCGATTTCTTTGCCTTGGTCGCGAGGTAGGCTTTGTTCTGCGGCGTCTGGCCAAGGATGAGGGGGACACGCTCGGCGACCTTGATGCCCATCTTCTCCATCATCGCGATTTTGCGGGGGTTGTTGGTCATCAGGCGGACCGAGTCGAAACCCAGTTTGCGCAGGATCGCCGCCCCGATGCGGAAGTCGCGTTCGTCATCCTCGAAGCCCAGACGGTGGTTCGCCTCGACCGTGTCATACCCCTGATCTTGCAGGGCATAGGCGCGCATCTTGTTGGCAAGGCCGATGCCGCGACCCTCTTGGTTCAGATACAGCAGGACGCCCGCGCCTTGTTCGCCCATCTGGTTCAGGGCGCCGTTCAGCTGGGGGCCGCAGTCGCATTTGAGGCTGCCCAGAACGTCGCCGGTAAAGCACGCTGAATGCAGGCGGGCCAATACGGGCGCGTTGCGGGACGGGTTGCCGATCTCGATCGCGTAATGCTCTTCGTTGCCGTCCTCGGGGCGGTAGATGTGCAGACGCCCGGCCTCGGAGGCGACCATGGGCAGGCGCGCGGCGGCAACGGGATGCAGGGACGCCTCGGCGGCGATGGCGGGGCCAGCAAGGGGCGCGTCGATCAGGGTCAGGCGGTGTTGGGCGGCAAAGGCCTCGGGGTTTTCCAGCGGGACCACCAGCGCGGCAGGCAGCAGGTGCGCGGTTTTCACCAGCTGGATCGCCAAGCGGTGCAGGCTGGCGTCACCCCCACGGGCAATCTGGAACGGGCCCTTCATCGGCACGTCCATGTCGTGCTTGGGGTCGGCCATGGCGCGGACCCACCACAGGTCGGCATCGGTGGGCACGGTAATGCGGGCCAGATCGCCGTCATAGGGCACAGCCTTCAGGGTTTCGGCGCGGCGGGATGTCAGGACGATCACCGGACGCTGCCCCAAAGAGCGCAGATCGGCCATGCGTTCGGCAGACAGGCTCTCGGCGGCCATGACCAGCAGGGCGCTGTCGCCGCGCAGGACAATGGGCACACCCATGCGCAAATCGCCACGGGCGCGGGCCAGATCCTCGGTGATGTCAGGGGCGAAGGCCATTGTTACCGCTCCTCAACTTGCGTTGCTGGGTTCTGTAACGGTTCGGGCCGGAAATTGAAATAAATCACTGCGCACCGACACATGGGCGTGAGCGCACTGCCACAAACCTTGTCGTGAAGGTGCGTGAGGCGCATCTGTTTGAAAACGAAGACAACGGAGAATTCAAATGTCGCAACTGCGCAAGATCCTGCTGGTAGATGACGACGAGGACCTTCGCGAGGCGCTGAGCGAGCAGCTCGTCATGACCGAAGATTTTGACGTGTTCGAAGCCGGCAATGGGGCCGAAGCGATGGAGCGCGTTAAGGACGGTCTGTACGATCTGGTGATTCTGGACGTGGGCCTGCCCGACACCGATGGCCGTGAACTCTGCCGCCGGATGCGCAAGCAAGGCGTGAAAAGCCCGATTCTGATGCTGACCGGCCATGACAGTGACGCGGACACCATTCTGGGTCTGGACGCGGGCGCGAACGACTACGTGACCAAGCCGTTCAAATTCCCCGTTCTTCTGGCCCGGATTCGCGCACAGCTGCGCCAGCATGAACAGAGCGAGGACGCTGTGTTCGTTGTGGGGCCGTATACGTTCAAGCCTTCGATGAAGATGCTGATCACTTCTGATGAGAAAAAGATCCGCCTCACCGAAAAAGAAACCAATATTCTAAAGTTTCTACACCGCTCGCCCGATGGGGTAGTTGCCAGAGACGTACTCTTGCATGAAGTATGGGGATACAACGCAGGCGTGACCACGCACACGTTGGAGACGCACATTTACCGGCTTCGTCAGAAAATCGAACCGGATCCGTCGAACGCCCGCCTTCTTGTGACCGAATCCGGCGGATACCGTCTGAATGCCTAAGCTTTGCGCCAGATCAATGTTTGGCACGGCGTATGCAGGCATTCCTGAATTGAAGACCCCGCGCATATCCGGGTTATGATATGCAAACCTCCCTGTTGGACTTGCCCGGGCTTCGTGCCCGGGTTTTTTTATTTCAGGGGTTCGGCTTTCGGTTCGCGGGGGCGGCGGCTATACCGTCGGGGACAAAAGCGAAACACAGGGGGCGACATGACCTTTTCTCTGGCGACGTGGAACATCAACTCGGTCCGGCTGCGGGCCGGTCTGGTCGAACGCCTGATGACCGAGGATGCCCCCGATGTGCTGTGCCTGCAGGAATGCAAGAGCCCCGTCGAGTTGATCCCCGTGGAGGCGTTTCAGGCGCTGGGGTACAACCACATGATCGCCCGCGGTCAAAAGGGGTACAACGGTGTCGCGATCCTGTCCAAGCAGCCGATCAAGGAAGTGTGCAGCTTTGACTTTGCCGGTCTGGGCCATGCCCGCCACATCGCGGGGCAGCTGGAGAACGGCGTGAGGGTGCATAACTTTTACGTGCCTGCGGGGGGCGACAAGCCCGACCGCGAGATCAACGAGAAATTCGGCCAGAAGCTGGATTACCTGACCGAGATGCGGGACTGGTGGCACGCCAACGCGCCGGAAAAGGCGATCATGGTCGGCGATCTGAACATCGCCCCGCGCGAAGACGACGTGTGGAACCACAAGCAACTGCTGAAGATCGTCAGCCACACCCCGATCGAGGTCGAGCATCTGGCGCAGGCGCAGGATGCGGGCAACTGGGTCGACATCACCCGTCAGGACATCCCCGAGGGGCAGATCTACAGCTGGTGGTCCTATCGCGCCAAGGACTGGTCAGGTGCGGACAAGGGCCGCCGTCTGGACCACATCTGGGCCACACAGGACATCGCGAACGCGGGGCACTCCAGCCGCATCCGGCGCGACGTGCGGGGTTGGGATCAACCCAGCGACCACGCGCCTGTTTTTGCAAGCTTTGACCTTTGATATTCATATTTGTGCCCTCATATATGGGGCAACAGACCACTAAGGGAATTTGACGATGCTCGAACTGGGACAAGGCACTGCCGCCCCCGCAGCCGACGATCTGATCATGGACGTGACCGAAGCCGACTTTATGGACAAAGTCGTGCAGGCCAGCATGACGACCCCCGTTATTGTGGATTTCTGGGCCCCGTGGTGCGGCCCGTGCAAAACGCTTGGCCCGCTGCTGGAGGACGCCGTGAAGGCGGCCAAGGGCGCGGTCAAGATGGCCAAGGTGAACGTGGACGAAAACCAGATGATCGCGGGCCAGCTCCGCGTGCAATCGATCCCGACCGTCTATGCCTTCTGGCAGGGTCAGCCGGTTGATGGCTTCCAGGGCGCTGTCCCCGGTTCCGAGATCAAGGCGTTCGTCGAGCGCGTGGTTCAGACCTCTGGCGGCGATGCCAGCGGCGGTCTGGATGATGCCATCGCTGCCGCCGAAGAGATGATGGAAAACGGCGAGGCTGCCGATGCGGCGCAAGTGTTTGCGGCGATCCTTGAGGAAGACCCCAACCACGCCAAAGCCTATGGTGGTCTGGTCCGCGCGCACATCGCGACCGGTGATCTGGAGCAAGCAGAGGCCATCCTCAACGGCGCTCCTGTCGAGATTTCCAAGAGCACCGAGCTAGAGGCCGCGCACGCGCAGCTGGAACTGGCCAAGCAGTCTTCGGACGCGGGCCCCGTGGCTGAACTGCGCGCAGCGGTCGAGGCAAACCCCGATGACCTGCAGGCGCGTTTCGATCTGGCGCAGGCGCTGTTTGCCAACGGCGATGCCGAGGGTGCGGTGAACGAACTGCTCGATCTGTTCCGCAAGGACCGCGAGTGGAACGACGGCGCCGCCAAAGCGCAGCTGTTCACCATTTTCGACGCGCTCAAGCCCAACGATCCGGTCGTTCTGAACGGTCGCCGGAAATTGAGCTCGATGATATTTGCCTGATCGCGAATGGGGCCTAGTTGATGCGTATGCTGTCATCATCTGATCTGCCCGAAACAATTGCGATTTTCCCTCTGCCCGGTGCGCTGCTATTGCCGCGCGCCCGGCTGCCTTTGCACATCTTCGAGCCGCGCTATCTGGCGATGATCGAGGACTGCATGAAGACGTCTCAGCGTTTGATTGGCATGATCCAGCCCGAAAAGGGGCCGGCAGGGGGTGCTTCGGGGCTGAGTACGATTGGCTGCGCGGGTCGGTTAACCCAGTTCTCGGAAACCGAGGACGGGCGCTATATGATCACGCTGACTGGCGTCTCTAGGTTCCGTATGAAGCGCGAGATTGACGGGTTCACGCCCTATCGCCGCTGCGAAGTGGACTGGAGCGGGTTCGACCGTGATCTCGGCAAGCCCGAGATGGACGCGGGCTTTGACCGCAAGCCGTTCATGGATCTGTTGTCGCGCTATTTCGCGTCACAGGATCTGTCGACGGATTGGGAGAGCCTAGGGGACGCGGACGACGAGATGCTGATCAACGCGCTGTCGATGCTCTGCCCGTTCTCGCCCGAGGACAAGCAGGCGCTGCTCGAGGCCCCGTCATTGACCACGCGGCGCGAGACGATCATAACGCTGCTCGAATACGCCCTGCACAGTGGCCGAGACGCCGGAGATTTCATGCAATGACCCAAGCAACCTTTGATCGCCGTATGCTCGAGGCGCTGATCTGTCCGCTGACCCTGACCACGCTGGAATACGATGCCGAGGCGCAAGAGCTGATCTCGAAGTCGGCCAAGCTGGCCTTCCCGATCCGCGACGGTATCCCGATCATGTTGCCCGATGAGGCCCGCAAGCTGGACTGATCCAGCCTACAGCGCTTCGCCTTTCAGCAGGCGGGGCACGTCGCCGGTCAGGCCTGCGGCCTCGCGGATAAAGGTCCGACGCAGGCGGGGCATTGCGTTGATCACGCCCATCCCCAGATCACGGCCCATACGCAAGAGCGGGTTGTCGTTCGAGAACAGCTTGTTGAACGCGTCCATGGCCAATGCCATCGAGGTCGCATCGAACCGGCGCCATTCCTGATAACGCTCCAGAACCAGTGGGCTGGCGATATCCTCGCCGCGGCGCTGCGCGTCGATCAGGACTTCGGCCAAGGCCCCCACGTCTTTGAGCCCTGCGTTCAGGCCCTGACCCGCGATGGGGTGGACGCCATGGGCGGCATCCCCGATCAGCGCCACACGATCCGCCACAAAGCTGTTCGCGATGGTGATGTTCAGCGGATAGGTGAACCGTTTCCCCGCCAGTTTGATGTCGCCAAGGAAGTCGCCGAAACGGGGGCGCAGCACCTGAATATAGCTGGCGTCGTCCAGCGCGTTGATGGCGGCGGCGTGGTCGGTGCGCTCGCTCCAGACGATAGAGCTGACGTTGCCCTTCAGTGGCAGGATGGCCAGCGGGCCGGGGGGCATAAAGAACTGATGCGCGATGCCGTTGTGGGGCAGCTCGTGCTCGATCGCGCAGACCAGAGCGGTCTGGTTATAGTCCCACCCGCTGCGCTTGATGCCTGCGCGGGCCTGAACGCCACTGCGGCGGCCATCGGCACCGACCAGCAGGCGGGTGCGCAGGGTGTCGCCAT